>DAOOFR010000034.1:0-22073 GCA_035415285.1 Opitutaceae bacterium
GCGAGGGCGAAGTAGAGCGAGCGCAGCCCGAGGATCGCGAAGACGTTCGAGGTGTAGACGATGAACGGGTCGCGGGTGACGGCGAAGATCGCCGGGATCGAGTCGACGGCGAAGACCACATCGGTGAACTCGACCATGAGCAGGCCGACGAAGAGCGGGGTCGCGAGGAGCACTCCGTTCTCGCGCACGAAGAAGCAGTCGCCGCGGAACTCCGGCGTGACCGGCATGAGCCGCTTGAAGAGCCGCACGAGCGGATTGCGCTCCGGATGGATCTCCTCGTCGCTCTTGAGCAGCATCTTGACGCCGGTGAAGACGAGGAACGCGCCGAACACGTAGATGATCCAGGCGAACTTCGCGATCAGCGCCGTGCCGAGCAGGATCATGAGCAGCCGCATGACCAGGGCCCCGAGGATGCCCCAGAACAGCACCTTGTGCTGGTAGTGCGCCGGCACCGCGAAATACGAGAAGAGCATCGCAAAGACGAACACGTTGTCCGCACTCAGCGAGTACTCGATCACGTAGCCGGTGAGGAACTCGAGCGCCTTCGGGCCGCCGGCGAAATGCCAGACGCCGGCGTTGAAGCACAGCGCGAGCGTGATCCAGGCGGCGGTCCAGCCGAGCGCCTCCTTGAAGCCCACCGCATGCGACTTGCGGTGGAAGACGCCCAGGTCGAGCGCGAGCAGCGCCAGCACGAAGAGATTGAAGCCGGTCCAGAGCCAGAAGGTCGTGGTCATGTATCGAGATCGCGGAAGCGGGGCTCAGCTGCGGGAACCGGCCACGCGGCCGGGGGCGATCATGCGGGGGGCCAGCAGGTGGCGCCGCAGGCGGCGGGCCGCGCGGTGGATCGCGCCCGCCTTGAGCTGCTCCAGCACCTTCGCGAAGGCGTTCTGCGGCGTGTGGTCGACCGCCTCGACACGCAGATCGGGGCCGGGGACGAGCAGATGGGCCGAGACCCGATAGGCCGGGCTGGCCGCCGGCAGGTGTTCGAGGCGGATGCGCGCCTCCTCGATCCGGACCAGCGGGAGCAGCCCGAGCAGGCTCTCCTCGATCCAGTGGTTGAGACGGGCGGTGGCGCGAAGGTTGGCGTGTTGCACAATGAGCTTCATGGCGGACAAGGGCTCGGGTTGCGGTTGGTGGGTTCGGTTGACGGCGCCACCATACCCCCGGCCGCTTAATTCGACTAATACCCGTTTTCGTGTTTTCACTTAGCTTATTCCTAACACGATCACCGGCATGGACTGGCTGAACTACCACCATCTGCGCTACTTCTGGACGGTCGCGAAGGAGGGCGGTCTCCAGCCGGCCGCCACCAAGCTCCACGTCTCCCCGCCGTCGATCTCCGCCCAGATCCGCGAGCTCGAGGAGGCGCTCGACGTGAAGCTCTTTCGCCGCAACGGCCGGCGCAACGTCCTCACCGACGCCGGCCAGATCGCCCTGCGCCACGCCGAGGAGATCTTCGGCCTCGGCAACGATCTCGTGAGCGCGCTCAAGCAGCGCCCCACCGAACGCGCGCTCAAGCTCCACGTCGGGGTGGCCGACTCGTTGCCCAAGCTCGTCACCTACGAGATCCTCCGCCCCGCCCTCGCACTGCCCGCCGTGCACCTGGTCTGCCGCGAGGGCAAGATCGACGACCTGCTCGCACAGCTCGGGGCGCACCGGCTCGACATCGTCCTCGCCGACGAACCGGCCTCGAGCAGCGTGAAGTTCCGCGCCTTCAACCACCGGCTCGGCGAGTCCGCCGTCAGCTTCTGCGCCGCCCCCGCGCTCGCCACCCGCCTGCGCCGCAACTTCCCCCGGAGCCTGCACGCCGCCCCCGCGTTGCTCCCGGTCGAACACACCCCGCTGCGCCGCGCGCTCGAGAGCTGGTTCCGCGCGCGCAAGGTCGCCCCCCGCGTCGTGGCCGAGTTCGAGGACCTCGCGCTGATGAAGGTGATGGCCGCCCAGGAACAGGGCTTCGTGCCGGTGCCGAGCGTGGTGTTGCGCGAGGCGGTCGACCGCTACGGCCTGCGCGAGATCGGCGCGGCCGAGAACTGCCGGGTCGAGATCTTCGCCATCACCGCGGAGCGCAAGATCACCCATCCGGTGGTGACAATCCTCACCGACCACGCCCGCCGCCTCGTGCTCGGCTGAGCTCGGGCCGCCCGGTCGCCCCGGGCACAGGCCGCAGGTGCCGGCGCGAGCCGGGAGTGTCCGGCCCGAGACCGGACCGCCGCACCCCGTGCCGCGATCGCCCGCCCACCCCGCCGCCCGGATTTTTTCTGGTCACACCCCCGGCCCGCCCTTAAGCCACAGCCCTTCCCAACACAGTGAGCACGCCCGCGACCGTCTTCGCCAACTCATCACACAACGCCGCTTTCGCGGCGCGGTTGGCGTGCGCGGGGTGCCCTTGATCCGAAATGGACGTTGCTGAAATCACGGCGAAAGCCCGGGTGCTCCTCGAGGCCCTTCCCTACATCCAAGACTTCCACGGCTCGATCTTCGTCGTGAAATACGGCGGGAGCTTCATGGACGACCCGAACCCCGAGGTGCGCAACCGCGTCGCCGTGGACCTCGCGTTCCTCGCCGCCGTCGGTATCCACGTGGTCGTCGTGCACGGCGGCGGCAAGGCCATCACCAAGGCCATGGCCGAGTCCGGCCTGAAGGCCAACTTCGTCAACGGCATGCGCGTCACCGACGAGGCCACCATCGCGATCGTCAAGCGCACCCTCGACGAGGTCGTCAACAAGGACGTCTGCCACGCCATCACGCTCGCCCGCGGCAAACCCTCCGGTCTCCCCGGCGACAGCGTGCTGCTGTGCGAGAAGCTCACCGTCGACGACGACGGCAACCCCGTCGACCTCGGCTTCGTCGGCGACGTCACCGAGGTCCGCGTCAAGGTCATCAAGAAGGAGATCGCCGAGGGCCTCATCCCGATCATCTCCCCCGTCGCCGAGGACGCCGACGGCCGGCCCTACAACATCAACGCCGACGTCGCCGCCGGCCGCGTGGCCGCCGCCCTCAACGCCCGCCGCCTGGTGTACATGAGCGACGTCCCCGGCCTGCTCTCCAATCCCGCCGACCCGGGCTCGCTCATCTCCACCCTCAAGGTCAGCCAGGTCGACGGCCTCAAGAAGACCGGTGTCATCGACAAAGGGATGCGCCCGAAGGTCGCCAGCGCCGTGCGCGCGCTCGAGGACGGCGTGCAGCGCGTGCACTTCATCGACGGCCGCCTCCCGCACAGCCTCCTGCTCGAGATCTTCACCGACAAGGGCATCGGCACCGAGATCGTCCAGGGATGAACGCGCCTCCGGCGCGTTCATGAGGGCGCGCCGCCGAGCCGTCGCGCCCGGGTCGGGGACCTATCGCCGTGACCGCCTCCCGTTTCCTGGCTCCCCGATTTCCACCTTTCCTCTTCCGGACGATTCCGCAGGCGGCGCCGGCATTGAATTCCGCGCCGCCTGTTCCGTTCCCACAACCGATGCATAGCCTCCAGCAGGAAACCCGTCTGCGACGATGAGTCGTCGCCAACTCCTGTAGGCGGCTTCACCGAAGCCGGCCCGGCTCGCATCCCGCCTCCCGCGCCGCCCTCCGTGCCGCCCCCCCGCGAGAGAATTCGTTTCCCGATTTCCTGAGTTCCAGATTCGCTCCGGATCGCTCAGTCTCTCCCGGCGCTGCCTGCGCCTCCCGTCCCGCCTTCCCTTTTCCGCAATCCGCATTCCGCCATCCGCAATGAACAGCCAGACGTTCTCCCCCGCCCCCGCCGCCACCGCCGCCGCCACCGAGGCCCACTACGATGCCTACGTGATGAAAAACTACGGCCGCCCCGCCGTGACGCTCGTCCGCGGCGAGGGCCTGCGCGTCTGGGACGACCGCGGCAAGGAGTACCTCGATTTCTGCTCGGGCATCGCCGTCAACGCCCTCGGCCACTGCCACCCCGCGTGGGTCAAGGCCGTGCAGGCCCAGGCCGCCAGCCTCGTCCACGTCAGCAACCTCTACCGCAACCCGCAGCAGGGCGAACTCGCCCGCCGCCTCGTCCGGCACGCCGGCCCCGGCCGCGTCTTCTTCTGCAACAGCGGCGCCGAGGCCAACGAGGCCCTCCTCAAGCTCTCCCGTCTCCACGGTTACAACACCACGCACGAGGAGGGGAAACGCTTCAAGGTCCTCGTCGCCGCCCACGCCTTCCACGGCCGCACCTTCGGCGCCATGAGCGCCACCCCGCAGGCCAAGATCCAGAAGGGCTTCCGCCCCATGCTGGAGACCTTCGCCGTGGGCGAGTTCAACAACCTCCAGAGCTTCGTCGACCTCGCCGACGACTCCACCGCCGCCATCCTCGTCGAGACGATCCAGGGCGAAAGCGGCGTCACGCCCGCCACGCCCGAGTTCCTCGTCGGCCTGCGCAAGCTCTGCGACCAGCGCGGCATGCTCCTGCTCTTCGACGAGGTCCAGTGCGGCATCGGCCGCACCGGCACGTTCTACGGCTTCCAGCACTACGGCATCCAGGCCGACGGCGTCTCGATGGCCAAGGGCATCGCCGGCGGTCTGCCCATGGGCGCCGTGTGGGTGCGTGAACCGTTCGCCGAATACTTCACGCCCGGCTCGCACGGCACCACCTTCGGCGGCACGCCGCTGGCCTGCGCCGGCGCCCTCGCCGTGCTCGACGTGCTGGAGAAGGACGACCTCATGGGCGCCATCACCCGCCACTCCGTCGCCTGGCACGCCGCGCTGCGGCAGCTCGTCGCCGAGTTTCCGAAGCTCCTCAAGGAAGTCCGCGGCGTCGGCTACATGGTCGGCCTCGGCTTCCATGCCGACCCCGCGCCGATCAACGCCAAGCTGCGCGAGGCCGGCCTGCTCTGCCCGACCGCCGGCAACAACACGATCCGCTTCCTGCCCGCCCTCACCGCCACGCCCGCCGAGCTCGCCCGCAGCGTCGAGATCGTCCGCAGCGTGCTCGGGAGCTCGTGACGTTGTCTCCCGCCCGTGGGCGGACCCTCTGGCGCACGGGAGAACCCCCGTCCGCGCCCGCGCCACAACCGCCAGTCGACAGCCAGCGGGACGTCTCCGGGCTGGTCGGCCCACCCACTCCCTCAGTGGATCGACCGCTCATCCAGTCCCCATTGCGATCCGTATGGAGGATGGAAGCCTCCGGCCATGATCAGGATTGGAAACCCCAACGTAGTTCCACGCCTCGCCGCCGGGGCATTGCTCTTGTGCGGTACGCTCATGACTCCACAGAGCGTTGCCCAAGAAGGCCGAAACCCGATTCCGTTCCAACCTGAAGGGCTTGTCACCTGTCCTCGCCCACGTGAGACGGGGCCCATTCCCGACCGGGAGGTCGACGCGCGCTCTGGCGCGCTCCTCGCCTCCGCACTCCAAGCCGCCTTGGCCAAGGCCCCGGCCCAGCCCAAAGGCCTGTCGGTCGCCGTACTGGTGCCTGGCCACGGCTGGTGGACTGCGCAACGCGGCGCCGCCGGACCAGGCCGCTCCGTCGGCCCGGCCACGCGTTTCCACGCAGCCAGCTCCGGCAAGCTCATCACGGCCGCTCTCGTCGCCTCGGCTGCGGTCGATACCAAACTCGACCTTTCGACGCGGCTGGGCTCCAACCCAGCCCTGCCAGCCCCGTGGAGTGCGATCACGCTCGATCAACTCCTCAACCACTCCGGCGGACTGGGCAGTTTCGACGAGAACCCCGCCTACAACCGGCTTGCCCCGGCCACGCCGCTCGAGCTGATCGCCCTCACCCCCGACGCCCTCGTTGCCACCCCCGGCACCTCCATCCGGTACAGCAACACCGGTTACATCCTGCTCGGGCTCGCGTTGGAGCAAGGGTCCGGCCGCACCTGGGGACAGCTCGTTCGCGAGCAGTTCCTCTCCGCCCTGCCTGGTTGCACCGCCCTGACTGCCGACGAATGCACGGACGGGACCCTCGCCCGCGGCTACCTCTCCGGCCAACCACTCCCCTTCCTTGCCGACTACCGAAACGCCTTCAGTGCTGGCGGCATCGTCGCCCGGCCGCTCGATCTCGCCCGCCTCTACGAAAGCATCCTCCAGGGGCGGATCATCTCCCCGGCCGCGGCCGAGTTTCTGCGGCAAGGGATGGCGTGCACCTCCACGGCTCCGCTCATGACCTGGGCCGGCCGTGGGATCAACCGGATTGAGACACCGAAGGGCGGATACCTGGTGCACGGCGGACACATCCCCGGATTCAACACCGTCGCTGGCCTCGACCTCGGCACGGGCGTCGCCGTCGCCGTCATGGCCAACGACGACGCCTTCACCCCCGGCCCACTCTTCTTCGCCCTGGCCGAGGCCGCCGCCCAAGCCCTCGCGGCCGACCGCACCGCCCTCGAGCGGTGGCGAATCCGCCATTTCGGCAGCCCGGAGAATACAGGGCCCGGCGCCGACGACGCCTGCCCCAGAGGCGACGGCGTGTGCAACCTCCTCAAGTACGCCCTCAATATGGATGCCGACGCGGCCGACTCCACTACCATGACCTTGGGCGGCAGCCGAGGACTCCCACGCATCAGTGCCGATGTCCTCGGACGACTCACGCTTGCCTTCGTGCGACGCCCCGCATCCGGCCTTCCAGGCATCACCTACACCGTGCTTTTCAGCGACGATCTGGTCCGCTGGTTACCCAACCCGGCCGCGACCGAGGCCGTCGAGCCGGTCGACAGCGAGTTCGAACGCGTTGTCGTCACCGATTCGGTGGTCGCGGCCCGTCGCTTCGCCCGCCTGCTCGTGACCCCCTAAGCCTCGAACACAGCCGCGCGGGAACTGGCTGCAGACGACACCTATGGCTGAGGACATTCGGCCAAGAATGCCATCTGGCGGCGGTCGATTTCGCCGAGCCGGGCCGTGGCAGATCTCTCCCTTGCTGCGACCTGCAAGCGGCAGCCCGGACCGTAAGCGCGGTGTCGGTTGCCTCCAGCTCCCTCCCGCGGTCCTCTCTCGCCCGCTCACGCCGGCCTGCCATCGTCGCGTCATGGCCCGACACGGCATCATCACCGTCTTCCTGAGACAACTGCTCGTCGGAGCCTTCCCGCTCGTCGCATCCGCCGGCCCGGCGCCGGCCGCGTTCACCCAGGAGCTCTACGTCTGGCAACGCGGCGCCGGTCCCGCCGTCCAGGCGGCGCTGCACGAGTTCGCCCCGCAGTGCGACGGCTTCAACGTGCTCGCCGCCGAGGTCTCTTGGCGCGCCGGACAGCCGCACCTCACCCGCGGCGAGCCCGACTTCGCCGCCCTCGCCGCGCTCGGCCGCCCCGTCGGCCTCTCGCTGCGCATCGGCGCGTTCGGCGGGCCGTTCGCCGGGGACGACGCCAACGCCCGCGCGCTCGCCACCCTCGCCGCCGAACTGCTCGCGACCGCGCGTCGCCATGGACTGGAGCCGGCCGAGCTGCAGGTCGACTTCGACTGCGCCGAGGCGAAGCTCCCCGGCTACCGCGCCTGGCTCGCCGCGCTGCGCGAAGCGGTCGGCCCCACACCGCTGGTCTTCACCGCCCTGCCGGCCTGGCTCGACCGCCGCGACGACTTCGCCGCTCTCGCCGCCGCCACCGACGGCTTCGTGCTGCAGGTCCACTCGCTGGAGCGCCCGGCCGGGCCCGACACACCCTTCACGCTCTGCGACCCCGCACGCGCCCGTGCGTGGATCCGGCAGGCCACCGGAATCGGCCGGCCCTTCCGCGTCGCCCTGCCCACCTACGGCTACACCCTCGCCTTCGCTCCCGACGGGAAGTTCCTCGGCCTCGGCGCCGAGGGGCCTCGCCCCCCCTGGCCTGGCGACGCCCTCCTGCGCACCGTCCGCGCCGACGCGGTCGCGCTGGCAACCCTGGCCCGCGAGCTCCGGGTGCAACCGCCCGAACACTGCACCGGCGTGCTCTGGTTCCGCCTCCCTGTCGCGAGCGATCGGCTCAATTGGCCCGCCGCGACACTCGCCGCCGTGCTGCGCGGCGAGGCACCCCGGCGCGCGCTTACGCTCGCGGTTCGCTGGCCGGAGTCCGGCCTGGCCGAGATCGTCGTCCGCAACACCGGCGAGACCAGCGAGCCGCCACCCGCCACGCTCGCCCTGCGCTGGCCCACCGCCGACCGACCGAGCGCCGCCGACGGCCTTGCCGGTTACCGGCTCGCCCCGGAAAGCAACGGCCGCTGGCGCGCAGTGAACAACTTTCCCACCCGAGCATTGCTGCGCCCGGGCAGCTCGGTCACCGTGGCGTGGTTGCGTTTTGCCCATGAGATTCCGCTCCAAGCCGCGGTGGTCGAGAAACCTTGAATGCGCCGCCGCGCTCGGTCTCGCCGCGCTCCCCGCGCTCGCGTGCGGCCCGGATTTTCCCAACAGCCATCTCGGCGCGACCGACGCCGAACTGCTGGCCGCGCCCGAGGGCTACTTCTCCTCGGAGCTCGCGCGGCTGGCCGGCACCCACCCCTCGGTCCACCGCGCGGTGGAGCCGGCACGTGAGTCGGCCGACGCGCATCGGCAGAGGATCGAGTCCAACCAACTCGTCGACGCCCTGACGCAAGCCGGCGCCGATCAGGCGGAGGCCCGGGTCCGGGCGCAGCAGTTCGCCCAGTGGCGCAGCGCACCACCGACACCCTCCACCGCCGAACCGCCGGGCATCCCGTCCGAGTTTCTCCTCTACGCGCGCGGCGCTGCGGCCTGGCGCGCCGGCGACTGGCCCGCCGCAGAGAAGGCGTGGACCGACCTGCTCGCCCTGCCCGAGGCGCAACGGCGTTTCCGCACCGTCTGGGTCGCCTACATGTTCGGCCGCAGCTCGGTGGTCGATGGGCAGTGCGCCTCCACCTATCCCCGGGCCGGGGCCCGCGCCGAGGCGCAGCGCTGGTTCCGCCTCGTGCGCGATCTCGCCGCCTCCGGCTGGCCCGATCCGCTCGGCCTCGCCGCCGAAAGCTACGGCTGGGAGGCCCGCGCCGCGCTCGATGCGGGCGAACCGGCCGAAGCCGCCAGGCTCTACCTCCGGCAATACTCCACCGGCGACGCCACCGCCTCGGCCTCCCTGCGCCGCGTCACCCGCCAGTTGCTCGAACCCAACCTCGACACCGAGGCCGCGCGCGACCCGCTGCTGCGCAGCCTGATGATCGGCTACATCGTCTCGCGGGTCGGGAATTCGCTTTTCGATGACGAGCCCGGCCCGCCGTTCGCGCGCTGGGCCATCGAGCTCGCCGCCGCCATCGAGCAGTCCGGCGCGAACGCCATCGCCGAAGCGGACCGGCTGGCGTGGCTCGCCTACGAGGGCGGCCAGTTCGAGCTCGCGGCGCGCTGGGCGAAGCTGGCCCCCGAGGACGCGACCATGGCGCGCTGGATCCGCGCCAAGCTGGCCTTGCGCGCCGGCGACACCGCCGAGGGCGCCCGGCTGCTCGACCGCGTGGCCGCGGCACCCGACCTCGACCTCGGCATGCGCGCCGCCGCCAACGCCGAGCTCGGCCGCGCCCGGCTCGCGCTGGGCGATTTCGAGAACGCCCTCGCCGCGTGGTTGCATGGCGGGCACTGGCAGGACGCCGCCTACGTGGCCGAGCGCCTGCTGACCGCGGAGGAACTGAAGGCGTTCGTCACAACGCACGCGCCGCCCGCCGCGATCAAACCGCCGACGGGCACCGCAGAAAACGGCTGGTATCGCCGCGGCTACCGGTGGCTCCCCGACAACCTCGGCACGGCGCTGCGCCATCTGCTCGGCCGCCGCCTCGCCCGCGAGGGCAGGGTCGAGGAGGCGGAACCGTACTTCCCCGAAGCCCTGCGCCCGACGCTGCACGCCTACGGCGCCGACGTGCGCACCGGCTTCGACGCGGAGCGCCCGGCCGCCGAACGCGCCGCCGCGTTCTGGCGCGCCGCGCAGACCGCGCGCGAACACGGGCTCGAGCTGCTCGGCACCGAACTCGATCCCGACTGGTACATCTGGGGCGCGCAATATGCCACCGCGCCCTCGGCCGAGTTGCGGCAGGAGAGCGCCGGCAACAAGAGCCGCACGTTCGCCATGCACGAGACCGAGCGGGACCGGCTGGAGCAGCTGCGGATCCCGACGAGGCGTTTCCACTACCGCTATCGCGCGGCCGATCTCGCCAGCTGGGCGGCAGCCCTGCTGCCCAACGACGACGAACAGACCGCGGCGATCCTCTGGCAGGCCGGCCGCTGGCTCGCCGGTCGCGACCCCGAGGCGGCCGACACCTTCTACCGACTGCTCGTGGTCCGCTGCCCGCACACCAAGCTCGGCCGACGAGCGGCGACCTACCATTGGCTGCCCGATCCCGCCCCATCCGCACCGGAGCAAGACGACTGCCCTCGCGGCCACGGCGACGAGTGACCTCGCCCGAGGTCCGAACCTGCCTCCGCGCCCAAAAACATCGCCCCGGAGCGGTCGCTTCGGGACGCCGCGGCAGGCCGTCACGTGGCCAGCCGCATCCCGTACGCCCGCCAACCGGGGTAGGCACCGACCAAATGGAAGCCGAGTTTCTCGTAGAACGCGATTGCGCCGATATTGCGCTCGCTCACGCCGAGATGCACCGCCGGCACGCCGCGTTCGCGCAACGCCGCGAGGAAACGCCCGATGAGCGCCCGGCCCCCGCCTTGGCGTTGGGCGCTTGGCAACAGGTCGATGTGCAGGTGCGCCGGATAGGGAGACAGATCGGGAAGCACCTCCCCGTAGCCCCGATGGATGCACCGCAGCAGATCCGCCTCGGGGGAGGAGTCGCTCTCCGCCGGGAGCGGCAGGCGCGCCCGCAGCGCGGGAAACCACTCGCGCTCGGCCCGCACGTTGAAGGCCGCCGTATCGGAAGTTCCCAGCACATAGCCGCAGACTCCGCCATCGGCCGTGAGCACGAAGCACAAGTCCGGCTCCAATACCGCGTAGGGTGCCGCGTAGTAATGCCCGAGCAGATCCGGATCGCGATGGAGCGGCGAGGCGTCGCGGCCGGCCTCGCCGGTGAGGAGGCAGATGCGCTGCAGCGCGGGCAGGTCGGAGGGGACGAAGGGCCGGATCGCGAAGGCCATGTGCGCCCAGGCTGGGGCGCGATCATCGCGCCCGCAATGCCGCACCGCGCCGCCGCTCCGCTCGCAAACGCTTCGTAAGAAACCGGCCGGCCGAAGGCATCCGCGTTGACCCGGCCGTCGCGCGCCCGCTTCGCTCGCCGCGCCACCACCGCCACACCAACCATGCGCTCGTTCCACCGCACCGTTGCGACCATCCTCGCCCTCGCCTCGCTCCTGCCGCTGCCGGCCATGGTTGATCGCGACCTCGACCGCATCTCCGACCTCTGGAACTCGCTGTATCCGACCGCCGGAGCACCCACGGCCGACCCCGACGGCGATGGCGCCACAAACCTCGCCGAGGCCCTCGCCGGCACCGACCCGTCCTCGGCCGCGAGCCGGTTCAGCGCGACGGCGGACACCGGCGCCTCCGGCGATCTCCTCCTGCGCTGGTCCGGCATCGCCGGGAAAACTTACCAGATCGAGTCGAGCGCCGACCTGCGCACCTGGGTGCCGTTCTCCACCGCCCGCCCCGGGACCGGGGCGGCGATCGCGGTGGTCCTCCGCGCCGCCGGGGCCACGGGCCCCCTGCCCCAGTATTGGCGGGTCGCCGTGTCCGACCAGGACACCGACGGCGACAACCTCGACGACTGGGAGGAGCACCGGCTCGCCACGGATCCCCTGAAGCCGGATACCGACGGCGACGGCATCGCCGACGGTTTCGAAGTCGCGTACGGTTTCGATCCCGAGGTTGCGGAGAACGGCCCGCGGGAGATCCCGCTGTGGGCAGAGACGGCGCCGGTCGGCGGCGGCGCGTCCGAACCGGCCGAGGCGTACAACGGCCTCACCCTCGACCGGGCCACGGCCGGCGGCCGGGCACTGGTGATCTGCCCCGGCGGCGGTTATGGCGGGTGGATGCTCGACGCCGAGGGCCACAACATCGCCGCTTGGCTCCGCGAACACGGAATCACGGGCTGCGTATTGCGGTATCGGTTGCCCGCCGGCCGGCCGGAGGTGCCGCTGCTCGACGCCAAACGGGCACTCCGCTTTCTCCGCGCCAACGCCGCGGCGCTCGGTCTCGATCCGCGGCAGATCGGCATCATCGGTTTCTCCGCGGGCGGGCACCTGGCCGCCTCCGCCTCGACCCTCCACGACGCCGGCGACCCACAGGCCGCCGACCCGGTCGAGCGCGTCTCCTGCCGACCCGATTTTGCCGTGCTCGTCTATCCCCTCGTGTCGATGACGGACGCGCTCACCCACGGCTTCTCGCGCGACAACCTCTTCGGACCAGGGAACACCACCCCGGCGCTGATCCAACGGTTCTCCGCCGAGCTGAACGTCACCACCGGCACTCCGCCCATGTACCTCGCCCACGCGGTCGACGACGCCATCGTCTCGATCGGGAACAGCCGAGTGCTCGCCGCGGCGCTGCAGGAGAAGGACGTCCCGCACATGCTGCTTGAACTGCCCGATGGCGGCCACGGCTTCCAGCACAACGGCGTGTACTACAGCGGTCCGAGCTGGGAGGCCTGGCAGGCCGGCTCGCTCGCGTGGCTCGCCGCACTGCCGACGCCGACCACCTCACCCTGAGAGCCCGCGGCAAAAGAAGGACGACGGCACCCGCGCCGACCGCGGGGAGTGCCCCCAATCCTCACGATCCCTCGGCTGTAATGCAGAGGCGGTGCTGGCGTCTGCGGATAGGGCGAGCCCTCCGGGTGGGCGCGGCTCGGCGTTCTGCCGTACGGCAGAACGCCCTACCTCAAGCAAGCACGTTTCGTCGTGGGGATCCGCGGGGCGCGACGGTGCCTGAAGTTTGAGCGTGCCGCTTCGGCGTGCCCCGCCCATCGTAGGTCCGTACGCGTGAACCTCCTCGAGTACACCCTCTTCGCCTTCACCTCGTTGTTCGTGATCGTCGACCCGCTCGCGATCATCCCGGTGTTCCTCGCGATGACCGAACGCGCCTCCCCCACGGCGCAGAAGCGCATGGCGGGGCTGGCCAGCGCCGTGGCCGCCGGCGTGCTCATCCTCTTCGCCGTCGCCGGGAAATGGATCTTCCAGTTCCTCGGCATCACCATGGCGGCGTTCCAGATCGCCGGCAGCGTGCTGCTGCTGCGCATCGCGCTCGACATGCTCTACGCCAACCGCGCCCGCGACCGCCAGAGCGACGAGGAGGTCGAGGCCGGCGCCGCCAAGGACGATATCGCCATCACGCCGCTCGGCGTGCCGATGCTCGCCGGCCCGGGAGCGATCTCCACGTCGCTGATCCTGCTCGGCCAGGCCAGGGGGGTCGCGCAGCACCTCGCGCTCTTCGCCTGCATCGCCGCCGTGTGCGGGCTCTCCTATTTCATCCTCCGCTTCGCCAGCACGAGCGCACGGAGGGTCAACCCGCTGGCGCTCAAGCTCGTCACCCGCATCATGGGTCTGCTGCTCGCCGCGGTGGCCGTGCAGTTCACGATCAACGGGCTGGCGCAGACGCCGTTCTTCGCGAAATGACCGGGCCCGAACAATTGTTCTTCCTGCCAGGCGCCTTGGGTCGCGGCGGCTTCTGGCGGCCTGTGGCGGATCAGCTCACGACGCGGGCTACGCGTGTATTCTTCGGTTGGCCTGGATTCGGCGACGTTCCCGTCGATCCCTCGATCCGCGGCCTCGACGACCTCGCGGCATTGGTCGCCGCCAAACTCGAGCGGCCGTCCGCGTTGATCGCCCAGTCGATGGGAGGCGTCGTCGCGCTGCTGGCCGCGCTCCGCCGCCCGGAGTTCGTGACGCATCTGGTCCTCACTGCGACTTCCGGCGGGCTTGAGGTCGCCGACCTTCGCGTCGCGGACTGGCGCCCCGAGTTCATCGCCGCCAACCCCGCGCTCCCACGCTGGTTCTCCGACTACCACGGCGACCTCGCGCCAGAACTCGGGCGCCTGACGCTGCCGACACTGCTGCTTTGGGGCGACGCCGACCCGATCAGCCCGTTGTCGGTCGCCGAACACCTCCGCGCCCATCTTCACGGCGCGAAGCTCGAGGTGATCCCTGGCGGAGAACACGATGTCGCCCAGACACATGCGGCCGTGATCACGTCGATCATCGACCGGTTCCTCGAAACCTCCTAGCCCGCTTCGGCGACTCCATCCGGTGGGCAATACCCGCGGCGATAACGGGGCCGAGCCCAGTGCCCCGTGCGCTTTCTTGGGAAAATTCACCAAACGAGATCCCGAGAGGTTCAGGCACTTTTTCCTCGTCCACGCTGGGGGAAATCGGCAGCGTGACCGTTTTCCCAACGATGATGCACTTCCTGAAAGAGACCGACTTCTCCACCGAGCAGGCGCGAGCCGTGTTCAACTCGGCGGCGAAGTACAAACGGCTCCGCTCCACCGAGCGGCCGGCGGTCTTGGCCGGGCAGACCTGGGCGATGATCTTCGCCAAGTCCAGCACGCGCACCCGCGTCTCCTTCGAAGTCGGCATCCACGAGCTCGGCGGCAACCCGCTTTTCCTCAGCAAGAACGACATCCAACTCGGCCGCGGCGAGTCCATCGCCGACACCGCGCGCGTGCTCTCGCGGTACGTGCACGGCTTGATCGTGCGCACCTTCGATCAAGCCGAGGTCGAGGAACTGGCGCGCTGGGGCACGATCCCCGTCGTCAACGCCCTCACCGACCTGCTCCACCCCTGCCAGATCTACGCCGACGCCCTCACGCTCGCCGAGCGCTGGGCAAAGGGTGGCGACCTGCTCGACTCGCTGAAGGGCCGCAAGATCGTGTTCCTCGGCGATTCCGGCTGCAACGTGGCCAACTCGTGGCTCGTCGGCGCCAACCACTTCGGCATGCAGGTCACCGTTTGCGGGCCCAAGGGTTACGAACCCGGCGCCGCGATCAAGGCGCTGCTCGCACAGCACGGCTGGGCCGATCGCTACGAGTACACCGACGACCCGCGCAAGGCCGTGGCCGGCGCCGATGTCGTCTACACCGATGTCTGGGTCAGCATGGGCAAGGAAGCCGAGTCGGCCGACCGCCTGAAGGCCATGGCGCCGTACCAGGTCACCAGCCAACTCATGAAGTTGGCCAAGCCGGATGCGTTCTTCATGCACTGCCTGCCCGCCTACGCCGGCAAGGAAGTCTCCGCCGAGGTGCTGGAGTCGCCGCAGTCGATCATCTTCGATCAGGCCGAGAACCGCCTGCACGCCCAGAAGGCCATCCTCGCCGCGCTCGCCCAAGCGGCCGCGAAGCGCTGAGCCGCCCCGCTGCGGCCGAGGGACGAACGTCGAAGCGCGAGCGCCAACCGTCGTGATGGCGGCGACAGGCGCACCGGGCGCCGTCCGCCGCGACCCGCGCGTCGCTCAGAGCTCGATCACCCAGATGTAACCCTGGCCACGATCGCGGAAGTTGCCCGAGCTGAGGTCGCCGTCGTCGATCAAGCGGTCGATCTCCTGCATCTGCGCGACGGAGGCCGTCGGTTGATAGACGGAGACCCCGGCCTTGACGCCGAACTGCTCGTAATCCCAATCCCAGACGCCGCCCACCGGGGTCGGGCTGCTGTTGATCGCGCTCGAGATGTATCCGGAAAACTCCGGCGCGAGCGCCGCGACGCCGTCGGGCGGGTAGCCGCCGTTCTCCATGGCGTAGCTCTCGACCGCATTGCGCACCTGCCGCAGGTCGTTGACGAAGGCCGCATTCTGCGCGCTACGGCGAATCTTCTGGAAGGCGGGAAGCGCCATCGAGGCGAGCAGGCCGATGATCATGACGACGATCATGATCTCGACCAGGGTGAAGCCCGGCGAGTGCCCCGGGCGGAGCCGAGCAGGAGAAGGAGGTGAAAGGTGCATAACGAGGAACGGACATGATGATGGAATGATAAACGCGAACCCGACGCCCCCAACTTCGGCCCGCCAGCCCGCTCCTCAAATGCCACCCGCGTGAAGCGCGCGTAAACCGGGTTGGGTGGAACACCCCGGCCCGGCTGGGGTGCGTCTCCAGCGTTCCGGCACCCGGCGCCGGCCCCCGCCCGTGCCGCGGCGCCCGAGGATTTGCTTTGCCGCCCCTGCGTTTCCCGCCAACCCTCGCCCCCTCTTTACCCATGAAAATCGTCCTCGCTTACTCGGGCGGACTCGACACGTCCGTCATCGTCAAGTGGCTCAAGGAAACCTACGACGCCGAGATCGTCACCTTCGCCGCCGACATCGGCCAGGAGGAGGAGCTCAAGGGCCTCCCGCAGAAGGCGAAGAAGACCGGCGCCTCCAAACACTACACCCTCGACCTCGTCGAGGAGTTCGCCAGCGACTTCATCTACCCGATGATCCGCGCCAACGCGCAGTACGAGAGCCAGTACTACCTCGGCACCTCGATCGCGCGCCCGCTCATCGCCAAGGCCCAGGTCGAGATCGCCAAGAAGGAGAAGGCCGACACCGTCGCCCACGGCGCCACCGGCAAGGGCAACGACCAGTGCCGTTTCGAGCTCACCTACATGGCGCTCGCCCCGCACCTCGAGATCATCGCCCCGTGGAAGCTCGATGCCTTCCGCGAGCAGTTCCCCGGCCGCGCCGAGATGATCGCCTACTGCCAGGACAACAAGATCCCCGTCGAGGCCTCGCTCAAGAAGCCGTATTCGATGGATCGCAACCTCCTGCACATCTCCTACGAGGCCGGCATCCTCGAGGATCCGTGGTTCGACCCGACCACCAAGGCCAACAAGGCCATGTTCAAGCTCTCCGTCTCCCCGGAGGACGCCCCGAACAAGGCCGAGTATGTCGAGCTCGAGTTCGTCCAGGGCGACTGCGTCGCCGTCAACGGCAAGAAGCTCACCCCCGCCGGCGTGCTCAAGACCCTCAACCAGCTCGGCGGCAAGCACGGCGTCGGCCGCGTCGACCTCGTCGAGAACCGCTTCGTCGGCATGAAAAGCCGCGGCGTGTATGAGACTCCCGGTGGCACGATCCTCATGCACGCGCACCGCCAGATCGAGACGCTCACCATGGACCGCGAGGTCATGCACCTGCGCGACTCCCTCGTGCCGAAGTACGCCGAGCTCATCTACAACGGCTTCTGGTACGCCCCCGAGCGCGAGGCCATCCAGGCCCTCATCGACGAGAGCCAGAAGCCCGTCACCGGCACCGTGCGCCTCAAGCTCTACAAGGGCAACGTCATCACCTGCGGCCGCAAGTCGCCGAAGTCCCTCTACGACCCGCACGTCGCCTCGATGGAGGGCGTGAAGAGCTGGTACAACCAGAGCGACGCCACCGGCTTCATCCGCCTCAACGGCCTGCGCCTGCGCGCGCGCAAGCTCGCCCAGGGCGGCCCGAAGGTCTGAGCGATCCCACGTAGGGTGCGACCTTGGTCGCACCGCCCCGCTTCACAGGCCGGCGCCCACGCGCCGGCCTTTTTCGTGGCCTCCTCCCCGGCCGTCTCGTCCCCGGGGGGACCGTCCGCTCCGACCCTCGTCGCGATCAGGCCCGCGACCGCTCGCCCGCCAATTGGCGCGCGACCGCCCCCTCGAGATATAGCGTCTGCGTCGGGAAGGCCATCGACAGGCCGCGGGCCTCGATCGCGCGCATGAACGCGAGGTTGAGCCGCTGCCGCAGCGCCATGTGCTTGTGGAAGTCCGGATCCTTCACGTTGAAAACGATCCAGATGTCCATCGACGAGGCGCTGAAGTCGCGGAAGTACACCGTCACGGAGGTCGGATCGATCTCCGCCTCGGCCAGCAACAGCCGGCGCACCTCGCCGACGAGTTCCTCCATCTGCTCCGCCTTCGTGTTGTAGGTGAGCCCGAGCACCTGCTCGACGCGGCGGCCGTTGAAGCGCGAGAGATTCGTGATGTTCTCGCCGGCCACGCTCTTGTTCGGGATCACCATCAGGCTGCGGTCGAGCTTGCGGATCTTGGTCGAACGCAGACCGATGTCCTCGATCGTCCCGACCTCGGCCCCGATGCGCACGGTCTCGCCGAGCTTGAAGGGCTGGTCGATTGCCACGACGACCGAACCGAAGATGTTCGCGATCGTGTCCTGCGCGGCGAGGGCGAAGGCGAGGCCGCCGAGCCCGAGACCGGCGAGGAACGCCTTCACGTCCGCCCCGAGGCTCTGCGCGATCATCAGCACGCCGAAGACGACGAAGACCACCACCAGCGACTTTTTGATCCACGGCATGAACGCCGCGATCCCGAGCTGTTTCTTCACCGCCACCTCCTGCGCGTGGTCGAGCAGCGCGTTGAACGCGCGCAACAGCAGCCAGAACACCGCGAGCGAGAACGCCACCGTGCTCGCGTACATGAGCGTGCGGTCGCCCGTATCGGAAAGCTTGAGCACCTTCAGCGCCGCCACCGCGCCGGCCACGGTGATGAGCGTGGCCACCGGCGCCTCCATCGCGTGGAACATCTTGTCGTCGAGCGTCGTCGCCGTCTTCGCCGAGAAACGGCGCAGCAGGCCGAAGAGCAGTGTCGTCACCACGCGCCGCAACAGGAACGAACCCACGAGGAACAGCGCCGCGATCCCGTAGTGCGTGGGTGTGTTGCCGCTGCTCCTCACATCGAACAGCGCCAGGACCAGGTCGACCAGGTGTTCGAGGAAGTCGGGCGTGCGCGGCTCGGCGACCCCGCTGGCCACGGCGGCCGCCGCCTGGGTCGAGAGATTGGCTTGTTCGGCCGCCCTGGCGGGGCTGGCCGGAGCGGCGGCACCGGCCTCCTGCCCGAACGACCAGACGACCGCGGTGCACAGCAGCCCCAGAACCAGAAAGCGGCGGACGAGTTTCATGAGACCGGCGATGACACGGCGACCGCCAGCCCTGTCAATCCCGGTGCCGTGCGACTCAACGGGCGAAATCGAACGCCGGCGTGCCCGACCCGTAGGTCCGGGCTCCGACCAGACTCCCCAAGCTCACGCCTCCCCCTGCGGTTCATGCCACTCGCGACCAGTCGGAGACCGGGCCTACCCGCCGGCATGCTCACCCCGTAGGTCCGGTCTCCGACCGGACCCTCTCGGCTCACGCCTGCACGTCAGCCCATGCCCACAGCGACCAGTCGGAGACCGGGCCTACGCGGCCACCCGTAACGCAGGGCACTCAAGGGCGGACCCGTGACAAACCCGAGGGGCTCCGCGGAACCACCGCAGCGGCCTGACCCGGAGAAAACAAACCCGCCGGGCGCCCATGCGCCCGGCGGGTTGAACCCCAGACAAGCAAAGTCAGCCCCGCCCGGATCGGACTCGCTTCCGGTGGAGCGATGCAGACGGCGGTCAGGCCACCGCAATCTTGCGCGGCTTGAGCGCCTCGGCCTTCGGCAGCGTCACCCGCAGCACGCCATCGCGCAGTTCGGCGACGACCTTGTCGGCGTCGAACGTGTTGTCGTGCGCCAGCGTCAGGCTGAAATCGGCCAGCGGCGTCTCGCGGTAGAGCTGGGTCCAGCCCTCGGGTTTCTTCCAGGCGCGGCGGCCGACGATCGTCAGCTCGCCCTCGTGGATCGTCAGCTCGAGGCCGTCCTTGGCCACGCCGGGCAGCCAGACCTCGAGGCCGAACGCATCGGCGTTCTCCTTGATCTCGTAGCGAGGTGTGACGGCGGGTGCGGCCGGGGTCTCGGCGGACTCGGACTGCGTGCGGTTGCGGGACGAAAGCAGAGTGTTGAAGAGCGACATGGTGGAATCCTCCAAGGGAAGTGGTTTCGAGTTTCGGGTTATGAGTTTCGTTCTCGGATTTCGGTGGAGCGACGAGCGGAGGAGCAGCGGCAGGAGGCGTTTGTTGGTGTTGCCTACTCGCGACCCACTACTCGCGCCTCGCTACTGTTTCGTCATTTCACCTCGACGGTGATCTTGCGCGGCTTGGCCTCCTCGCGTTTCGGCAGCGTGACGGTGAGCACGCCGTTCTCGTAGGCGGCGGCGATCTTGTCGGCCTGCACGCTCTCGGGAATGGTGATCGAGCGGGAGAACTCCACCGCTTCGGTCTCCTTGCCGTCGGCGCCGAAGGCCTTGCGCGCGCCGGAGATGGTCAGGTAGTCGTCGACCATCTCGACGTTGATGTCCTTGCGGTCGACGCCCGGCAGCTCGGCACGCACGTAGGTGTTGTCCTTGTCCTCGTAGAGATCGACGGCGAAGCCTCCGGCGCGGTTCGGCGCCAGATCCGGCGCGAGCGTGAACATCTCGCCGAGGGCGTTGTTGAACAGCCGATCGAACTCGCGCTCGAACGCGACCACCGGATTGCGGCCGGCGTACCCATAGAGCGGAGCGAGAGCGGAGGCGGCGGGTTGGTGATAACGAACGATCTTCATGGCTGATCCTTTCTGGTTTCGAGTTTCGGTTTCGTTTCCGTATGGCGGAAGTGGTTGCTGAACTGCCGCCCAAGGTTGCACAGGCGATGCCGGCCCGTGCGGATGTGTTTCCTCCTGATAACCAACCATCTTCGCCCGCACCGCCGCCACCGCGCTGTGCCAGCCTGTCCACGTGGGAAATTTCGCCGCGCGCTATTCCGACACGCCCCGCCGGCGACGCCTCCGAATGGTGGGGAGGGCTTTACACCCGCCATCCCACGCGTCCGGAACTGACGGGCACAAAGCCCGCCTCAGCGACGGAGTGGACAGAGTCGAAGTTCAGGGTCCAGGGTCCAAATTTCGAATTCCTCCCGTTCCTGATTCCCTGCTTTCCACATTTTCCCCTCTGCCATTCCGCAATCCGAAATCCCGAAGATTCTTCCACAAGTAGAACGCATTCCGCAATCGCCGCCCCCGCCCCGCCGCGCTTTCCTCCTCTCCCCGCCATGCCCACCGATTTCGACCGCATCATCGACCGCCGCGCCACCGGCAGCGAGAAATGGGAACGCTACGCCGGCCGCGACGTGCTCCCGATGTGGGTCGCCGACATGGACTTCGCCTCGCCGCCCTGCGTGCTCGAAGCGCTCCACCGCCGCGTCGACCACGGCGTCTTCGGCTACACGCTGCCACCCCAGTCCGCCGTCGAGGCCATCGTCGCCCATCTCCTTGAGCGCTACCACTGGCGGATCGACCCCGAGTGGCACGTCTTCACGCCCGGCGTGAACCGTGGCATGAATCTCGTGTGCCGCGCCATCGGCGAGCGCGGCGACGCCGTCGTCGTCCCCACGCCCGTCTACCCGCCCTTCTTCGGCGCCGTCGCCAACTCCCAACGCCGCCTCATCGACGTTCCCCTCGCCCGCCGCGCCGGCGAACGCTGGGAATTCGACTTTGTCGCCCTCGCCGACCGCACCCCGGCCGACGCCCGCCTGCTGCTCCTCTGCCACCCGCACAATCCCGTCGGCCGCGCTTGGACCCGCGCCGAACTCGAGCAACTCGCCACCTTCTGCCGCGAACGCGACCTCTGGATCTGCTCCGACGAGATCCACGCCGGCCTCGAGTTCGACGGCCGCGAGCACCTCCCCCTCGCAACCCTCTCGCCCGAAATCGCCGAGTGCACCATCACCCTCCAGGCCCCCAGCAAAACCTTCAACCTCCCCGGACTCGGCCTCGCCTTCGCCATCGTCCCCGACGCCACCATCCGCCGCCGCATGCTCGGCGCCCGCGCCGGCCTCGTGCCGCCCGATCTCTCGCCCCTCGCCTACGCCGCCGCCGAGGCCGCGTATCGGGAAGGTGAACCCTGGCGCCGCGAACTCGTCGCCTACCTCCAGGCCAACCGCGACCACCTCGCCGCCTTCCTCGCTCGCGAGACGCCCGAGCTGAAGCTCGCCCCCGTCGAGGCGACCTATCTCGCGTGGATCGACGCCACCGCGCTGGGCCAGCCCGAGCCCGCCAAGTTCTTCGAGCAACACGGCCTCGGCCTCAACGACGGCGCCGGTTTCGGCGGTCCCGGTTTCGTCCGCCTCAACTTCGGCTGCCCCCGCGCCACCCTCGACGAAGGCCTCCGCCGCCTCCGCGCCGCCGTGGTCGCAGCCCGCCGCTGAACCCAAATCCCGAAGACGACAGAAGGTAACGAAGGCAACAAAGGGCCTCCGTACCCAGGGGAACCAACGCTCACAGGCCCGGGAGCCGTCGCTTCACCTGCCAGGAGAAGGCCGAAACCCCGGATTCCCTTATCGAACTCGTTCGCACTTCGTTCTCTTCGTTGCCTTCTGTCGGTTCCAACTGCGCTCTTCAGGCTAAATACGGCTGTAGCGTTGCCCGTGAGGGCAACGATCCGAGCCGGCTCACGCCTCGG
>DAOOFR010000034.1:22173-24264 GCA_035415285.1 Opitutaceae bacterium
ATACGGCTGTAGCGTTGCCCGTGAGGGCAACGATCCGAGCCGGCTCACGCCTCGGCGCGGCCCGCGTGCGCCCAAACGGGCGCGGTCTCCTACTTCCGAGCACGAGGGCACGCCCTCGCACCGCACAGTCACAGCGGCGCCCCGTTGCGCCCGGCGGCGAGGCTACGGCCGACCGCGCTGGCTCAGACCAACGCGCACCGCGGAGATCGTCTCATCCCAGCTCCCGTGCGACCCCGGACCACGCTTCAGTTGGCGCAGGTCGCGCACATCTTCGGTGAGCAGCACCTGGTCCCCGCGGCATTTCGGATCGGCATAGACCGTGAGGTGCACCCCGCCCAGAATCCGGATCGAGGAGACGCGGTCGTTGATCTTGCTCCCGTCGGGGAACCGGATGTCGCGCAGATCCTGAATCTCGGCCCCGGGATCGAGCTCCAGCGCATCGCCCTGGAACCCCGGATCGGCGTAGAGGATCACACACGCCGGCCCGCGCGAACCATGCGGCCGATGCCTCCGCTCCGGCTCCGGCCGCGAACGTTCCCGGGGCGGCGGATCGGCGCGCACCGCGGTGATGGCGTCATCCCAGCGCTCCAACCCCGGGCCGCGGCGCGCCAGGCGCCGGAGATCCGGCACATCCTCCTCCACCGACAGCCGGTCGCCGCGAAACTTCGGATCGGCATAGACGTTGAGTTTCATCCCCCCGAGCACCCGGATCGAGGAGACACGGTCGTTGATCTTGCCCCCGCCCGGAAAGCGCACCTCCCGCAGATCCCCGATCTCGTCCCCCGGGTAGACCTCGAAGGCGTCACCCTGGAAATCCGGTTCCGAATACAGGATGGCCACGGTCGGCCGGGCTTGGCGCCGGCGCTCGTCGGGGCGCCCGGTGTCGCGCTGCGCCAGGACCACGGTGGGGGCAAGGGTCAGGAGGAGGAGGCAGGTGAGGGTTCTCATGGCAGAGGGAGTTGGCCGGAGGGGAGAAAGCGCGCCGCGGCGGATGTTCCCGCGCCGCAGCGGGGTTTGAGGAAGACCGCCCGTCGCCAAAGGTCAACCGTCCCGGGCTGCAACCGTGCCGCATCCGGACCTTCGCCCGGTCGCCGCCAGGACGGGACCATCAGGCGCGACCGACCCCGCTCCCCCGCCCACGCGACCGCCGAAATCGCGTATCCGGAGGTCGGATCCCTGCGCCGCGAATCCGTCGCCCACCTCCAGGCCAACCGCGGCGCCCTCGCCGCCTTCGTCGCCCCCGGCTTTTTCCGCCTCAACTTCGACTGTCCCCGCACCACCGTGGTCGCACCCGCCGCTGAGTTCGGCCATAGCGCTGCCCGTGAGGGCAGCGATCCGCTCAGGCTCCGCATGTAGCGCGGCGCGTGAGCGCAGCGCTTCGGAATCCGCTCCGCGCGGCATGTCCTCCCCGCCGCTCCGTCGCGCCTACGGATTGCCACCTTCACCCGCCCCGCCAACGATCCGCACCCACCACCGTCCACCGGCTACCGTCCACCGTCCACCGTCCACCGGCTACCGGCAACCGCTCACCGGCAACTGTCCACCCACCACCGTCCACCGCCATGCCCGCCCTCGCCTCCGATCCCCGCATCGTCCTCACCCTCGACGCCGGCGGCACCAGCTTCCGCTTCTCCGCCCGCCGCGGCCGCGAGCGCATCACCGAACTGGTCACACTGCCCTCCGCTGGCGCCGACCTCGGGCGCTGCCTCGCCAACCTCGTCGAGGGCTTCACCCGCGCCTGCGCTGCCTGCCCCGAGCCGCCGGTGGCCATCAGCTTCGCGTTTCCCGGGCCCGCCGACTACCGCGCCGGCGTCATCGGCGATCTCACCAACCTCCCCGCGTTTCGTGGCGGCGTTGCGCTCGGGCCGATGCTTGAGGCCAAGTTCGGCCTGCCGGTCTTCATCAACAACGACGGCGACCTCTTCGCCTACGGCGAGGCCATCGCCGGTTTCCTGCCGTGGGTGAACGACCAGCTCGCGCAGGCCGGCAGCCCGCGCCGCTTCGAGAACCTCGTCGGCGTCACCCTCGGCACCGGTTTCGGCGGCGGACTCGTCCGCCGCGGCGAGCTCTTCCGCGGCGACAACGCGATGG
>DAOOFR010000035.1:0-24044 GCA_035415285.1 Opitutaceae bacterium
GCCGGCGGGCAGGGCTGGAGTCGGAGGTGTCCGGTCGGAGACCGGACCTACGGGGAGAGCATGCCGGCCGGTGGTTTCACCAACGGTGGCCGGAGGTTCGCTCGTGGATTTGCGGCAACTGCATGAACACGGCTGAGGCGGCGGGTTGAGGGGCCGTTGCCTCCGGGATGCGGGGCCGGGACCGCGGTGCGAGCGCAGGGCGGCCGGCGGCGGCGGAGTTGGAGACCGATTACGGCGCCGGTGGCGGTAACGGACCGAGCACCGGTGGTTCGGCGAAGACGGCGAGGGCGGCCGGGCGGGTGCGCAGGTAGTAGAGCGCCAGCCCGCCCTGGTAGAGGATCGAGACCAGGGCGAGGAGTGCGGCGGTGAGGCGCTGCACCCCGACGAGCAACGCCCGCAGCGACTCGGGGTCGGGAAAGAGCACGTCGAGCTGTTCGCGGGTGAAGGAGGGAAGCAGCGCGACGATGCGGTCGGCCTGCTCGCGATGCGCGAGGTCCCAGGCGAGGAACAGGATGAACAGCAGGCAACCCAGCTGGGCTGCCGCCATCCAGCCCAGCCCGTCGGTCCGGCGGCGCTGGAGGAGGTTGCGCCCGGCCCACTCGAGAACACCGCAGAGGGCGATGCCGGCCCCGGCCGCCGCCTCGCCCCATTCCCGGGCGCAGACCGACACCACCGCGGCCGGCGCGGCTACGACGAGCAGCGACACGGCATCGACGCGGGCGACACGCAGGACGCGCCGAAGGCGTTGTTCGGGGACGGGGACGGGCATCGGGGGCGAGTCTCGCCGCCCGCGCGGGGATGACAATCTCGCGTTCGCCGCGGTGGGGCGGGGCTGGATATGAGACGGCTCCCGCGCGTAAAGATTTTGGCGAAACTCCGGCCGCACCGCGGCGGGCTTGCGCCAGAGCGAAGGCTCCGCAGCATGACAGCCATGAAACCGCCCCTTTGGATCCTGGGCCTTGTGGCCACCTCGCTTGTGTTGACCGGCTGCCCCGAAAAGCGACGTCCCGCCGGAAGCCCGGCGGCCAAACCCGCGCCGAGCGCGCCGGCGAGAACGGCGCAGGGGCCGCTGGCGGACTACGCCAAGAATCTCTCCGACACCGAGAAGAAGGCGACCGAGGTCGTCGGGCTCTCGGAGCTCAACAAAGCCGTGCAGCAATTCAACGTGATCGAGGGTCGGTATCCGCGCACACTCGACGAGCTCGTGGCCAGCCGCTACCTGCCGAAGATCCCGGCCGCGCCGCGCGGCAAGCGGTTCATCTACAACCCGAAGGCCGGCGAGGTGACGGTCGAGGCGCTGCCGGCCGCCAAGCCCGCGGAAGCCCCGGCGGCGGAGGAACCGGCCCCGGCCGCCGAACCGGCTCCGGCGCCCACGCCCGCGGCCGAGACTCCTGCCGCCGACGCGCCGGCCGAGTGAGGTCGCCGCGCTGACCCTGTTCCTGAACCCGGTGCCGCTCGCCCGCCCCCTCCGGGGCGGGCGTTGTTGTCCTCGGGGATCGCCTGCCAGGGTCCGGCCTGTCGCCGCGCGGGAGCACGCGTGTGCGAATGGTGGCTACGAAGGGTCCGCGGACGAGCACCGCGGTCGGTGCGCGCGATGGGGCCCGCCTACTCCTTCTCCGCCGCGCCGGCTTCGTAGCGGGCGATCCACGCGGCCGACCACGTGGCGAAGTCGCCGGCCTCGATGTGCGCGCGCGCCTGGGCCATGAGATCGAGGAAGAAGTGGAGGTTGTGGATCGTGAGCAGCGTGCCGGCCAGCATCTCGCCGGCGTTGTGCAGGTGGCGCAGATACGCGCGGCTGAAGTGGCGGCAGCAATAGTTGTCGAGGCCGTCGACGATGGGGCGCGGGTCCTCGCGGAACTTCTCGTTGCGCAGGTTGATCGGGCCGTCGGGGGTGAAAACGAGGCCGTTGCGGGCGACACGGGTGGGCATCACGCAGTCGAACATGTCGATGCCGAGCGCGATCATCTTGAGCAGCTGCGGCGGCGTGCCGAGGCCCATGGCGTAGCGCGGACGGTCGGCGGGCAGGTGCGGGGTCGTGGCGCCGACCTGGTGGAGCATCTCCGGCTCGGGCTCGCCGACGCTCACACCGCCCACGGCGTAGCCGGGGAAATCCAGTTCGCGGAGACCGGCGGCGGCCTCGGCGCGGAGATCGGCGAAGGTCGAGCCCTGGACGATGCCGAAGAGGTGGTGGCCGGCGTCGAGCCAGCCGGTGTCGCGGGCGATGGCAAGGCATTGGCCGGCCCAGCGGCGGCTGCGCGCGACGGCGGCGGCGGCCTCGTCGCGCGTGCAGGGCCAGGGCGGGCATTCGTCGATGACCATCGCGATGTCGGAGCCGAGGTTCTGCTGGATACGCATGACCTCGCGCGGGCCGAGGAAGAGGTTGGCGCCGTCGAGGTGCGACTGGAAGGCGATGCCGTCCTGCTGGATGTCGCGCAGCTTCGCGAGGGAGAAGACCTGGAAGCCACCGCTGTCGGTGAGGATGGGGCCATCCCAGCCCATGAACTTGTGGAGACCGCCGAGCTTGGCCACGAGCTCCGAGCCGGGCCGGAGGTTGAGGTGATAGGTGTTGCCGAGGATGATCTGCGCGTGGATTTCGCGCAGGTGGGCGGGCGTGATCGCCTTCACTGTCGCCTGGGTGCCGACGGGCATGAAGATCGGCGTCTCGATGGTGCCATGCCGGGTGCGGAGGCGGCCGCGGCGGGCGCCGGTGGCGGTGTCGGTTTGGAGCAGTTGAAAGTGTTCTGGCATGGGCCGTTTTCCTCGCGCAAGGAGAGCGCCCGGCAAGGTGGTGATTGTCAATAACTCGCCCGGGCGGGCGCTTGACCTGATCTCCAACGCCGCAACCCTCACCCGCCGTGCTGCTCGTCATCGACAACTACGACTCCTTCACCTTCAACCTCGTCCAGTACTTCGGCCAGCTGGGCGTGGAGCAGAAGGTCTTCCGCAACGACGAGATCACCCCGGCGCAGGCGCTGGCGCTCAACCCGGAGCGCGTGCTGCTCTCGCCCGGCCCGTGTTCGCCGAAGGAGGCGGGCGTGACGCTCGACATCATCAAGGCCTTCGCGGGCGTGAAGCCGATCCTCGGCGTCTGCCTCGGCCATCAGTCGATCGGGCACTATTTCGGCGGCAAGGTCGTGCGTGCCGACCGCCTCATGCACGGCAAGACCTCGCCGATCCTGCACAGGAACACCGATGTGTTCCGCGGCATGCCCAACCCCTTCGCCGCGACGCGCTACCATTCGCTGCTGGTCGAGCGCGCCTCGCTGCCGGCCTGCCTCGAGATCACGGCCGAGACGGCCGAGGGCGAGATCATGGGGCTGCGCCACCGCGAACTCCCGATCTGGGGCGTGCAGTTCCACCCCGAGTCGATCGCCACGCAGGAGGGCATGACGCTCCTGAAGAATTTCCTGACGTTGAACTGAGCGGCTCGTTCCGGGCCGCCCGACTGCTCCTCCCCCTCGGCCCTCGCCCCGTCTCCATCGTCCCTTCCCCATGCGCTGCCCCAAGTGCACCTCGATCGAGGACAAGGTGATCGACTCGCGGATCAGCCGCGAGGGCACGACCATCCGCCGCCGGCGCGAGTGCCTGGAGTGCGGCCACCGCTACACGACGACCGAGATGATCGTGCGCGAGGATCTGGTCGTGATCAAACGCGACGGCCGCCGCGAGCCGTTCGAGCGCGAGAAGATCGTGCGCGCCATCCGCGCCGCCTGCCACAAGCGCCCGGTCGACCTCGAGCAGATCAACATGGCCGTCGAGGACATCGTCGACCAGTTGGAGGCGAAGTTCGGCACCGAGATCCCCAGCAGCGAGGTGGGCGAGGCCTGCATGGCGCGCCTGCGCACCATCGACAAGGTCGCCTACGTGCGCTTCGCCAGCGTGTACAAGGAATTTCGCGACGTGAACGAGTTCATGGACGAGCTCCACCGGCTGGTGAAGCCGAAGCAGGCCTGACGCCGCCCCCCCCGCGCCCCATGAGCTCGCCCCACGACCTCCCCGCGCTCCACCTGCTCAATACCGTCTTCGCCGGGGTGACCGGGCAGGATCTCTATCTGGCCGAGCAGCTGAAGGCGGGCATCGAGCAGGCGCTGGCGGAGCAGGGTGGGGTGGTGGTGGCCACCGCGGCCGCCGGGGCCGCCCTCGTGACGGGGCTGTCCCCCGCCGCCTTCGCCGACGCGGTGCAGGCGCTCCAGCGGCGGTTCGCCGGCGACGAGGACGACCTGCGGCACGGCTTCGCCCATTGCGACGCCGCGCAGGGCCCGGCCGCGGCCGATTCCCTCTGGGCCCGCGAGCAGGTGCTCGCGGCGCTGCGGCGCCTCGCGCCGTACCAGGAGGCGACGCTGCTCATCACGAACCTGCGCGCCACGTTCTGCCCGCCCGGGAAACGCTGGACCGAGCGCCGCCGCGCCGCCTACCGCGAGGTGCTCGATTTTCTCGCCGCGCTCGCGCTCGCCCGCAAACGCGAGCGGGCGCAGCTCACGCTGATGTTTTTATAGCAGGCGGGGCGGCGCTGCGGCCTCGACTCCGGGCCGCGTTTGGTTTCGACTCCCGGTCCCCCAATCATGGCCACCATTTTCGAGCGTATCATCGACCGGGAGATCCCGGCCCGCATCGTGCATGAGGACGGTCTCTGCCTGGCGATCCACGACATCCAGCCGCAGGCGCCGGTGCACGTGATCGTGTTTCCCAGGAAGCCGATCCCGCGCGTCGCCGCCGCCGCGGCCGAGGACCAGCCGCTGCTCGGTCACCTGCTGCTCACCGCCGCGGCGATCGCGCGCCAGCTCGGCCTCGAGGAGGGGTTCCGCCTCGTGATCAACAACGGCCCGCACGGCGGCGAGTCGGTCCCGCACCTGCACGTGCATCTGCTGGGCCGCCGCCCGATGGGCTGGCCCCCCGGCTGAGTTCCCCGCCACCCCTTCCCCGCCACCCAGAGTGTCCACGCGCCGGCGTCCGCCCCGCCGTGCCGAGATCGATCCCGCTCCACCAAGATGCCCGATGACGTTTTTGCTCCCGAGGGGGAAACCCCCGCCGGGCCTGAACCGCAGGCGCTGCCGGTGCCGTGGCCGCCGTTCGTGGCCGTCGCCAAGGAGCTGATCGACTCGTGCCCGCCGTTCCGGCGGCTCGGCCTGTCCTCGCTGGCCGGAGCCCGGGAGATCCAGCGTCGGCTCGAGCAGTTGCGGCTCTCGGTGGAACTGGGGGCGCCGGAGTTCGGCTGGGCCTTCGCGCCCCAGCCGCCCCCGGGCAGCGAGCAGCTGCGCGATGCGGCCCAGCAGCTCAAGGACTCGCTCGCCCGCCTGCTCCACGAGTTCTTCTGGTTCTGGCCGACCAACTACCCGGAGGACGGCAGCGACGCGGCGATCGATGCGTTGCTCGCGGGCGATGCCGACGCGGCGTTCCTGCGCTGGCAGAACGAGGCCGCCGCCGGGAACATCGTGGCCGTGCACAACCTCGCGGTCTTCCACCAGCTGGCCGCGCTCTCGGTCGAACGCACCGGCGCGGCGATCGAGGAGGCGACCGCCGAATGGTGGAACACGTCGATCACCCAGTGGGCGCGGGTGCGGGCGAGCGAGGAGTTCTGGGACCGGTTCCAACAGCGTATCAATCGTTTGGACGACGCCCGCCTGCCCGCCGGCCTCGCCGAGGCGGTTCGCGCCACGCTGCCCGATGCGCTCTGCGCGATCCACGCCGCGCTGGCGATCGGCCGCGCGCAGAAGGCGCAGTGGCACGAATCCACCGCGCATGTGCGTTTCGCCCGCCAGGTGCACGAGGTGCCCGCGCGGGCCGAGCGCGCCCTCGAGGCGGCGATCGCCCGCGTCGTCCAGGGCGTCGACCTGCTCGTGCGCGACACCGCCCGCCGCCTCACCGGCGACGGCTCGGTCGGCCTCGCGCTCACGGCGGGGCTGCTCGCCGAGGCCGCGGACGAATTTGCGGTGATCGAGGCGATCTGCGGGCGGGATTCCGAGGTGTACCGCGAAGTCAGCACGCGGGTGGTCGACGCCGCGCTGGAGGGCATCATTGCCTACCAGCGCCGCACGCTCGACAGCTGCGGGGTGCTCCCCTGGCTCACCCACCTGACCACGCTCGCGGCCACCCCGGAAGTGCGTCGCCGGCTCGAGGAGACGGCGGACATCCTGCACGGCAACGCGATCGTCGAGAAGCTGCCGCCGGCCGAGCCCAACGCCGATCCGGCCCTTGCCGAGGCGGCCGAGTTCGAGGCGGCGTACCGGCTGCTGTTGGAGGAGTTCGTGCCCGGCGCCGACCGCCTCAACCTCGGCCCGCGTGCGCGGGCCGACTACATGGCGAACGTGCGCCGCGCCCTGCGCGAGCTCGCCCACGCCGCCTGCTACCAGCTGGAGAATTTCGACCTCGCCGCCCGGGCGCTCGCCACCGCGGCCGAAATCTCCGACGGCGCCGAGCGCGCGGCGCTGCATCGGGAGCGCGAGCAGTTGTTGCTGGAGATCGTGCGCCGCAAGGCCCGGGAGATGGCCGCCGAGCATGCCACCGCGGCGGCGGAGGCGGCCGCGCTCGCCGAGGCCGTCGTGCCGACGGAGAACGAGACCCCGGTGGCCAGCGCGCCGCCGGGCACCACGGCGGAACCGGCGCCGCAGCAGAGCGAACTGCCGTTGTGGACCGAGTCCGCGCCCGCGGGGGCGGAGGGGAACCTCGCCGCGCCCGAGCCGGTGGCGGAGTCCGCGTCGGCGGGCACGCCGCTGAGCGCTTTTGGCAGCAACCAGCTGCATCTCGAGGTCGGCGGCCATGTGCTCGACCTCGATCCGACGCGCCTCGTCTTCAACGGCGTGAACCTCGCCCCGGACGACATCACCGGCCTGCGCTACGGCGTGGTCGCGGCAGGGGAGGAGGGCCCGGCGGGCGGGCGCTGGCACCGGATCGCCTGGTGCAGCGCCGAGACGGTCGTGACGCTCGACGAGACCAACCTGTTCGGCCCTGCCGCCCCGGACCCCGCGCGTCTCTACAACTTGATTCTGGAGACGCTTTACGGGCTGGTCGTGCCCGGCCTGATCGTGCGACTGGTCGACTGGGTCCGGCACGGCGAGACGGTGCCGCTCGGGGCCGCGTGGCTGCGGCCCGACGGGCTTGTATTCTCCGGGCGGACTTTCCACTGGCCAACCGGCGCGGCCGTGCCTTACTCGCAGCTCGCGTATGCGCTCGACGACGGCGAATTCGTGGTCCTCCGGGCCGAGAATGAAGACGACACCGAACGTTTTGCGCTGGCGGAGGTCTGGAACGCGGCCATCGCGGGCCACGTGATCGACGCCCTTGCTTCCGTCCCCCCACCCACTGAAGAACAATGAACGACCCCGGCATGCTGCATCTGCTGATGGCGAACGAGCCCAGGAAACTGGCCCGCCTGCCCGAAGCTCCCCTGGAGAAGGCTCTCGCCGAGGTCGAGGCGCTCCGCCGCGAACCGCCGCTCGCCGCCGCCCCTCCCTCCGCCATCGCGCCGGCGGAGGCCACCGGCCCGACCGTGCCGGCCGACCGCACCAACCCGCTCGACGGCCCCCTCGCCGCCCTGGCCACCAACATCTGGCGGGCGCAGGCGAAGATGCTCGACCCGAAGACCGGCGAGCCGCGCGAGGAGGTGCGCCGCATGTACCGGCATATTGAGGGCGCCGTGGAGGCTTTCACGGCCATGGGCCTGCGCCTGAGCGATTGGATCGGCCAGCCCTACGACCCCGGTCTCCCGCTCAAAGTCCTTTCCTTCGAGCCCACCCCCGAGCTGGTCCGCGACACGGTCGTCGAGGCCGTGCGCCCCGCCATCTTCTGGCAGGACCGCCTCCTCCAGGTGGGCGAGGTCATCGTCGGCATACCCCAAACTCCGTCCAAACAATCGTGAGCAGAAACACCATCGACTTCGGCATCGATCTCGGCACGACCAACAGCGCCATCGCGGTCGTCTCCGGCACGGGCACCGAGATCATCAAGAACAACCTCGAGGCCGACATCACGCCCTCGGCCGTCTACATCAACCGCAACGGCAACCTGTGGGTCGGCCACAGCGCCCGCGCCAAGGTCGGCGACGAACGCGCCGAGGGCGACCTGCACCTCGAGTTCAAACGCCGGATGGGCACGGGCTACGAGTACGCCTTCCGCGCCAGCGGCCGCCGCATGCGCCCCGAGGACCTCTCCGCCGAGGTGCTGAAGTCGTTGCGCGGCGACGTCGCCCAGAAACGCAACGAGCAGATCTCCGCCGCCGTCATCACCGTGCCGGCCGCCTTCGAGCTCCACCAGTGCGAGGCGACCAAGCGCGCCGCCGAACTCGCCGGCTTCCGCACCGCGCTCCTGTTGCAGGAGCCGGTCGCCGCCGCGCTCGCCTACGGGTTCCAGCGTGTCGAGGCCAAGGCGTATTGGATGGTCTTCGACTTCGGTGGCGGCACGTTCGACGCCGCCCTCATCCGCTCCGAGGACGGCACCATGAGCGTCGTCAACCACGGCGGCGACAACTTCCTCGGCGGCTCCGACATCGACTGGGCGGTGGTCGAGCAGGTGCTTGCGCCGCGCGTCGCCAAGGAGTTCGGCGCGGCCGACTTCCGTCGCGGGGTCGAGCGCTACCGCTACGACCTGGCCCGCCTGAAGGCCGCCGCCGAGGCGGCGAAGATCGATCTCTCCCGCCGGGAGGCCACGCTGGTCGAGGCCACGTTGCGCAATGTCTCCGGCGAGACCGTCACCTTCGAGACCGAGCTCACCCGGCAGGACATCACCCGGGCCGCCACGCCGATCATCAACAAAGCCGTGACGATCGCCCAGCGCGTGCTCAGCGAGCGCGATCTCGGCCCGGCCGCCGTCGAGCGGCTCATCTTCGTGGGCGGCCCCACGCTCGCCCCGTATTTCCGCGCCATCGTCAAACAGCGCCTCGGCATCCCGTTCGATTTCAACGTCGATCCGCTCACCGTCGTCGCCCGTGGCGCCGCCGTCTTCGCCGGCACGCAGCGCCTGGCCGGCACCCCGGCGGCGGCAAAGGCCCCGGCCCGCGCCAACCGTTTCAACGTCGAGCTCATCTACAAGCCCGTCGGCTCCGAGCCGGACCCGCTCGTGGGCGGCCGGTTCTCGCTGCCCGCGGGCGGCTCGGTCGTCGGGTACACCCTCGAGCTCGCCAACCAGCAGACGAAATGGCGCAGCGGCAAGATCACCCTCAACGAAAGCGCCGCTTTCCAGCTCAACATCCGCGCCGAGCCGGGCATCCAGAATGTCTTCACGCTTGAGCTGCGCGACCCGACCGGCAACATCTGCGAGACCGATCCGGGCGAGTTCGCCTACACGATGGGCGTCGTCGTCGACGAACAGCCGATCATCAACAACGTCGGCGTCGCGATGGCCGACAACCGCATCGGTATCCACTTCAACAAGGGCCAGGGGCTGCCCGCCAAGAGCACCCGCACCTACCGCACCGCGGTCGGCGTGCGCGCCGGCGAGTCCGGCAGCGTGCTGCGCATCCCGATCGTCGAGGGCAACCGCGACCTCGCCGACCGCAACATCCTCATCGGCTCGCTCGAGATCACCGCCGAGAAGGTCAAACGCGACATCCCCGCCGGCTGCGAGATCGAGGTCACCTTTGCCATGGATTCCTCGCGCATGCTCAAGGTCGTCGCCTACGTGCCGCTGCTCGACGAGGAGTTCCCGACCAAGATCGAACTCGGCGGCAAGGTCCGCCAACCCGATGTCGGCATGCTCCGCGCCGAATGGGCCCGCGAGCGCAAGCGCCTCACCGGCCTCAAGGAGAACCCGCACTTGGCCGAGGACCAGGCGGTGCAGAAGGCGCTCCAGGAACACGAGACCTCCGCCGCCACCCAGGAGATCGACGCCATCCTCAACCACGAGAAGGCCGAGTTCGACGCCCTCCTGCGCGTCGAGCGCGAGATCCTCGAGTGGAAGATCCGCCTCGACGAGGTCGAGGACCGCGCCACCTGGCCGTCGCTGGTCAAGGAGGTCGACGTGAAGCTCACCGAACTCGACACCCTCGCGTTCCAGAACGGCACCAACGAGGAGAAGTCCCGCTCGCGCACGCTGCGCGAACAGGTCGCCGCCCTCATCGGCGAGAAGAACGCCACCCGGCTGCGGACCAAGAAGGCCGAGATCGAGGACGTCTCTTCGGCGATCCTCTTCCGCCAGGCCGCCTTCTGGGTCACGCATTTCGAGAGTCTTGTCGCTTGCCAGCCGCAGATGAGCGACGCGGCCCGGGCCGAGGAGCTCATCCGCCAGGGCCGCGAGGCCGTGGCGCAGGGCAACACCCCCGCGCTCAAGGAAGTGGTCTTCAGTCTCCAGGATCTGCTGCCGCAACAGGTGCTGGGCGAAGTCCAGCGCGGTTACGGCTCGGGCATCCTCGGCTGAGCGAGCGCCATGGCCGATCCCGGATTCGAGTCCTTGGAAACGTCGCTGCGCCTGCTGCAGGCGCAGCAGCTGGCGCGGCGCGGCCGGCTGCGGGAGGCGATGGCGGTCGTCGCCCCCGGCGGCCTGCCGCCCGCCGACCCGGTGTTGCTGCACGCGTTCGCCGCGCTCGTCACCGGCGCGGGCGACTACCGCGCCGCGTTGCCGCTGTGGCGGCTGCTCCTCGAACGGGAGCCGGGCCACGCCTACGCCCGCCGCATGGTCGCGGCGATCGAACTCTGGCTGGCCCGCCCACCGTGGATGCGGTGGTTCTGGCCGCTGGTGGCCGCCGCCGGCGGCCTGGTGCTGGTCGGCGGGTTGCTGCTGGTGCTGTGACGGTCGGGCGGAGAATTTTCTCCGCGGCGGCGCGTCCGTCCCGCAACGACGCGCCGGCCCGCGCCGGCCGAGCGCGCCGCTGGGGTGATTCTCCCGGCCGGCGGAGGTCGTGGCGGAGCCCCGAGGGCGCGTCCGGGAAACCCCGATGCAAAAAACTAGTTGCCGTCGGATACGTTTCGGGAAAATTACGTTGTCTCAACCGCAACTGCGATACATCAACACCGTTAACCGAATACTGATATGCCCTCCGCTTCCCAGGAAAGTTCCCCCCACACGTTCGATCTCAAGGAAGAGCTCCTCGCCAAGATCGAAGCTGCCCGCAGCAGCCTCGACATGGCCACCAACAGCGAGGTGATCCGCCACGCGATCGAGACGTTCGACTTCGGTTCCTACTCCGCCCCGGTGAAGGCGCATCGCCAGATCTCCGTGCGTCTCCGCATGGACAGCAAGCAGCGCCTTGTGAAGCTGGCCAAGAAGCACGACGTGAGCGTCGGCGAGCTGCTCCGCACCGCGATCGACGCCCTCCCGGTCTCCAAGAAGGCCGCCAAGAAGAAGAAGTAAGGAACGCTCCACTCAACGTTTCCCGACCCCGCGGATCGCTCCGCGGGGTTTTTTGTCGCCGCCTGCGGACTTGACGGGCCCCTCCCGCGGCCCATCGGTGGCGGGGTGGCGGGTGCGGCGCTCCCGTGCTTGCCTCGCGAGTAACCTCCTTCCAGCCTGCGCATTCTCTCCATGAGCCAAAACCGCCGTTCCCTCTCCCCCTGGGCCAAGAACATCTCGCCGTCGCCAACCTTGGCGGTGGATGCCAAGGCCAAGGCCCTCAAAGCCGCCGGTGTCGACGTCTGCGGCTTCGCCGCTGGTGAACCCGATTTCGACACGCCCGATTTCATCAAGGAGGCCTGCGCCAAGGCCCTCGCCGCAGGCAAGACCAAGTACGCGCCGGCCGCCGGCATCGACGAGCTGCGCGCCGCCATCGCCGAGCGCTACGCCGCCGACTACGGCCTGCAGGTGAAGCCCGCGCAGACGTGCGTGAGCCCCGGCGGCAAATATTCCTGCTACCTCGCCATCATGGCGACGGTCGGGCCCGGCGACGAGGTCATCGTCCCCGCGCCGTACTGGGTGAGCTATCCCGAGATGGTGAAGCTCGCCGGCGGCACGCCGGTTATCGTCAGCGCCGGCGCCGAGAACGGTTTCAAGCTTACCGCCGCGCAATTGGAGGCCGCGATCACCCCGCGCACCAAGCTCGTCATCCTCAACAGCCCCTCCAACCCCACCGGCGCGGTCTACACCAAGGCCGAGATGGAGGCCTTCGTGGGCGTCGTGCTCAAGCACGGCCTCTACCTGATGTCCGATGAGATGTACGAGCATCTCACCTATGACGGCCAGAAGCACTTCTGCGCCGCCACGCTCTCGCCCGAGGCCGCCGCCGCGACGATCGTCGTGTCCGGCTTCAGCAAGAGCTATTCGATGACCGGCTGGCGCCTCGGCACCATGGTCGGCCCGGCCGAGGTGCTGAAGGCCGCGATCGACATCCAGAGTCAGACTTCGTCGAACGCCACGACCTTCGCCCAGTATGGCGCCCTCGCCGCGCTCAAGGAGAAGGACAAGGCCGCCGCCGCGCTCAAGCCCATGCTCGAGGCCTTCGACCGCCGCCGGAAGTTCCTCCATGCCGAGCTCAACAAGATCCCTGGCATCACCTGCGGTCTCGCCCAGGGTGCGTTCTATCTCTTCCCGGTCATCTCGTCCTTCGGACTGACCTCGGGCGACTTCTGCACCAAGCTCCTCGAGCAGGAGAAGGTCGCCGCCGTCCCCGGTGTCGCCTTCGGCGCCGACGACTGCCTGCGCCTGAGCTATGCGACCGGCGACAAGATCATCGCCGAGGGTGTGCGCCGTCTCGGCGTGTTCTGCGCCTCGCTCAAGCGCTGAGCCGCCGCCAAGGACCCGCTTCCAGGGGCCGCGGGCATGCGCCCGCGGCCTTTTTGTTGTGGCGGGGTTCGCGGCGACCCGGAAGATCGTCGGCCTCCGCCTCCCCCGGTGCGACACGCTTACCACCTCCAATAGATCATTACACATCACCCATGAGTCTCTTCATCGGCATCGATAGCGGCACGCAGAGCACCAAGGCCATCGTGCTCGACCTCGAGTCGGGCAAGGTCGTCGCCGAGGCGCGCGCGTCCTACACGCTCATCCCGAACCTCCCGGTCGGGCACATGGAGCAGCACCCCTCCGCCTGGACCGAGGCCCTCGACAAGGTCATCCTCGCCGTCCTCGAGAAGGTCGACCGCGCGGCCGTCGCCGGCATCGGCGTCTCCGGCCAGCAGCACGGCTTCGTGCCGCTCGACGAGAACGGCGAGGTCATCCGCCCGGCCAAGCTCTGGTGCGACACCTCCACCGTGCCCGAGTGCGAGGCGATCATGAAGAAGCTCGGCGGGCCGAAGGCCACGCTGAAGAAGACCGGCAATCTCGTGCTCGCCGGCTTCACCGCGGGCAAGATCGCCTGGCTGAAGAAGAAGGAGCCGGCCAACTACCGCCGCCTCCGCCACGTGCTCCTGCCGCACGACTACCTCAACTTCCACCTCACCGGCCAGTACTTCATGGAGTTCGGCGACGCCTCCGGCACCGCCCTCATGGACGTGCGCAAGGCCGCGTGGTCGAAGGCCGCCATCGACGCCATCGACCCGAAGCTCGCGCAGTTCCTCCCGAAGATCTCCCAGTCGCACGAAGCGGCCGGCACCCTCCGCCCGGAGATCGCCGAGAAGTACGGCCTGTCGACCTCCGTGGTCGTCAGCGCCGGCGGCGGCGACAACATGATGGGCGCCATCGGTACCGGAAACGTGGAGTCGGGCGTGGTCACCGCCAGTTTCGGCACCTCCGGCACCATCTACGCCTTCAGCAAGAAGCCGGTCTGCGATCCCGACGGCGAGATCGCCGCGTTCTGCAGCTCCACCGGCGGCTGGCTCCCGCTGCTGTGCACGATGAACGTCACCAGCGTGACCGAGCACATGCGCAACCTCTTCGGCTGGGACGTGAAGACCTTCGACGACCAGGTGGCCACCGTGCCGGCCGGCAGCGACGGTCTGTTGCTCCTCCCGTATTACGCCGGCGAACGCACGCCCAACGTGCCCACCGGCTCGGGCTCGTTCATCGGCCTCAACGCCAAGACCAACACCCAGGCGCACTTCGCCCGCGCCGCGATGGAAGGCGCCACCCTCGGCATGAACTACGGCCTGCGCCGCCTCGCCCAACTGGGCGTGAAGGCGAAGGAGATCCGCATCACCGGCGGCGGCGCCAAGTCGCCGGTCTGGCGCCAGATGATGGCCGACGTCTTCGGCGTGCCCGTGGTGGCGATGGTCGAGGACGAGGGCGCCGCGCTCGGCGGTGCGCTCCAGGCTGCGTGGTGCGTGGCCCGCCAGTCGAATCCGAAGGCCAAGCTCGAGGACATCACCCGCCGCATCGTCGCGCTCGACGAGGCGACCCGTTGCCAGCCCAACAAGGCCAACGTCGCCGTCTACCGCAAGATGCAGGCGCTGCACGACCAGCTCAGCCAGGTGCTGCGCCCGGTCTTCCCGGTCCAGCGCAAGATCGCCAACGGCTGATCGGCCCGCCGTCGCCTCAGTATTCCCTCACGACCGGCGCTCCTCGCGGACGCCGGTCGTTTTCATTTCCGCCGGGGCAGGGGACGGTCAGCGCAGCGAGACCTCGACCAGGAAACGCTGGGTCTGGCCGGGGTCGACGAGGTGCACGCCGAGGGCGTTGCCCGGGGCGTTTGGGGGGCCCATCCAGGGCTCGATGCAGAAAAATGGCGACTCGGGCTTCTCCGTCCAGGTGAGCACCGCGGTGTCGGCCGGCGGTGTCCTGGAAGTCCCGATGCGAAGGCGGAGCGTGTTGCCCGTGGTGCGCTCGGTGACGATCGCGCTGTTGTCGGCGAGGTTGAGGTGGATGGTGTCGAGCAGCGCCGGGTTGGAGAGCTTCTCCTCGGCGGTGAAGTGGGGCTGGTCGACGAGCTGGCCGGTGGCCGGGTCCTGCTTGGCGACGCGGCGCGAGGGGATGCGCACGGAGTAGTCGTCGCGGGTGAGCCCGTCGGTCCAGGGAATGGTGAAGTAGAAGTGGTGGCCGGCGCTCCAGGGGATCGGCGTGCGGCCGAGGTTGCGCAGGGCGAGTTCGACGTAGAAGCCGAGCGGCTCGAAGCGGTAGTCGACGGTGAACTCGTAGTCGAAAGGATAGATCGTGCAGTCGGCCGCCGAAGGGTGGAACAAGGCGCTGAAGCCGCCGGCGTCGGCCCGGACGAGGCTGAAGTCGCCCTGGCGGGCGAGGCCATGCATGGGCATCCGCAGCCGGGCCCCGTCGGGCGCGCGCCAGTACTGCCTCTCGCCACCCTCGAAGCAACGGCCGGCGAAAGGGAACAGGATCGGGTTGCCGCCGCGGACCTTCGCGAAGTCCTCGAGCGACTCGATCTCGGGCCAGTAGAGCACGTCGCGCAGCGTGCCGTCGCCCAGTTCGAGGTTCCAGTTCATGAGACGGGCCCCGAGCTCGGGCAGCGCGAGGAAGGTCGAGCGACCCACCTGCCAACGAAGCAGTTCCTTGCCGAGATACGGGATGCGTTCCATGCCGCATCCGGTGATGGGGAAAACGGCGCGGAGTGCAAACCTGTGTTCTGGGGCGACTGCGCCGTGGCGGGGCGGCCTGCCGGCGGCGCCCGGGCTGAAACGCCGCGGGGATTTGTAAGGGGAAAATGCGGGCGCAGGCTTGCACCGTCCCGCGGGCGCGCCGATAACAGCGCCCGCATGCAACGACTGCTCCTCGTGTGGTTCTGCCTTCTGTCCTCGGTGGCCCAGGCCGCGCATCTGGGCGGCGAATCCCCCGCGCCGGCGGCGGCGAAGGCCCCGGTCGAGTCCAGCTTGGCCGGCACGGCGGAGAAGCCGGTGCGCGTCCTGGTGATCCCGGTGCGCGAACAGATCGCCGATCCGGTCTTCTACATCCTCCGCCGCGGCCTGAAGTCGGCCGGGAAAAACGATCTGGTGGTGCTCGACATGAAGACCCCGGGCGGCGCGCTGGGCACGGCGCTCGAGATGATGGAGGCGCTCGACAAGTTCGAGGGGCGCACCGCGACCTACGTCAACGACGAGGCGATCTCGGCCGGCGCGTTCATCTCCGCGGTGACCGACGACATCTACTTCGCCCCGAAGGGCATCATCGGCGCGGCGGCGGCGGTCAGTGCGCAGGGTGCCGACATTCCGGAGACGATGCGGCTCAAGGTGAACAGCTTCCTCGAAGCGAAGGTCGGGGCGTACACCGAGGGCAAGCGCTACCGCGCCGAGGTGCTCACGGCGATGTTCGACAAGGATTTCGAGTTCAAGATCGGCGACCGGGTCATCAAGCCGAAGGGCAAGCTGCTCTCGCTCACGGCGACCCAGTCGGCCGAGCTCTTCGGCGAGCCGCCGGTGCCGCTGCTGTCGAGCGGTTCGGCGAAAACGCTGGAGGCGCTGCTCGACGAGAAGCTCGGCGCCGGCAACTACCGGATCGAGCAGCTCAAGGTCACCTGGTCCGAGCAGCTCGCGCAGTACATCACCAACTACTCCGCGTTGCTCCTCGGGCTCGGTATCCTTTGCATCTACATCGAGTTCAAGACCCCCGGGTTCGGCTTCTTCGGCATCACGGGCGGGGCGTTGCTGCTCATCGTCTTTTTCGGTCACTACGTCGCCGGCCTCTCCGGCTACGAGGCGGCGCTGGTCTTCGGACTGGGCCTGCTGCTGCTGCTCGCCGAGCTGGTGTTCTTCCCGGGCGTGATCCTGCCGGCGGCGACGGGTGTGCTGCTGATGTTCGGCGCGCTGCTCTGGTCGATGGTCGACCACTGGCCCAACCAGCCGCTGGATTTCTCCGGCGAGATGTTCGTGAAGCCGGCGACCAACCTCCTGCTCGGTTTCGGCATCGCGCTCGTGCTGGCGCTGCTGCTTGCCAAGTTCATCCCCAAGGGCTGGTTCTTCTCCCGGCTCGCGGTCGCGGGCGAGGCGGGCTCGACCTCGCAGGTCGCCGGGTTGCCGCCCGAGGCGGCGGCGGAAGCGGACTCGTTGCTGGGCGCGCGCGGCGTCGTCGCCACCGGACTGTTCCCAAGCGGCCAGATCGAGATCGACGGCCGGCGCTACGAGGCGCGGCTTGAGCTCGGCACGGCCGTGGCCGGCACGAAGGTCGTCGTGGTGCGCGTCTCCGACTTCGGCCTCATCGTGGAGGTCGACAAAGAATCATGACCCTCGTGTTCGTCCTCTTCATCCTCGGCGTGATCCTGCTCGCGCTCGAGATCGTGGTTCCCGGTGCCGTGCTCGGCACGGTCGGCGCGTTGCTGATGACCGGCGGCGTGGTCGCGGCCTTCATGAACCTCGGCGCCACCGGCGGCATGGTCGCGACCATCGTCGCGCTGCTGCTGCTCGGGGCGACTTTTTATCTGGAGATGGTCTGGCTGCCGCGTTCGCGCATGGCCAAACACCTCTCGATGGACACCACCATCGACAGCGTCAGCCAGCCGCCGCTCGCCAAGGAGTCCGCCGTCCTCGGCCGCGAGGCGGTTGCCCTTTCGACGCTCGCGCCTACCGGTTTCGTCCAAGTCGACGGCCGGCGCTACGAGGCCAGCTGCCGCAGCGGCTACGCCGCCGTCGGCGAGACGCTGAAGGTCGTCGGCCTCGATGCTTTTCGATTGATCGTAACCAAACCCTAATCCCATCGCTTCATGAACCTGCCACTCATCGGTATCATCGTCCTTGTTGTCATCGGTCTCATCCTGCTCGTCGTCGTCGGCGGGTTGATCGGGGCCTGGGTCAAGGCGCTCTTCAACGGCGCGCCCGTCCCGATGACCAAGCTGGTCGCGCTGAAGTTCGCCGGCATCCCCTTCGGCCTCATCGTCGACGCCCGCATCACCGCGGTGCGCGCCGGCATCCCGATCAGCGCCGACCTCATCGCCTCCCACTTCCAGGCCGGCGGCAACGTCGTGCCGACCGTCCAGGCGATCATCGCCGCCAAGAAGGCCGGCATCGCCCTCGACTGGGACCGCGCCTGCGCGATCGACCTCGCGACCAAGGGCTCGGGCAAGAGTGTGCTCGAGGCCGTGCGCACCTCCGTCGACCCGAAGGTCATCGACTGCCCGAATCCCGAGGCCGGCCGCACGACCATCGACGGCGTGGCCAAGGACGGCATCCAGGTGAAGGTGAAGGCCCGCGTGACGGTCCGCACCAACCTCGACCGCTTCGTCGGCGGCGCGAAGGAGAACACCATCATCGCCCGCGTCGGTGAGGGCATCGTCACCACGATCGGCTCGGCCGAGACCTACAAGAGCGTGCTCGAATCGCCCGACAGCATTTCCAAGACGGTGCTGGCCCGCGGCCTCGATGCCGGCACGGCGTTCGAGATTCTCTCCATCGACATCGCCGACGTCGACGTCGGCGACAATGTGGGCGCCAAGCTCCAGGTGGCGCAGGCCGAGGCCAACAAGAACATGGCCCAGGCCCAGGCGGAAATCCGCCGCGCCGCGGCCGTGGCGCTCGAGCAGGAGATGCGCGCCCGTACCCAGGAATCGCAGGCGAAGGTCGTCGAGGCGCAGGCGCAGGTGCCGCTCGCCATGGCCGAGGCGTTCCGCAGCGGCCGGCTCGGCGTGATGGACTACTACAAGATGGAGAACATCCAGTCCGACACCGCCATGCGCGGCTCCATCGCCGGCCCCGACACGCTGAAGAAGTAACCGTCGCCGCCCACCACGCACCATGAGCTGGCGTTGGCTACTCGACAATCCGCAGATCCTCTTCGTGGTCGCCGGCGCGATCGCCTACTGGCTCAACGAGCGGCGCAAGGCGAAGGAGAACCGCGAGATGGCCGAGGAGGCCCGGCGCGAGCCCGACGCCGACGAGATGGCGGAGCGCACGCGCCGTATTCAGGAGGAGATCCGCCGCAAGATCGAAGAGCGCCAAGGGCGGATGCCGCAACCTCCTCCGCTTTACGCGGAGGAGGAGGAAGAGGAGAACGTCGGCGGGTTGCCCCCGCCGTTGCCGCCGCTGCGCCCGGTGCTTGTCTCCGCCGAGGAGGCGCCGGGGGCGGCCGAGCTCGAGCGCGTCATGGAACAGCAACGCCGCTACGCCGAGCAGGTCGAGCAGCTGGCCGCCGCCGAGCGCGCGGCGAAGACCTCTGCGGCCGTGCAGCCGGGCATGGCGGTGTATTCCACGCCCGAAGTCGGTGCGGCGACGCGAGTGCCGCGGACGGAGCGCCTGGTGCTGTCCGGGCTGCACGACCGGGCCGCGCTGCGTCGCGCGATTGTGTTGCGCGAAGTCCTCGGCGCGCCGAAGGCGCTCCAGTAGGGCGCCGCCACCGACGGACCGCCCGAAGTTTTGCACGAGCCCCGGTTCTCCGGGGCTCGTTTGTTTTTGGAGCCGGGGAGGGCGGAACTTGTCAGCGACCGCGCCGGACTCATCATGCCCTCCGCCGGGACTCCGGCCCAACCCAGACCAACCCACCGCGCATGAAACGTCTCCTTCTGCCCCTGCTTGCGCTCTCGTTGTTGGTCAACGCCGGGCTGCTCGTCGCCCCTGTCCTGCGTCGGGGAAAACTGGAGGTTCCGACGGTGGTGGCGCCCCCGGCGCCGGCGCCGAACCCGCTGCCCGTGGAGCCGCCGGCGAAGCTCTGGGACCGGCTGCAGGGTGGCGAGGCGCGCGAACTCGCGGCGCGGTTGCGCGCGGCCGGCGCGCCCGAGCAGACCGTCCGCCTCCTCGTCGCCGATGCGTTGCGCGAGCGCTACCTCGCCCGGCAGCGCGAGTTGATCGGGGACGGGGATCCGGCCGCGTTCTGGCAGGAGGCCGCCGCGGCCACCGACCGCGAGAAGCAGGCGGCGTTGCGCGCTCTCGCCCGGAAGAACGAAGACGTGCTGGCCGAACTTTTCGGCGCCGATCCGGCCACCGCGGAAGCGCGCGAACGGAGAAGGCGGCTTTATGGGCCGCTGCCCGACGCGAAACTCGAGCGGATCGATCGGCTCACGGCGGACTACGGCGACATGGCCGACGACATCCGGGCACAGGCGGGTGGCGTGCTGCTGGCGAGCGATCGTGAGCTGCTCACGTTGCTTGAACAGGAGCGGCGCAAGGATGTGGCGGCGATCCTGACTCCGGCGGAACTGGATATCTATGATCTGATGACGTCGGCCACGGCGCGGACCCTGCGTGCCCGGCTGGCGAACTTCGCGCCCAGCGAGCGGGAGTTCCGGGCGCTTTTCGCCCTCCAGCGCGACTTCGACGCGCGGTTCGCGGGGAGCAACGGCGCCGGCGACGAAGCGAGCCGGCGCGAGCGCGCGGCGGCCGAAGCGGAGCTGGACGGACGCATCAAGTCCGCGCTCGGGGCGACCCGCTACGAGGAGTATCGACGGCAGCAGGACCCCGGCTATCGCGTGGTCGCGCGGATTGTGGAGCGTTTCGGTCTGCCGGCCAAGCGCGCCGACGAGGTTGTCGGCTTGGCGCTGAACGTCCGGACCCGGCTCCGGGCCCTGCGCGACGACCCCCGTCTCACCCCCGAGGCGGTGCGCGGCGAGCTCGAGGTGCTCACGCGTGAGTCGGGCGAGCGGATCCTGGCCCTGCTGGGCAGCGACGGTGCCGAGCTCTACCGGCGGACCTCGGGCGGCGCGTGGTTGCGGGCGCTCGAGCGCGTGGCGGCCGAACCGGCGGCCCACAGTCCCGATTCGGCGGCCAGGGCCGAGCCGGCCCCGCCGGCGGCGTCCGCTGCGGCAACCGATCCCTCCGGCGCGGTTTCGCCTCCCGCCGCGCCCGCCGGAACTCCAAATGGTTGACACGAAACGAAGCATTTGGACCCAAGGGTCACAGCGATAGGACAAGTGTGCACAGGGCGCGCGGCGAGATATTCGATGCCAGCGGTGCGCTCCGTTGCGGTGAGTCGGCTGGAATGGCTTTCGCTCCCGCATGTCCCCGTCTGCGGCAGGTTCTGCCGAACGGCAGGATGATCTCCTGCCGTCGCGCCTCTGCCTCTGCGGCCTGTCCGATCTGCTGTTCCCGGGCTGGACGCATGCTGCTGGCGGTGGTGGTGCGGCCGTAAACGCGCGGGACACTCGTGCGCGACGTGCATCTCGACGGGCGCGAGCGGGAGCGGGCCCGCCCCCGTGCCTCCAGATTCCCGGTTCAACTGTCCGCCTCGACGACGAACGCCCACTGGCTCGACCGTTTGAGCGCGGGAAGGGTCAAACGGTAGCGGCCGGTCGGCAGGGTGCCGGCGGGAATGGTGAAACGTCCGGTGGTGCGGGGACGCCGCTGGGTGAGTGCGCCCGGGGATTGTTCCCAGCGGGGTAGCGCGACGAGCTCGTCGCCTTTGCGGAAGAGGTCGAAGCCGACGATGTGCGCGCGCGCCTGGTCGAGGTCGGCTTGGTAATGCACGGTGTAGTCGGCGCCGGCTGCGTGGCGGGCGGGTGCCGCGACGACGGAGTACTCGATGGGGAGGTGCCAGGTCTCGGTCGAGAGTTGGAGCAACTCCTCGGCCGGGCCGGGCTGGGTGGGGTGCGGCTGGGCGGCGGCGGGGAGGGCGGGCAATTCGACGCCCGTTTCGAACCCCGCGGTGGTGTGGGTCCAGCCGGCGGCGGCGAAGCGGCCGAACTCGGCGCGCTGGCGGTGTTCGGCGAAGGGTTCGTGGGGTTTGTCGGGCTTGGCGTAGGCGAGCCGCAGGTACGTGTAGCCGGCGAGGCTGACGGCGATGGCCACGGCGATCGGCCACAGGGGCCAGGGCTGGCGAGCGGTCGGGCGCGGCGTGGTGCTCATCGGCAGTTGTTAGGACAGAAGCGGGCGCGGGGAGGCAATGTCCGAAGTCGGGGCACGGCGTGAACCGACGGAGGCCGGGAGCCGAACGCAGCCAAACGCACACTTTTTTGTTCCGATCGGAACAAAAAAGTGTGCGTTTTTTTGGGGGGCGCAGGCGCGCGGAGTGCGCGGGTGCGCGGGGGCGCGGGGGCGCGCTCAGGCCAGCGAGAACTGCTGGGTCCCGGTCGGGGTCTTCATCGCGATGGCCCCGTTCTTGACCTCGATGCTGATGGTGCGGTTGTGCGTGCCGCCAACATCGTGGATCGAGGGGCGTAGGCCGTTGGCGCGGAACCACGATTCGAGGGCCTGGATGTTGCGCTCGCCAATCTTGAACGGATCGGTGCCGTTGAGCACGCTGGCCCCGCCGGCGACGAAGAACTTGGCGCGTGCGATGTCGCCCTTCACGCCTTGGAAGGCGCGGATGAGCCCGGGCAGGCCGGTGTCGGCGAACATCGAGGGCTGCCCCTTCGCCTTGTCGGGCGAGATGGTGGAGTCCGGCAGCATGTAGTGCAGGAGTCCCGCGGCCTTGGTGGCCGCATCGTAAGCGATCAGCCCGATGCACGACCCGAGGGCGTAGGTCGTGAGGATCGCGTTGGTGTTGTTCGAGACCGCCATGTCTCCGACGCCAACCACGACGCGTTGCGCGAACAACGTGCCGAGTCCCGCTGCGGAAAGAGAGGGTGACGCCATGGAGGAGGAGAGGGAGCGGCGAACCTCGGCGGGGCGGGTGCGTTGGGACACCAGATCCGCGCGAGGAGCACCGGGCTTCCTAATTCGGTTGGCGGCCGGTGAACTTGAGGCGGAAAGCGGCCACTGGCGCGATCTGGCGGGCGGGCGGGAAAGGGGCGTCTGCCTCGGGCGGTGGCGACAAAAAGGCCGCCGGCGCAGAGCGCGGGCGGCCTTGGGAAACGGAAGTGGTCGGGTGCGAAGCCCGGCGGTGCCTCACTTCATCCGGTCGAACGCAGATTGGAGGAGGGCGCGGCCGTCGGTGGTGGGGAACTTCGCTTGGACGCGCGCCATGAGCTCGGCTTCGCGGGCGTTCTTGCTGGGCTGGTCCTTGACCTCGTAGAAGACGCCGAAGACGCCGGGGGCGTCGAGTGAGGCGAGCTTGAACGCCGCGTTGATGTCGGTCGCGTCGTGCTTGGTCTCGTCGATGAGGTCGACGTGGCCGCCCTTGCGGGAGTTGAAGCAGTCGAAGGCGTCCTCGTAGAAGTTCGAGCAGTGGGTGTGGACTTCGACGACGCTGAAGCCGTCGTGCTTCATGGCGCGCTCGATCATGTCGGTCATGTGCTGGAGCTGGCCGACGTAGGCGCGGGCGACGAAGGTGGCGCCGGTGCCGAGCAGGCGGCGCATCGGGTTGAGGGCGGGGTCGAGTGCGCCGGTGGGGTCGGACTTGGACTTGAAGCCGACGGGGGAGGTGGGCGAGGTCTGCTTCTTAGTGAGGCCGTACACCGAGTTGTCCATGATCACGTAGGTGATCTTGATGTTCTTGCGGGCGGTGTGGTCGAGGTGGTTTCCGCCGATTGAGAACCCGTCGCCGTCGCCGCCGAAGACGACGACATGGAGGTCGTCGCGGCCGAGGCTGACGCCGGCGGCGAAGGGGAGCGCGCGGCCGTGGATGAAGTGGCCGCCGTGGGTGTTGACGAAGTAGGGCAGGCGCGAGGAACAGCCGATGCCGGCGAGGGTGACGAGGTTCTGCTGCGGAATCTGGAGCTTCTCGAGCACGCGCTGGAAGGCGGCGAGCACGGCGAAGTCGCCGCAACCGGGGCACCAGGTGGGAGTGTCGGCCTTGAGCGTGGCCTTGGTGAGCGGGGCGGCGGGAACGGCGGCCGGAGTGGGGCGGGTGAGAGTGAACATGGCGGAAACGGTTTCGAGTTGCGGGTTCTTGGTTTCGGGTTTCCGGGCGCGTCAGCGTTGGGCGGTGGCGTCGAGGCGGGTGACGCCGGCGAGGATCTCCTGCACCTTGAAGGTGAGGCCGTCGGTCTTGCAGATGCTGCGGATGTGCGGCTGGGCGAGCGCGCCGCGCAGGAGGCTGGCGAGTTGGCCGTAGCCGTAGAGGCCTTCGTCGTTGATCTCGACGACGTCGACCTGGCGGTATTTCGCGAAGATCTCGGCGAGGCCCTGCGGGAACGGGCTGATGTGGCGGATGTGGAGGTGCCCGACCTTGCGGCCCTGGGCGCGGAGGCTCTTCGCCGCCTCGCGGATCTGACCGAAGGTGGAGCCCCAACCGACGAGCAGCACGTCGCCTTCCTGGTCGCCGTAGACCTCGGGCTTAGGGAGCTTGGCCGCGAGCGCCTTGATCTTCTCGCGGCGGCGGGCGGTCATCTTCTGGTGGTTTGGCGCGGAGGCGTTGGGATGGCCGGTCTCGTCGTGTTCGAGGCCGGTGACCGTCGGGTACTTGCCGCCGAGCATCGGCGTGCCGGGCGGCACGTGGTGGGTGGGCTTGTCGAAGGCGTAGGCCTTGTATTCGCCCTCGACCGGCGCGAGTTTCACGCCGGG
>DAOOFR010000036.1:0-23980 GCA_035415285.1 Opitutaceae bacterium
GCCGCACTTCTGCTCACCGCGTGGCGGATGGGCCTGAAGTCGGTCTGGCGCCTTGTTCCGACCCACGCGGCCAAGTCCCCGTCCGGCTGAGCCGGCGCACTCCGCTTTTTCGCCCTCATCACGTCAACCAGTCCCCCTTTACCCCGGTCCCGCCCATGTCTGCCAACCACTCTTTCTTCACCATCGAACGAACCACTTCCATGTCCGAGTCGGAAATCCTCCTCACCGTCAAGAAGCGCGACGGCAAAGCCGCTCCCTTCAAACTCGAGCGCATCGTCCGCGCCATCGCCCTGGCCGCCTACGGCGCCAAGCACGATGAATCCAAGAACCCTCACCGCGACAATCCGGAGCTGCGCTACGGTTTGGACGAGGCGACGTTCAAGGACGTCTTCGATCTCTCCGCCGAGGTGCGCGACATGGTGATCGAGAAGTTCGGCACCGCCGGCGCCCCCGGCGTCGAGGACGTGCAGGATCTCATCGAGCTCACGCTGCTCAAGCACGACCGCTACGAGATCGCCCGCCACTACATCTTCTACCGGATCCAGCACTCCGAACTCCGTCCGGTCGCGCACGGCGACTGCGGGCTCCAGGACTACATCGCCATCAGCCGCTACTGCCGCTACGACGAGGCTCTCGGCCGCCGCGAGATCTGGCCGGAGGCCGTCGAGCGCGTCGCCCAGATGCACCTGCGCCGCGTGGCGAAGATCGCCGACAAGGATCTCAACGCCTCCCTGCGCGAGCTTGCCGCCAAGGGCACCGTCACCGCCGAGGCCGCGCGGGACGCCGGCCCGCTCGGCACGCTCGCCGACGAGATCATCCGCGCCTTCAACTTGGTGAAGTCGAAGAAGGTGCTGCCTTCGATGCGTTCGCTCCAGTTCGGCGGCAAGGCCATCGAGGTCTCCAACGCCCGCATCTACAACTGCACCGCCTCGCCGGTGAACCGCATCGAGTTCTTCCGCGAGTACTTCTTCCTCCTCCTGAGCGGCTGCGGTTGCGGCTTCTCCGTGCAGAAGCAGCACGTCGCCATGCTCCCGGCTCTCGCCGCCCGTGCCGACGAGCTCGATCTGCCCGTCAAACACTACTCCGTGCCGGATACCGTTGAGGGCTGGTCCGACTCCCTCCAGGAGCTGATGGAGTCCTTCATCCACGGCTACAAGGTCGAGTTCTCCTTCCACCTCATCCGCGACCGCGGCGCCCTCCTCAAGACCAGCGGCGGCAAGGCCCCCGGCCACCTCCCGCTCAAGCGAGCCCTCACCCGCGTCGAGGAGATCCTTGTCGGCGCCGCCGGTCGCCAACTCCGCCCGATCGAGGTCTACGACATCTGCATGCACGTCGCCCAGTCCGTGCTCTCCGGCGGCATCCGCCGCTCGGCGACGATCTGCCTCTTCAGCCCCGAGGACGAGGAGATGATGGCCGCCAAGACCGGCGACTGGTTCCGCACCCATCCGCAGCGCTCCGCCTCCAACAACTCCGCCGTCCTCGTCCGCGACCAGACGCCGCGCGACGTCTACCAGCGCCTCTTCGAGTGCCAGAAGCAGTACGGCGAGCCCGGCTTCTACTTCGTCAACGGCTCCGACCCCGACGTGCTCCCGAACCCGTGCGTCGAGATCGCCCTCAACCCGAAGCTCATCGTCACCTCGCGCGAGATCGAGAAGCTCCGCGCCTACGGCTACACCGGCCACCTCGAGGAGGGCATGGAGCTGTGGGGTTGGCAGATGTGCAACCTCTCCACCGTTTCCGGCGCCGCCGCCGACACCCAGGACCAGTTCTTCGCCCTCGCCCGCGCCGCCGCCCTCATCGGCAGTGTCCAGGCAACCTATACCGACATCCCGTACCTCGGGCCGGTGACCCGCGTGATCAACGAGCGCGAGGCCCTCATCGGCGTCTCCATCTGCGGTGTGCTCGACAACCCCGAGATCCTGCTCGACCCCGCCACGCTGCGCCGCGGCGCCGAGGTCGTGAAGGCTGTCAACGCCGCCGCCGCCGCCGCGCTCGGCATCAACCGCGCCGCGCGCACCACCTGCGTCAAGCCCGAGGGCACCTCGTCGCTCGTGCTCAACGCCGGCTCCGGCATCCACCCGCACCACGCCCGCCGCTACTTCCGTCGCGTCCAGGCCAGCTCCAACGATCCGATCTACCGCTGGTTCAAGCGCAACAACCCGCACATGTGCGAGAAGTCCGTCTACAACGAGGGCACCGAGGTCATCACCTTCCCGGTCGAGGCCCCGCCGCACGCCCTGCTCAAGGACGATGTGCCCGCCCTGCGCCTGCTCGAGTACGTCCGTCTCGTCCAGGAAAACTGGGTGCAGGGTGGCCGTGCCGTCACCACCTACACCGACGCGCACCACAACGTCTCCAACACCATCACCGTGCAGGCCGGCGAGTGGCCCGCCGTGGCCGACTTCATCTGGGAGAACCAGCACGCCTTCACCGGCGTCGCCCTCCTGGGCGCCAGCGGCGACAAGGACTACCGGCAGGCTCCTCGCGAGGCGATCGCCGGCCGCGAGGACATCCGCAAGTGGAATAGCCTGCACTACAACCCGATCGACTATGCCAAGGTCCCCGAGAAGGAGGACCACACCGCCGGCCACGAGTCCCGCGGCGCCGCCACCGCCTGCGCGGGCGGCAAGTGCGAGCTGGTCTGATTCCTGTGGGGCGAGACCGCGGTCGCGCCCGATCCCTCCCCGCAACCGATAGCCCCAACCCCGATCGCCTCACCCACACGAAGGGCGGACGCTCCCCACGGCGTCCGCCCTTTTGTTTGGCGCGGGGGAGCGAGCGCTCGTGCGCGCAGGCAGATCCCGGCGCAGCCACTCGCCCGGCCCATGCCCAGCGGGGCGCGGTTGGCGCGATTGGCGGCCGCGGTGCGCCGCGGCCGCGCGGGCGCGTATTCGGTGATCGCCGACTAGAACTCGACGTCGCGGCAGTGCAGCTCGAGTTCCCGACAGATCTTCTCGATCTGCTCGGGTTCGAGCGGGGTGGCGGTGCGCTCGTTGACGGCGTGCAGGACCTGCTTGTGGTTGACGACCTCGACCAGGCCGCGGCCGGTGATGTCCACCCACCAGCCGGGGACGGTGAGCAGTGGGTACGCCTGGATACGGTAACCGGTCGTCTGCATGAGCCACTTCGTGAAGCTGACAGCTTCGCCCTCGAGGCTCGCCACGGTGTCGCGGTCCGCGCCCCAGGGCCAGGCGAGCTGTTTGCCGTCGAAGGTGACCTCGTGGTCGCGCTGGGCGTTCTTGGCGGTCTCGCGCTGGCGCGGCTCGCACTCGATGACGGTCACGCCATTGGGGCCGACGATGACATGGTCGAGGTCGACGTCGGACTCGACGCCGTGGATGGCGACATCATGGAAGATGCGGAATCCCTGCGGCAGGAGCGGGGCGAGCTCCTCGGCCACGGCGCGTTCTCCGAGGTAGCGCAGTTCGAGGGTGCGGCGGGCGACGAGCCGGCGGTAGACATGGCGGCCGGCGAAATAGAGCAGCGCGAGCTCGGCCATCCATCCGAACGTCGTCACGATCACGTGCGGCAGGCCGTGCATGAGCGGCACGTAAAGGAACAACGTCATGCCGAGGAAGAGCGGCAGCAGCACCGCGGCGAGGAGCACCAGCGGCAGGGTGGCCTCGATCCGGCGCAGCGCGCGCAGGGAGAGTTCGCCGGGGCCGCGGAGCAGCTTGAACTCCACCGGCGGACGGCGGTGGCGCGTGGTGCGTTGCCAGTGGAACAGCGCCGCAGCCGCGGCGGCGAGCACCAGGCAGAAACAGAACAATCCCGAGATGAGCGATGGGTTCATGCGAACGTCCGTGTTGAGTTTCGGGGAGCGTCGTGCCGGGGTGGATCAGGTGGCAAACCCGCAGCGGCGGGGGGGAGGAACCAAACGTTTTTTTGCCGGTTCGGCGTCCCGCTCAAGGGAGGGGCGGCATGACTTCGCCCAGGGAGAGCACGTCCTCGATGCTGACGATGGCTCGCCCGCGCCAGAGGGTTTTGCGCGGCAGGGGATCGACACCGGTCGCCCGGGTCCAGGCCTGCCAGACCAGCTCCGTGCAGTAGACGCGCTCGGGCGTGGCGAGGGAGAAGGAGGCGTCGAACGGCGTGCGCGCGCGGGCGGCGCCGCGCACCGCCTCGACGAAGCGGCCGAGCGGGGCGGGCGCGAGTCGGGGGCGCCGTATCTCCACGGCGGTGGCGTCCCGCAGGAATGTCTCCAGCGGCTCCGCCGCGGTGCGGCCGTGCCCGGTGAGATCGTGGGCGCTGGCGTGGGCCACCTGCCAGGTCTGCGCCCGTGTGCGGAGCAGCACGCCCACATGGGAGAACCGGCGGTCGTGCGCCGAAGCCTCGGCGAAGAGCTCGGACCAGAGTCCGTGGCCGCACCGGAAGACCAAGTCCCCCTCCTGGAGTGGAGAGTGGGCCATCCCGGGCGATGCACCGGCCGGTGTCTCCGCCGGACGGGGGCGCAACGGCAGTACGAACGCGGCCGCCAGCGCCACCGCCAGCAGGCTACTTGCGAGCTTCCACCTGCCAGCGGCCATCGATCTTCACCAGGTCGATCTTCTCCTCCTTGCCCTTGTCGTCCTTGAACCGGACGGTGGCGCGGTTGCCGTCGATCTTCTGCTCGGTGACGACGAACTTGAAGTCGGGCTGGGCCTGCACGGCGCCCATCGAAACGGCGAAGTCGAGCATCTGGGCGGTCGACGGCGTGCAGTATTTCTTGGCGGTGGCCACGTCGCCCTTGGCGAGGGCGACAGTGAATCTCTCGGCGGTGGCGGAGGGGGCCGGGCTGCAGCCGGCGAAGCCGAGGAGCGCGAGGGCGAGGAACAGGACGGGGAGGATCGGTTGGCGCATGGGGCGAGGTCGGTTGGTTGGGGGTGGGGTGGGCGAAGGCAAGCCGGGGCGGGGCCGGATGGCAATCGTGGAGACAGGATCGGCCCTTGCGCCGCCGGGGCGCGGGGGGCACAACCGCCCGTTTCCCTCATGAACTGGATCCTGGCCAGCCTGGTGGCGGCGCTCTTCCTCGGCCTCTACGAACTGTGCACCAAGCATGCGGTGCGCGAGAACGCCGTCGTGCCGGTGCTCTTCCTGGGCTGCGTGTGCTCGGCCGCGGTCTGGACCGGCCTGATGGTGTTTGCGGCGCTCCGGCCCGGGGCGCTGCCGGCGGCGCTCACGACGGCACCGCTCGGCTGGCTCGGCCACCTCCAGCTGGCGGGCAAGTCGGCGCTGGTGGCGTCGTCGTGGATGTTCACCTACTTCGCGATGAAACACCTGCCGGTGTCGCTCACCTCGCCGATCCGGGCGACGGGCCCGATCTGGACGATCGCCGGGGCGTTGGTGGTGCTGGCGGAGCGGCCGACGCTGCTGGAGTGGCTCGGCATCGCGACGACGCTGGCGTCGTTCGTGGGGCTGTCGTTGGCGGGGCGGGGGGAGGGGATCGATTTCCGGAACAACCGGTGGATCGGCTTCATGGTGATGGGCACGCTGCTGGGCGCGGTGAGCGCGCTCTACGACAAGTATCTGCTCGGCACGGTGGGGCTCTCGGTGCCGACGGTGCAGGCGTGGTTCTCCGTCTACCTTGCGGCGCTGTTCCTGCCGCTGGCGGTCGGCTGGAAGCGGCGCTGGTGGCCGCGCAACGAGTTCCACTGGCGCTGGAGCATCCCCGGCATCGCGGCGATGCTGCTGGTCTCCGACTACCTCTACTTCGGCGCGTTGCAGGACCGGGACGCGCTGGTCTCGCTGGTCTCGAGCCTGCGGCGCGGGAGCACCCTGGTGGCGTTCGCCGGCGGTCTGTATTTGTTCGGCGAGCGCAACGGGCTGCGGAAGCTCCCCGCGGTGCTCGGGGTGCTGGCGGGCATCGTGTTGACGGTGTGCGGCCGGGCGCGGTGAGCGGCGCCGGCGCGCGCCGCGCGGGACCGGGTGTATCGAAGAACTCAGTCCTCCGCCGGCGGCCGCCGACTTCTGCTCTCGCGCACGACAGCGGTGTTGACAGCGCCGGCGCCGACCTGTCTATCTGCCCGCTTCCATTTTTCGAACCCAGCGCCCGCTTCAGGCCCGGCGACCCCGTCCCAATCCGCAATGCGGACGGTGCTGCCGGCCTCTGAAAACGACATTCGTCACAGGAGGCAAAAAAACTTCTTGCACGGTGTTGGGGCATTCCACAGCGTCCGCCTCTTTTCCCTTATTTTCCTCCTTCTTCGTCCATGCCTACGATCAACCAACTCGTGAGAAAAGGTCGCCGGAAGGTCCGCGCGAAATCCAAGTCGCCGGCCCTCGACCGCAATCCTTTCCGCCGTGGCGTCTGCGTGCAGGTCATGACGCGTACGCCGAAGAAACCGAACTCCGCCATCCGCAAGGTTGCCAAGGTTCGCCTCACGAACGGGACCGAAGTCATTTCGTACATTCCGGACGAGGGCCATAACCTCCAGGAGCACTCGATCGTGCTCGTGCGTGGTGGCCGCGTGAAGGACTTGCCCGGTGTCCGTTACCACATCGTTCGCGGTACCCTCGACGCCGTCGGCGTCGAGAAGCGTCGCCGTAGCCGTTCCAAGTACGGCGTGAAACGTCCCAAGGAAGCCAAGAAAGCCTAACTTACGCCATGTCACGCCGTCGTAGAGCGACCAAGCGCCCGGTTCAGCCGGACATCCGCTACCAGAACACCCTCGTTGCGCACCTGATCAACGCGATCATGGAGAGCGGCAAGAAGAGCGTTGCCCAGCGCATCGTTTACGGAGCCTTCGAGAAGGCCTCCGAGAAGCTCGAGAAGGGCAACCCGGTTGAGATCCTCACCGGTGCCCTCGAGAACGCCCGTCCCCGCATCGAGGTGAAGAGCCGCCGCGTCGGTGGCGCCACCTACCAGGTGCCGGTGGAGATCGCCTTCGATCGGCAGGAGTCGCTCGGCATCCGCTGGGTGGTGGATGCCGCCTATGCCCGCAAGGGCACCTCGATGCGCGATGCGCTCGCGGCCGAGATCGTCGACGCCTACAACAACACCGGCACGGTGGTGAAGAAGAAGGACGACGTCCACAAGATGGCGCAGGCCAACCGCGCCTTTGCCCACCTGCGCTGGTGAGCCGCACGCCCCCGACCGACATGTCCATCACGATCGTCACGGAGAAATCCGAGCTTTCCGCCGCCAACGCCCCGTCCCGTCCGGCTCCCATGGAGTGGACGCGCAACATCGGCATCGCGGCCCATATCGACGCCGGCAAGACCACCACTTCCGAGCGTATCCTTTTCTACACCGGCACCGTCCACAAGATGGGTGAGGTGCATGAGGGGTCGGCCATCACCGACTGGATGGAGCAGGAACGCGAGCGCGGCATCACCATCACCTCGGCCGCCGTTTCGTGCGCCTGGGTCCCCTCCGTCGGCCCGTTCAAGGGCATCAAGACCCGCATCAACATCATCGACACCCCCGGACACGTGGACTTCACGGCCGAGGTGGAGCGTTCGCTCCGCGTGCTCGACGGTGCGGTTTCCGTATTCTGTGCGGTCGGTCGCGTGCAGCCCCAGTCCGAGACGGTCTGGCGCCAGGCCAACAAGTACCGCGTGCCGCGTCTGGCGTTCGTCAACAAGATGGACCGCACCGGCGCCAACTTCCTCCAGTGCATCGAGGAGATGCGGGCGAAGTTGAAGGCCAACGCCCATGCCCTCTACCTGCCGATCGGCGCCGAGGAGAACTTCGCCGGTATGGTCGACCTCGTCCACCAGGTCGCCTACCTGTTCGAGGACAATCCCGCCGATCCGATGGGCATGACCCCGAAGATCGTCGAGATCCCCGCCGACATGAAGGCCGACGCGAAGAAGTATCGCGACGCCCTCGTTGAGGCCGTGGCCGATAGCGACGACGCGATCGCCGAGAAGTATCTGGCCGGCGAGGAGATTTCCGCGCACGAGCTCATGGTCGGCATCCGCAAGGCGACCGTCGCCATGAAGATCACCGGCGTTGTGCCGGGCTCGGCCTTCAAGAAGAAGGGCGTGCAGCGCCTGTTGGACTGCGTCGTCAACTACCTGCCGGCTCCGACCGATATTCCCGATGCCCAGGGCCAAGACTCCGACGGCCAGCCCGTCGCCGCCAAGGCCGATGATCGCGAGAAGACCGTCGCCATCGCCTTCAAGCTCTGGAGCGATCCCTTTGTTGGCCGGCTCGTCTTCTGCCGTATCTACCAGGGGCAGATGAAGAAGGGCCAGTCCATGTACAATCCGCGCACCCGCCGCAGCGAGCGCGTCTCGCGCCTGTTGCTCATGCGCGCCATGGACAAGGAAGAGATCGACGTCGCCTACGCCGGCGACATCTGCGCCGTCATCGGCGTCAAGGATGTCATCACCGGCGACACCCTGTGCGACGAGGATTTCGACATCCGCCTCGAGCCGCCGACCTTCCCCGAGACCGTCATCTCGATGTCAATCGAGCCGAAGTCGAAGGCCGACCAGGAGAAGATGGGCAACGCGCTTGCCCGCCTCGCGGCCGAAGACCCGACCTTCCGCGTCTCCACCGACACCGACACTGGCCAGACCATCATCGCCGGCATGGGCGAGCTTCACCTGGAGATCATCCGCGACCGCATGCTGCGCGAGTTCAAGGTCGAAGCCGAAGCCGGCAAGCCGCAGATCGCCTATCGTGAGACGATCACCAAGGCCGCCGATGGCGAAGGAAAGTTCATCCGCCAGACCGGTGGCAAGGGTCAGTACGGACACGTTTGCATCAAGCTCGAGCCCAACGAAAAGGGCAAAGGCAACGAGGTGCTCAACGAAATCGTCGGCGGTGTCATCCCGAAGGAGTTCATCAAGCCTGCGACCGAGGGTATTCTCGAGGGTACCAACAACGGTACCATCGCCGGTTACCCGGTGGTCGACATCCGGGCGCGCATCTATGACGGCTCTTTCCATGCCGTCGACTCCTCGGAAATCGCGTTCAAGATGGCCGGCATCTTCGCTTTCAAGGAAGCGATGAAGGCCGCGGCTCCGATCTTGCTCGAGCCGATCATGAAGGTCGAGGTCACCGTCCCCGAGGAATACCAGGGCGACATCATGGGCGACATCAATCGTCGCCGTGGCCAGATCCAAGGTATGGAAAGCCGCGAGGGAGCCTGCATCGTCGCCGCGCTCGTTCCGCTCGAAACCATGTTCGGTTACGCCACCGACATCCGCTCCCTCTCGAAGGGCCGCGCCTCCTACTCAATGGAGCCGTCCCATTTCGACCAAGTCCCGGCGCAGGTTCTTACCCGTATCGTCGAAACGTCCACCCGCGCCCCTGCGCGCACGTAATCCCGACGCACCGCACCCATGAAAGGTCAACGCATTCGCATCAAGCTTCAGGGCTTCGACTATCGCATCATCGACCAGTCGGCCTCCGAGATCGTCGAGACGGCCAAGCGCTCCGGCGCCCGTGTGTCGGGCCCGGTCCCGCTGCCCACGCGCATCGAGAAGCTCTCGGTCAACCGCTCCCCGCACGTGGACAAGAAGTCCATGGAACAGTTCGAGATCCGCACCCACAAGCGGCTCCTCGACATCATCGAGCCCACGGCCCAAACGGTCGACGAGCTCAAGAAACTCAATCTCCCGTCCGGCGTCGATATCACTATCAACGTATGACGGTGTGACCCACCAGCCTTAGGCGACGGCCCGCCCTTGCGGGCGCCGCGTCTAATGTAGGTCCCGTAAACGGATAACCTCCACCTACCGCTTAGAAACATGATCCAAACAATCCTCGGCAAAAAAGTCGGGATGACGCAGGTGTACGACGGCGATAACGCCCTCGTCCCCGTCACCGTCGTCGAAGCCGGTCCCTGCCCGGTCGTGCAGGTCAAGACGGTCGAGACCGACGGTTATAATGCCGTCCAGCTCGGCTTTGGTCCCCAGAAGGAGCAGCGCCTGAGCAAGGCCGAGGTCGGCCACGCGAAGAAGGCCGGCGTCGCCGCCGTGAGCCGCCTCTCTGAAGTGCGTCTCGCCTCCGCTCCCGAAGCCAAGACCGGTGACATCGTCACGGTCGAAATCTTCAAGGAAGGCCAACTGGTCGACGTGACCGGTGAGACCAAGGGCAAAGGCTTCCAGGGCGTCCAGTTCCGCTTCAAGACCAAGGGTGGCTGCGCCTCCCATGGCTCGATGTTCCACCGCCGAATCGGTGCCATCGGTATGCGCCAGACTCCCGGCCGCGTCTTCAAGAATCAAAAGATGCCCGGCCACATGGGTGCGGTGAACCGCACCGTCCAGAACCTCAAGGTCGTCAAGGTCCTCGCCGACAAGAATCTGCTGCTCGTTCGCGGCGCGATTCCCGGCAGCAACGGATCCGACGTCATCATCCGCTCCGCCATCAAGGCGGTTAAAGCCTAAGGAGCGCCCACGACATGAAGCTCAAAGTTTACTCCGCTGATGGCTCGCAGTTCGTCGAGAAGGATTTCGACGGCATCGAGACCTTCGAAGGCGACAAGGGCCTGCAGGCCGTCAAGCAGGTCGCCGTCGCGCACCGCGCCAACGCCCGCCAGGGCACCCGCAGCACCAAGACCCGCGGTGAGGTCTCCGGCGGCGGCAAGAAGCCGTTCAAGCAGAAGGGCACCGGCCGCGCTCGCGCTGGCTCGACCCGTTCGCCGCTCTGGTCCGGTGGTGGCGTGGTCTTCGGACCGCGTCCGCAGGACTTCTCCCAGAAGATCAACGCCAAGGTGAAGAACCTCGCCCTGCGCCGGGCCTTCTTCGATCGCGCCGTCGCCGGCGAGATCGAGGTGATCGAGCGCTTCGAGGCCGCCGCTGCCAAGACCAAGGAGATCAACTCCGTCGTCGGCCGCATCGCCCCGGAAGGCAAGATCCTCATCGTCGACGCGCCCTTCGGCACCGAAGTCCGCCGCGCCGCCCGCAACCTCGAGCGCGTCTTCATCCAAGACGCCACCCAGCTCAACACCCTCGACCTGACCCAGTACCGGAAGGTGATCCTCTCCGAGAAGGCGCTCGAGAACGTCATCGCCCGCATGAAGGGAGGCAACTGATGAAGCCCGCCTACGAAGTTCTTAAGACCATCCGCCTGACGGAGAAGTCCAACAAGCAGTCTTCCGAGTTCGGTCAGTACACCTTCGAGGTGTTCCCCGAGGCCACGAAGCAGCATGTCCGTTCCGCCGTCGAGGCCACCTTCAAGGTCGGCGTCAAGCGCGTGAACATCATCAACGTGAAGGGCAAGCCGAAGCGCGACCGCCGCGGTCGCCCGACGACCCGCTCCGACTACAAGAAGGCCATCGTCACCCTGAAGAAGGGCGACAAGATCGAGCTCGCCTGAGCCGCACACCGGAGACACCACCATGCCTCTCAAGCAATTCCGTCCCATCACCCCGACTCAGCGCTACCTGATCCTCAACGTTGATCCGGAGCTCTCGAAGAAGAAGCCCGAAGCGCGCCTCACCGAGTCGACCCGCAAGTCGGGCGGTCGCAACTGCTACGGCCGCATCACGTCGCGTCGCCGCGGCGGTGGTCACCGTCGCCGTTATCGCATCGTCGACTTCCGTCGCAACAAGCTCGACATCCCGGCCAGCGTCCAAGCCCTCGAGTACGATCCGAACCGTTCGGCGAACCTTGCCCTCCTGGCCTACGTCGACGGCGAGAAGCGCTACATCATCGCACCAAAGGGCCTGAAGGTCGGCGCCAAGGTCGTTTCCAGCGACAAGACCCCCGAGGAGTTCCTCCCCGGCTGTTCTTACCCGCTCTCGATCATCCCTGCGGCCACCTTCATCCACTGTGTCGAGCTTCTGCCCGGGCAGGGTGCGGTCATTGCCCGCTCGGCCGGCAATGCCGCCCAACTCGTCAACATCGAGGGGGACAACGCGATCATTCGTATGCCCAGCGGAGAGATCCGCATGGTCAACAAGCGCTGCCGTGCCACGATCGGCGAGGTCGGCAATGGCGACCACATGAACCAGTCCCTCGGCAAGGCGGGTCGCAACCGTTGGCTCGGCCGCCGTCCCCGCGTGCGCGGTGTGGCCATGAACCCGGTCGATCACCCCAACGGTGGCGGTCAGGGCAAGTCCAAGGGTGGTGGCGGTCGCCAGCACCTCGTCTCCCCGTGGGGCCAGCTCGCCAAGGGCTTCCCGACCCGCAAGCGGTCGAAGACGACCAACGCCCTCATCATTACCCGCAAGAACGGCCGTAAGCCGCGCGGCAAGAAATAACCCAACCGCCGCGTAACCCAAACGATTTCACGCCATGGCTCGTTCAATCAAGAAAGGCTTCTTCGTCGACCCGCACCTCTCGGAGAAATTCGAGAAGGCGAAGAAGGCCAACAACAAGAAGCCCCTCCAGACGTGGTCGCGTCGTTCGACCATCACCCCCGACTTTGTCGGTGTCACGTTCAACGTCCATAACGGCAAGGCCTTCGTCCCGGTCTTCGTGACCGAGAATATGGTCGGCCACAAACTCGGCGAATTCGCCCCGACGCGCTTCTTCAAGGCGCACGGCGCCCACACCGCCAAGGCCGTCTGATGCAACAGGGCAGGGCCGCCCGCCTTTCCGGCGCCGGCGGCCAGCCGTAAAACACCACCACCATGGAAGTCCAAGCTCTTACCCGGTTCGCCCGGATGTCCCCGAAGAAGATGCGCGAGGTCGCTCGCGAGATTCAGGGGCTCGCTGCTCCGCAGGCCGTCGAACTGCTCACCCTCATCCCGCGCAAATCCGCCCGCCTCATCGTCAAGACGTTGAAATCGGCCATCGCGAACGCGGAGAACAACAATAACCTCTCCTCCGACAACCTCGTCGTGGCCTCCGCCGTGATCGAGACCGGTCCTGTGCTCAAGCGCTTCAAAGCCGGTGCCCGCGGTTCCGCGATGCCCCGCCGCAAGAAGATGTCGCACATCCGCATCGTCCTCTCCGAAGCCGCCGCAACCAAGTAACGCCATGGGACAAAAGACCAATCCGATCGGTTTCCGCCTGGCCGTCCGCCGCAACTGGCAGTCGCGCTGGTTCGCGCGCAAGAAGGAATTCGGCCTGCTCCTCGCCGAGGACCAGAAGATCCGCGAGCAGCTCATGGGCAAGCTCAAGCTCGCCTCTGTGCCGCGCATCTTCATCGAGCGCGCCGCCAACCGCGTGCGGGTGAAGGTGTTCACCGCCCGCCCGGGCATCGTCATCGGCCGCAAGGGCCAGGAGGTCGAGAAGATCAAGGAAGATCTCGCCAAGCTCACCGGCAAGGAGATCCTGCTCGATATCCAGGAGGTCAAGAAGCCCGAGATCGAGGCCCAGCTCGTCGCCGAGAACATCTGCCTCCAACTCGAGCGCCGCATCTCCTACCGTCGCGCGATGAAGAAGGCCATGCAGATGGCGATGAGCCTCGGCGCCGATGGCATCAAGCTTCAGGCCTCCGGCCGCCTCGGTGGCTCGGAAATCGCCCGTCGCGAGCTGCAGCGCACCGGTCGCGTGCCGCTCCATACCCTCCGCGAGAACATCGACTACGGTTTCGCCGAGGCCCACACCGTTTACGGCAAGATCGGCGTGAAGTGCTGGATCTGCAAGAAGGACACCGACAACAACAACTGAGCCCACCATGGCCCTTCAACCTGCACGCACCAAATTCCGTCGCGCCCAAAAGGGCAGCAACGCCGGCAAGGCCAAACGCGGCAACACGATCGCGTTCGGCGAATACGCCATCCAGGCCATGGACCGCGTCCGTCTCGACGGCCGCCAGCTCGAAGCCGCTCGTGTGGCGATCAACCGCCACCTCAAGCGCAAGGGCAAGGTCTGGATCCGCGTTTTCCCGCACATGCCGGTCACCAAGCACCCTGCCGAAGCCCGAATGGGTCGAGGCAAAGGCGCGGTCGAATTCTACGTCGCGCTGATCAAGCCCGGCGCCATCCTTTTCGAGCTCGCCGGTGTTCCGCTCACCATCGCCCGCGAGGCGATGCGCTTGGCCGACACCAAGCTGCCCTGCAAGTGCCGCTTCATCGCCCGTGAGGGCGTTGCGGCCTGAGCGCGCCCACAACCGCCGCCACCAAACGAGACGCCATGAAACCCAAGGACATCCGCGAGCTCTCCATTGCGGAGATCGAAGCGAAGCTTCGCGAAACCCGCGAAACCCTCCTCCAGAGCAACCTGCGCAAGCACACCGGCCAGATCGACAAGCCCCATACGTTCAAGGCGTATCGCAAGGACATCGCCCGGCTGGAGACCATCCTCACCCAAAAGAAGCAGGCCGCCGCGGCTCCCGCGGCCGCCCGTTAACACGGAGCGCCCAAGACTATGGAAGCCGCCAAACGCACCGAACGGAAGACCCTCCTCGGCACTGTCACCAGCCGGATGGGCGACAAGTCCGTCAAGGTCACCATCCCCTTCAAGATCCCGCACCCTCGTTACCTGAAGGTCATCAATCGCAAGACCGTCGTGCACGTGCATGACGAGAAGAACGAGACCAAGATCGGCGACAAGGTCGAGATCATGGAAACCCGCCCGCTCAGCCGCCTCAAGCGCTGGCGCGTGCTCAAGGTTGTCCACGCCGCCAACAACAACGCCCTCGAGGCCAACCTCGAACCGTCCAAGGAGTAACGCGCCATGATCCAGATGCGTTCCATTCTCGACGTCGCCGACAACACCGGCGCGCGCAAGGCCTCGATGATCAGCCGTATGGGCCAGAACACCGACATCGCCCATGTCGGCGACATCATCACGGTCAACATCAAGGACAGCAGCCCCGACGCCACCGTCAAGAAGGGTGAAGTCGCCAAGGCCGTCATCGTCCGCACTCGCGCACCCTTGCGCCGCGCCGATGGCAGCTACCTGCGTTTCGACAACAACGCCGTCGTCATCATCGATGCCGAAGGCAATCCCAAGGGCACCCGTATCTTCGGGCCCGTCGCCCGCGAGCTGCGCGCGAAGAACTTCATGAAGATCGTCTCCCTCGCTCCGGAGGTCCTCTGATGAAGCAAAAATTCCACATCAAGCGTGGCGACACCGTCGCCGTCGTCGCCGGCTCCCACAAGGGCAAGCAGGGCAAGGTCCTCGAGATCCGCGCCGCCAAGCAGCGCGCGGTCGTCGAAGGCGTCGCCATGATCAAGCGCCACGAGCGCAAGTCCCAGGCCAATCCCCAGGGTGCCATCGTCGAACGCGAGGGCTCCATCCACGTCTCAAACCTCAAGGTGGTGACCGCCGCCGAGAAACCCGCCGCAAAAAAGGCTGGCAAGGCGCAGTCCTGAGTTGTCACTCTGACCAACTTACCACGCTGCCGGGTCGGAAATCCGGCGCACACCCATGAAGCAAGTCCCGCAACTTAAGAAGCATTACACCGAGGTCGTCGTGCCTGCCCTCAAGCAGTCCCGCGGCTACGCCAACCCGCACCAGGTGCCGCAGATCCTGAAGGTCGTCCTCAACACCGGCATCGATTCCGGCGCGGACAAGACCGTCATCGCCGACACCCAGCGCGACCTCACCGCGATCGCCGGCCAGAAGGCCGTGCTCACGAAGTCCCGCAAGGCGATCGCGAACTTCAAGCTCCGCGAAGGGCAGATTGTCGGTTCCACGGTCACCCTGCGTGGTGAGAACATGTGGCACTTCCTTTCCCGCCTGCTCGTTGTCGCCCTTCCGGCCATCCGCGACTTCCGCGGCGTGCCTTCCAAGTTGGATGGCAACGGCAACTACAACATCGGCATCGCCGACTATTCGATCTTCCCCGAGATCTCCCTCGAGAGCACCAAGCGCGTGATGGGTCTCGACATCTCGATCGTCACCTCCGCGTCGTCCGACGACGAAGGCCGTGAGCTGCTCAAGCTCCTCGGCTTCCCCTTCCGTCGCACCGAGGCCGTTGTCGCCGCCAAGACTCCCACCGCCGCCTGATCCTGCCATGCCGAAAACTTCCGCCATCGAGAAGAACAACCGCCGCATCGCCCTCGTCGAAAAGTACGCGGCGAAGCGTGCCGAGCTGAAGGCCATCCTCGCCAACCCGAAGACCTCCGACGAGGAGTTCTTCGCGGCCCAGAAGGCGATGTCCAAGCTGCCCCGCAACTCGTCCGCCATCCGGGTGCGCAACCGTTGCGCCCTCAGCGGCCGTCCGCGCGGCTACATCCGCCGGTACCGCGTGTCCCGTATCACCTTCCGCGAGCTCGCGCTCAACGGCAAGATTCCGGGCGTCACCAAGAGTTCCTGGTAAACACCTTTCGGACCGGCAGTCGGATATCGGCCGGTCCCCATCACCACACACCCATGACTGATCCAATCAGCGATTTTCTCACGCGGATCCGCAACGCCGCCAAGGCCGGACTGGCCGACTGCGTTGTGCCGCACAGCACCCTGAAGGCTGCGATGGCCCGCATCCTGAAGGACGAGGGCTACGTCTCCGACGTTTCCGAAGGGCAGGACGAGGCCGGTCACAAGACCGTCGTCATCAAGCTCAAGTACATCGACAACGCGCCCGCCATCACCAACCTCCGTCGCCTCAGCACCCCCGGCCGTCGTCTCTACTACGGCTACCGCGACATCCCGCGCGCGCTCAACGGTCTCGGCATCTCGATCGTCTCGACCTCGAAGGGTCTGATGAAGGATCAGGACGCCCGGCGCCAGAAGCTCGGCGGCGAACTCCTCTGCAGCATCTGGTAAGGAGAGCCCACACCATGAGTCGTATCGGAAAACTCCCCGTTACCATCCCCGCCAAGGTCAAGGTCGCCGTCCAGGACGGCACCGTGCTGGTCGAGGGTCCCAAGGGCAAGGTCCAGCAAACCTTCGACTCGGTCGTCAAGATCGAGGTGGCCGACGGCAAGGTCGTCGTCACGCCGCAGGATGAGACCCGTTTCGCCCACGCCATGCACGGCACCGCCCGTTCCATCATCAATGGAATGGTCATCGGCGTCGTCAACGGCTACACCACGGAACTTGAGATCCAGGGCGTCGGCTTCAAGGCCGCCGTCGAGGGCAAGGTCGTCGACCTCGCCCTCGGCTACTCCCACCCGATCAAGTACGACATCCCCGAAGGGATCAAGGTCACCGTGACCGACCAGACCAAGGTCAAGATCGAGGGCTGCAACAAGCAGCTCGTCGGCAAGGTCGCCACTGAAATCCGCGCCTTCTATCCGCCGGAACCCTACAAGGGCAAGGGCGTGCGCATCGTTGGCGAGCGTGTCCGCCGCAAGGAAGGCAAGACGGTCGCCTAAGCGCGGCACCAACCCAAAGAAATCCAGCGATGAATACCATCCGCAAAGCCCAGCTGCTCCAGAAGCGCAAGTGGCGCATCCGCAAGAAGGTCGTCGGCACCGCCGAGCGTCCGCGCCTCTGCGTGCATTTCAGCGGCAAGCACATCTATGCCCAGGCCATCGACGACGTGAAGGGGGCCACCCTTGTCGCCGTCTCGACGCTCACCCCCGATCTGCGCGCCCAGAAGCTCGCCGCCAACGACAGCAGCGCCAAGACCTTGGCCGGCTCGTTCGCGGCCAAGGCTGCGGCCGCCGGGCTCAGCAGCTTCGTTTTCGACCGCAACGGCCGCCGTTTCCACGGTAAGGTCAAAACATTCGCCGAAGCCGCCCGCGAGGCCGGTTTGAAGTTCTAATCCGAGACCATGCAAAACTCTCGTTCCTCTTCCTCCGATCGCGGTCGTGGCGCTCCCCAAGCCCCCGAATCCGGCCTGATCGAGAAGGTTGTTTTCATCAACCGCTGCGCGAAAGTCGTCAAGGGCGGCCGCCGCTTCAGCTTCTCCGCCCTCGCCGTCGTCGGCGACGGCAAGGGCACGGTCGGCATCGGTTACGGCAAGGCCAACGAGGTGCCCGACGCCATCCGCAAGGGCACCGAAAACGCCCGCAAGAACATGGTCTCCGTCAAGCTCAAGGGTGACACCATCCCCCACGAGGTTTTCGGCGAGTATGATGGCGGCAAGGTGCTCCTGCGCCCCGCGTCCTCCGGTACCGGCGTTATCGCCGGCGGCGGTGTCCGTGCGGTCCTCGAGGCGGCCGGCATCCACAACGTGCTCTCCAAGTCGATGGGTTCGAAGAACCATATCGCGGTCGTCAACGCCACCCTGCTCGGCCTGCGCAAACTGCGCCTCGCCGAACAGTTCCAGCAAGTCCGCCAGGCCTGAACGGGCCCCGGCGCAACCATCCAGCGATCATGAAGCTTCACGAACTCAAGAACACCCCCGGAGCCGTCCACCGCCGCAAACGCGTCGGTTGTGGCGAGGGTGGGGGACATGGCAAGACTTCCGGCAAAGGTGGCAAGGGTCAGACCGCCCGCTCGGGCGGCAGCATCCGCCCCGGCTTCGAAGGCGGCCAGATGCCCCTCTACCGCAAGCTCCCGCACCGCGGTTTCAACAACAAGAACTTCAAGACCGTCTACTCGATCGTCAATCTGAGCGACCTCGCTCGTTTTGAGGATTCGGTGACGGAAGTCGACTCGCAGATCCTGGCCCAGGTCGGGCTCATCCGCGATGCCGGGCTGCCCCTGAAGGTTCTGGGCACGGGCGAGTTCGCCCGGGCCATGAAGGTCACCGCCGCGAAATTCTCCGACGCAGCCAAGGAGAAGATCGAGAAGGCGGGTGGCCAGGCGATCGTCGCCTGATTCCCTCTTCAGCGCGCCTGCGGGCGCGCTGACCATTTTCCCCAACCGAACAAACCCTCCCGTGTTTTCCGCTTTTGCGAACTGCCTGAAGATTCCGGAACTCCGGCAACGTATCCTGACGACGATGGCGCTGCTGTTCGTGGCGCGCGTCGGTGCGCACATCCCGCTCCCGGGGCTGGATCCGCAGCCGTTGCAGCAGTTCTTCGCGGATCAGGCCGCCTCCGGCGCCGGTGCTTTGCTCGGTCTGTACAACATGTTCACCGGCGGCGCGCTGCTCAAGGGCGCGATCTGCGCGATGGGCATCATGCCCAATGTCAGCGCATCGATCATCATGCAGTTGATGGTCGCCGTCGTCCCGCAGCTTGCCCGCCTGCAGCAGGAGGGTGATGTCGGCCGCCAGAAGATCCAGCAGTACACCCGTTATATGACGGTGGTGATCTGCGTGATCCAGGGCCTGCTCCTCTTGGGCGCCTTGGAAAATCCCGGCCGCCTCTTCCCCGGCTACAACGAGGCCCACTACGGTGCGATCGTCATCGCCCACAAGGGCTGGTTCCTCATCACCTCCACGATCTTTCTCACCGCCGGCACCCTTCTGATGATGTGGCTGGGCGAGCAGATCACCCAGCGCGGCATCGGCAACGGTATCTCGATCCTGATCACCGTCGGCATTCTCGCCGATATCCCCGGCGCCGCGGCGCAGACGTGGCAGCTCTTCTTCGCTCCGATCGGGACCGGTGCCTCCTTCGGTATCTTCCACGCCGTCGTGATGGTGGCTCTCTTCTTCGGCGTCACCGCGTTCATCGTCGCCCTCACGCAGGCGCAACGGAAGATTCCGGTGCAGTACGCCAAGCGTGTGGTTGGCCAGCGCGTCTACGGCGGGCAGAGCTCGTTCCTTCCGCTGAAGGTCAACTACTCGGGCGTCATGCCCGTGATCTTCGCCAGTGCGATCCTGCTTTTCCCGCAGCAGATCATGCAGTTCGCCGGAGCGAAGTTCAACCTGCCCTTCCTGCTCGATTTCGCGTCCACGCTCCAGAGCGGCAGCATGCTCTACTACACGCTCGATGCGGCGATGATCCTTTTCTTCAGCTACTTCTGGGTGTCGGTCATGTTCAAGCCGATCCAGATCGCCGACGATCTCAAGAAGTACGGAGGCTACATCCCCGGCGTTCGCCCCGGCGAGCCCACCGCCAAGTTCCTCGATTTCGTGATGACCCGGCTGACGCTCTTCGGCGCCATCGCCCTGACGTTCATCGCCGTCATGCCCGATTTCCTCTACCAGCGCATCAGCCTCCCGCAGCGCATCGCCTACTTCTTCGGCGGCACCGGCATGCTGATCACCGTGGGCGTCATGCTCGACACGATGCGGCAGCTCGAAACCTATCTGCTCCAGCGCCACTACGATGGCTTCCTGAAGAAGGGCCGTGTCCGGGCGCGCAGCACGACGATGGCGGGCTTCAACGATGGAGCCGAGGCCAAGAACATCCAGCCGTTGTTGATCGCCTGCGGCAGCCTGCTTGCGATCGGTCTGGCCGCTTGGGTGATTAAGTTCTTCTCCCAATCATAATTCTTTACTTCGCAGGGGATGGTTGCCATTTCCGAGCTCTTTTCCCTGCTTGGATCGCCCAAGTCGAAACTTCTGATTCTCCCAACGGGGGCCGAATGCTCAGGTTCGGTTCCCGCCTTTTCTCGTTCTTTGATTTCTGAGCACGTATCAACCGAAGCTTTGCTTTCTGCCGAGTCACAACGGCAGACCCCGTTGGGCGCCGCCCTGCGCCGGGCGGCGAAATCCGGGTGCTCCGCGGCCGACGAAACCGTCTTGGCCGTTTTGCGCCGCTGGTACTTCGCCCGCCGCGCCGAGAGCGGATTCCAGCTCAGCGGATTCCCTCGCTCCGCCCTGCAAGCGCTCGTCTTCGACGAGTGGCTCGAAGCACGGGGCGAGACGCTCGATGCCTGCGTGGTCGTTGGTGGTGCCGAAAGCGCACCGGCGGCGGCAACGTATTATCGCACCCGAGGCATCCTGCTTGAAGTGCCCGCCGCCGCGGCGCTGACGCTCTCCCCATCATGATTCCGATCAAAAACAAAGAAGGGATCGCCGGGATGCGCGAGGCCTGCCGCGTCGCCGCCGCAGTGCTCGCCAAGATGCGCGCGCTCGCCGCGCCCGGCATCAGCACCTACGATCTCGACCAGGAAGCAAAGAAGATCATCGAAGGCTACGGCGCCCGCAGCGCGTGCTACAACTACCGCACGTCGCGCGGTCAACGCGCCTATCCGGCATACACCTGCATCTCGGTCAACGAGGAGGTCGTTCACGGGATCGGCTCGATCAAGCGAATCCTCCGGCCCGGCGACATCGTCTCCCTCGATGTTGTTGTCGAGTACGCTGGCTGGATCGGCGACAACGCCACCACCGTGCGGATCGCCCCTGTGGATTCCACCGTCGATCGACTTCTGCAGATCACCGAGGCCGCGCTCTATCACGGGATCGAGTTTGCCAAGGTCGGCAATCGCATCGGCGACATCTCCCACGCCATCCAGACCTACGTCGAAGGCCACGGCTTCAGCGTCGTGCGCGACATGGTCGGCCATGGGGTGGGGCGCTCGATGCACGAGGAACCGCAGATTCCCAACTTCGGACGCAAGGGTACCGGCGAGAAGATCCGCCCCGGGATGACCTTGGCCATCGAACCGATGGTCAACCAAGGCACCCACCGCATCGAGACTCTCGCTGACGGCTGGACGATCGTCACCGCCGATGGCCGGCCCTCCGCCCACTTCGAACACACCGTGCTCACCACCGAGACCGGCCCCGAGATCCTCACGATCCCGCCCGCCTGACTCGAATCCCCCTTTTCTCAACCACACTTCTAACTCAACACCATGCCTCGTCTCCTTGGGGTGGAAATCCCCGCTAAGAAAAAAGTCCCGTACGCCTTGCGTTACATCTACGGTGTCGGCCCCGACCGGGCCGACCAGATCGTCGCGCACATCGGCATCGATCCCAACATGCGCGCTTCCGATCTCTCGGCGGAGCAGCTCAACAAGATCATGTCCTTCATCGCCGAGAAGAAGTGGGTGGTGGAAGGCGATCTCCGTCGTGAGATCACCTCCAACATTCGCCGCCTCCAGGCGATCAACTGCTACCGAGGCACGCGTCACCGCCGCAGCCTGCCCGTGCGCGGCCAGCGCACCAAGACCAACGCCCGCACCCGCAAGGGCCCGCGCAAGACCGTTGGTGTCGCCAAGAAAGCCGAGTAACCCGCACGACCATGGCTGAAGAGAAATCCGCTCCCAAGAAGGCTCCGAAGAAGGAGGCCAAGCCCGTCGAGGCCGCCGCCGCCGAAGAGACCAAGGCCGTCAAGGCCCCCGCCGCCGCCGACAAGGCCGCCGCTCCCGCCGCCGAAGCCGCTCCGGCCGAGGCCCCCAAGGCCGCCACCGCCGCCGACCTCCTCAAGGACGAGGTCACCGCGCTCAAGGTCCGCAAGGCCAAGGGTGCGAAGAACATCACGACCGGCATCGCCTTCGTGACCGCCTCCTTCAACAACACGATCGTCTCGATCACCGACCTGAAGGGCAACGTCATCTCCTGGGCCAGCGCCGGCAAGTGCAACTTCCGCGGTTCGCGCAAGTCCACCGCCTATGCGGCCCAGATCGTCGCCCAGGAAGCCGCCCGCGGCGCCATGGCCCACGGTCTCAAGGATATTCAGATTCGCATCGCCGGCCCCGGCCTCGGTCGCGACTCTGCTGTCCGCGCCCTCCAGGCCGTCGGCCTCGAGGTCACCGCGATCGTCGACATCACGCCGATCCCGCACAACGGCTGCCGTCCGCGCAAGCGCCGCCGCGTCTGAGCGCGCACCGCCCACCACCACCTTTCACCTCCGACCGTTCCTTTTCCATGGCTCGTTACACCGGTCCCGTTGCCCGTATCAATCGCCGTTTCGGCGCGCCCATCATGGGCCCGACCAAGGCGCTCGAGAAACGCAACTTCCCCCCAGGCCAGCACGGCCCCAAGGCCGCCCGCCGCAAGGTCAGCGAATACGCCAAAGGCCTCATCGAGAAGCAGAAGCTTCGCTACACCTACGGCCTGCTCGAGCGGCAGTTCCGCCGCATCTTCGCCATCGCCAAGCGTGAGCGCGGCGTCACCGGCGCCCGCTTCCTCCAGTTGCTGGAGACGCGCCTCGACAGCGTCGTCTACCTGCTCGGCTTCGCCAAGACCCGCAGCGCCGCCCGCCAGTTCGTCAACCACGGGCACATCCGCATCAACGGCAAGAAGGTCGACATCGCCAGCTACACGGTTGTCCCGGGCGACGAGATCGAGGTGCGCGCCAAGCCCGGCTCCCGCCAGATCGCCGTGCGCAATCTCGAGGAGAACCGCCTCCGCACGCCGCCGCCGTGGCTCACGCTCAACGCCGAGGCCCTCAAGGCCACCATCGTCCGCCTGCCCACCCGCGAGGAGATGGACCCCGGCATCAATGAGCAGCTGATCGTCGAGTTCTACAGCCGCTAAGCGCTGGGGACCCGGCATCCGTTGACCACCTACACTTCCATTATCGCAACCCTCATCTTTACGCACCATGCCCAAGCGTCTCGGTAAGTTCGAACTGCCCAACAAGCTGGTGAAGGTCGAGGAAGGCTCCACGCCCACCTACGCCAAGTTCATCGCCGAACCGTTCGAGGCCGGCTATGGACACACCGTGGGTAATTCCCTCCGGCGCGTCCTCCTCAGCTCCATCGAAGGTGCGGCGATCTCCTCGATCCGCATCGACGGAGTGAACCACGAGTTCCAGAGCATCGACGGCGTTGTCGAGGATGTCACCGACATCGTCCTCAACCTGAAGAAGATCCTCATCATCTCCCAGAAGCGCGAGCCGATCGTGCTGCACATCAAGGTGCATAAGGAGGGGGCGATCACCGCCGCGGACATCACCCCCGACTCGAACGTCCAGATCATCAACCCCGAGCAGCTCATCTGCACCCTCGACCGTGTCCGCACGTTCGAGGCCGAGGTCGAGATCAAGACCGGGCGGGGCTACTGCCCCGGCTCCGAGAACAAGAAGGAGGATCAGCCCATCGGGGTCATCCCGATCGATTCCCTCTTCTCCCCGGTCCGGCTCGTGAAGTATTCCGTCGAGGCCACCCGCGTGGGCCAGATCACCGACTACGACAAGCTCGTGCTCGAAGTCTGGACCGACGGCCGCATCACCCCGGACGACGCCCTCAAGCAGTCCGCCTCGATCCTCAAGCACCACCTCGACGTCTTCGACCGTGTCTCCCAGGAGCACTACGAGTTCGAGAGCGTCCAGCCCGAGGTCAGCGAGGAGCAGAACAAGCTCCGCAAGCTCCTCAACATGTCGGTCAACGAGATCGAACTGTCGGTGCGCGCCGCCAACTGCCTCAACAACGCCAACATCACCACCGTCGGTGAGCTGGCGATGAAGACCGAGCAGGAGATGCTCAAGTACCGCAACTTCGGCAAGAAGTCGCTCAACGAAATCAAGGA
>DAOOFR010000037.1:0-23703 GCA_035415285.1 Opitutaceae bacterium
TAGACCAAGTACGCCGCGTTTCGTTCAACCAATCTCGGACTTTTTCAGCAGCCTGTTAGGGTAATTCGCCTAGGGGCGTGGTCGCCGCGCCCGGCAGGGGCGGACGCGAGTGTTTTTCGCTCGCGACGCTGCGGGCGCCGACCCATGCCAGCTGCCGGGTCATTTGCGGATGAACACCCGCTTCCTCGAAAACCGCGCGTGGCCTGCTTTGCTCACTTGGCGCGGCGGTGCGTGATCAGGTGCTGGCGGCGCGAATGCGGCGGTGGCGGCGGCGCGGTGGAAGAACATCCTGGATCCGATCGACACCACCGGAGTCTTCAGGTGCGCCGATCGTGCGGCAGGTCGTTAATGCGGGGCGTTGACCGGCAATGCGTCACGCCGACGGGTTCGCGCGGCATCCGGGGACGGCGATGACGGAGGTCCTAATATCCACGCCGTGGTGCGTGGATCGGGTGTGCGTGGCGCGCGGTGTGGCCATCGCAGCGGGAGCTGCGCGGAGCTGTTGGGCGAGCTGTGAACTGCAGCTCTCTGGGCGAGGGGCTTGAGCGGGGAAGTCACCGCGTTGCCCACGAGGCGAAGGCGCGGCCGGGCGGATCGCCAAGCCAGTGTGAAACACCATGCCTACCGCTTGAGCTCCTCGATCACCGCGACTCGGCCGCCCTCGAAGACGATGCGTATCCGGTCCTCGGCGTGCCCGGAATAGACGTCGGCGTACTCCGGCCGGAAATAGATGAAGCGACGGCCGGTACGGGGATCGATCGCGACGGCGCGGCGGTAGCCGGCGAAGTGCGGACCCTCGTACCTCTCCTCGTACACGCGGTAGATCCACTCGGCGCGGGTGGCTCCTGCGGTGGTGATCTCGCGGCGACGGGTCGGCTCGCCGAGGGCGATGTAGACCATGTCGGAGGAGTCGCCCACGGCGACTTCGCCGCGGCGCAGGCGGGCTTGGTCGTCGGCGGGCAACGCGGCGAAGACCTCGGATCTCTGGTCGATGCGACTCGAAATCGTGCTGCAGCCGGTGAGCGCCGAAGCGGCGACGACGAGCAGGAGAATGAGGTGGGGAGTTTTCATGGGCGGGGGAGTGCCTGTCAGTAGACCGCTCGGCCCGTGGAAGGTAACGAAGAAAAGCGAAGAAGCCCCAAGCGGGCGCGCTCGCCACGGCGTCCCCGGGAATCACGCGAGCCAGCATTCCAGAGTGGTGGCACGCGGAGCCGCGGAGATAACGGCCCCTTCCGCCTGTCCGAATCCTCCGCGGCCTCCGCGCCTCCGCGTGAGCCAATTTCGTCTTCGTGGTCCTCCATCGCCTGCCGATTTCCGGCTCAGAGCCGGAGCCGGCGCAGCCGCAGGGCGTTGGCGACGACGCTGAGCGAGCTCAGGCTCATCGCGACGGCGGCGAACATCGGCGGCAACGACCAGCCCGGCCACGCCAGGAAGGCGCCGGCGGCCAGGGGCACGCCGAGCAGGTTGTAGAAGAACGCCCAGAAGAGGTTCTGGCGGATGTTGCGCAGCACGGCGCGGCCGAGGCGCACGGCGCGTGCCAGACCGTGGAGATCGCCGTGCAGCAACACAAGACCGGCGCTCTCGATGGCGACATCGGTGCCGTGTCCCATTGCGATGCCCACGCGGGCGGTGGCGAGGGCCGGGGCGTCGTTGATCCCGTCGCCGGCGAAGACGACGCGGCGGCCGGCGCGTTGCAGGGTTGCGACGAGTTCATGTTTGCCGGCGGGCGTGAGGCCGGCGTGGGGCTTTGGCATCCCGAGTTCGGTGGCGATCCGGATGGCGGCGGCAGGATTGTCGCCGGTGGCCATCACGACCTCCAGCCCGAGGCGGCGGAGTCCGCCCAACGCGGTGGCGGCATCGGTGCGGAGACGGTCGGCAAGGGCGAGGAAACCGAGCACCCGCTCGGCGTCGGCCAGCCAGACGACGGTGCGGCCGTCGGCTTCGGCGGAGCGGGCGGCGGTGGCGAGGGGGTCGGGTGCGGGCAGCCCGAGCCAGGCGAGGCGGCCGAGCCGTAGTGGGCGCCCCTGGATCTCCGCGGTAACACCGGCACCGGGTTCGGCGGCGAAACCGCGTGCGGGCGGCACGGGGATTTGACGCTCGGCGGCGGCGCGGACGACGGCCTTGGCCAACGGGTGTTCGCTGCCGGCCTCAAGCGCGGCGGCGAGCGAAAGCAGCCGGTCGGTGGTTGTCCCCTCGGCCGGGGCGAGGGCGACGACTTCGGGGCGGCCCTCGGTGAGCGTGCCTGTCTTGTCGACCACGAGCAGGTCGCAGGCGGCGAGGTGTTCGAGCGCGGCGGCGTCGCGCACCAGCACGCCCGCGCGGGCGCCGCGGCCGATGCCGGTGACGATAGAGACGGGCGTGGCCAGGCCGAGCGCGCAGGGGCAGGCGACGATGAGCACGGCGACGGCGTGGGCGAGGGCGGTGGGCAGGGGCGCGCCGAGGACGAGCCAGACGGCGAAAGTGACGCCCGCGCAGCCGAGGATCACCGGTACGAAGAAGTCGATCACCCGGTCGGCGACGCGCCGGATCGGCGGCGCGGCGTCCTCGGCGGCCTCGACGAGGCGCACGATCTGCGCGAGCACGGTGTCGGCGCCCACGCGGCGGGCTTCCAGCACGAGGGTGCCGGTGGTGTTGACGGTGCCGCCGGTGACGGTGTCGCCGGGCTGTTTCTCCAGGGGGAGCGGCTCGCCGGTGAGCATCGCCTCGTCGACGGCGCTGCGGCCGTCGCGCACGAGGCCGTCGACCGGGATCTTGTCGCCGGGGCGCACGCGCAGGCGGTCGCCGACGCGGACGGCGGCGAGCGGCACGATCTCCTCGGTGCCTTCGGTTCGGATACGGGTGGCGGTCGGCGGGGCGAGGTCGAGGAGGGCGCGGAGGGCGTCGCCGGTGCGGGCGTGGGCGCGCTGCTCGAGGATCTGGCCGAGCAGGACGAGGGTGGTGATCATCGCGGCGGACTCGAAGTAGAGCGGCGGATGGCCGTGGTGACGGAGCGCCTCCGGGAAAGCGGCGGGGAGGCACAGGGCCAGGAGGCTGTAGCCGTAGGCGGCGCCGGTGCCGGTGACGGTCAGCGTGAACATGTTGAAATCGAGGGTACGCCAGGAGCGCACGAAACGTTGCAGGAAGAACCGGCCGCTCCACCAGAAGACGGGCGTGGTGAGCGCGGCCTGCAGCCAGCCGTTTAGCGACGGGGCGAGGCCGGGGTCGATACGCAGGGGGCCCGGGAGCATCGGCCCCATCGCGAGCACGGCGACGGCGAGGGTGAGTGGGAGTGCGACCCAGAAGCGGGGCAGCAGGACGGTGAAGGCCGGCAGTCCCATGTAGACGGGTTGGTGGCGATCGGTGGCGGCGCGCGACGCGGACATGGCGGCAGCGTCGGGCGGAGGGGCGGCGGGCGGCGAGCGGCAAAACGCCGCGGCGGGCGCTTGTGAAAACTTGGTGAGACCGGAGCGGTGCGGCGCGCGCGGGGTTTCTTGCGAATTTTACACTCGCGAAGGGAAGTGGAACCGCGGTTGACTTCCGGCGCCGTCGCGCCTGGCGCGAACCGGCACGACCCGTTCTTGTGCGCCTTCCCCCCGGCGAAGAAATCGCCTCCCCACATGCACATATCGACCCCTCCCCAGACTGCATCTCTCCAACGAGCGCAGCCGCTCCGGCGGTGCGCCCCGGCTCCGGTTCGGCTGGCCGACTAGGACTGCCATGTGTGCCGATTTTTCCAGCCGATCGGATGCCCGCCTGGCCGGGATCTCGATCGAGCGGTTGCTCGCGGCGCAGGCGCAGGCGGCGTGGATCTGCGACGCGGAGACGTGCGAGGTGCTCGCCTGCAATCCCGCGGCTGCGGCGCATCTGGGCTGTCGCGCGGCGCTTCCGGCCGGTCATCGCCTCGCGGCGGCCGGCTCCGTGGCGCGGCCAGTCCGGGCGGTGGTGGCGTGGCCCGAGGATGACGCGCCCCAGACGGCGCTCTGGGCGTTGCAGCGCCCCGCGGGCGGCACGATGGTCACCCCGGTCTCGGTGGTGTGGCTGGACGAGACCGCACCGGGCCGGATCCTGGTGACGGCGCAACCGCCGCCGGCTCCGCCTCCCCCGCCGGTGGCGCGCCGGACGGAGGACGAGCTGTTGCGCGCGGCGAAGCGGGAATCCCTCGAGTTGCTCGCCGGCGGCGTGGCCCACGACTTCAACAACCTGCTCACCGCCCTGATGGGCAACCTCGCGATGGCGCGGATGGATACCGGGTTGAACGCCGAGGTGCAGGAGTGGCTCGCGGAGGCGGAAAAGGCCGCGGGGCGGGCACGTGACCTCACCCGGCAGTTGCTGGCGTTCGCCAACGGAGGGGAGCCGGTGCGGCGGTTGGCGGAGCTGGGACCCGGCCTGCGCGAGGCGGCGCAGTTTGCGCGGCAAGGCTCGCGGGTGCGCTGCGAATTATCGGTGGCCGACGACCTGTGGCCGGCGGAGGTGGACATGGGCCAGATCGGCCAGGTGGTGCACAACCTCGTGCTCAACGCCGTGCAGGCGATGCCGGGGGGAGGAGTGGTCACCGTCACCGCCTGCAACCTGGGCGGGGAGGCGGCCCGCGCGCTCGGCCTGGGCGCCCATCCTTTCGTGGCGATCGAGGTTCGTGATACGGGGCCCGGGATCAAGCCCGAGGACATGGTGCGGCTCTTCCAGCCGCATTTCACGACGAAGCGCCATGGCTCCGGGCTGGGCCTGGTCACCTCGCAAGCGATCGCGCGCCGGCATTGCGGTGCGCTGCGGGTGGAGTCGCCGCCAGGGGCGGGCGCGGTGTTCCGGCTGTATCTGCCCGCGCAGCCCGGTGCGGTGGTGGCCGGGCCCGACGGCGAGCCGACGCTGCCGCAGTTGCGCGGTCGGGTGCTGTTCATGGACGACGAGGCATCGATCCGGCAGATGGTGCCGACGTTGCTCGGCCGGCTCGGTTTGACGAGCGAAGTGGTGGCCGATGGCGGCGCAGCGATCGAGGCCTACAACCGCGCGGTGGCCGAAGGCCGTCGCCCCGATGTGGTGATCCTCGATCTCACGGTGCCGGCCGGTCTCGGCGCGCTGGAGACATTGCATCGCCTGCGCGCGCAGCATCCCGGCGTGCGGGCGCTGGTCTCGAGCGGCTACGCGGCCGATCCGGTGCTGCTCAACCACCAGTCGCACGGGTTCTGCGGCGCGGTCATCAAACCGTACCGCCTGGGGGAACTGGCCGAGGTGCTCGGGCGCACGCTCCGCCCGGCCTGTCCGGAGGCCGAAGCGCAGGCCGAGACTCGCGGTTGACCGGGCTGTGCCGGGCTGACGGGGCCGGTTGACGAGAGGCGCGGGGCGAACGCCGGACCGGTGGCGGTGCGGAGCGAACCGTCGCTCCGGGCAACGGCGCGCTGGTCCTCCGACTCCGGCCCCTGGCGCGCGGGAGGCTGGACCGCCTGCCCTGGTTCAGCGCGTGGTCTTGGTGCACCGCAGCGACTGCGCCGCCGCATCGGCGGCGGTGGCGATCTCGCGCACCCGGGCCGCATCCGCCGCCGCGAGCGTGTTGCTGCCTGCCAGGAAGTCGGCCAGCATGCGGATCAGGCCGAGGTGGTTGTTCAGCTCATGGCGCAACTCCGGGGAGATGCCCGAAGTGGGGGCGGGCACCTCGGGGCGGGCCGCGACCACACCGTCGGCTCTGCTTTGTGCGAGGACGGCCGCCAAGGTTGCGGCATCGTCCAGTGTCTCGAGCAAGCAGCCGGGCGCACCGGCGCGCAGTGCCCGCCTGATACGATCGGCGTTTTCGGGCGAATCCGCGTGGACGAGGAGGTGCAGCGGCGTCATGGCAGGTCGGGGCCCACCCTGCGGGGGGAGCGGAACTGCGTAAAGAGCCATCTGGTCGCGGTGGGCCGACGGGAAGCCGCAGCCATCGCCTGTGGCGTCGCGCCGATGGCGAGCCGGGCGCGGGTTGAGGCGGTCCCAGGTGCGACGGGCGGACGCCGGCCGCCCGCGGAGGTTTGTGTTGCCAGTCCGGGGGTGGGGCGGAAGCATCCAGCCTTTGTACCAACATGCTACGTAAGATTATCGGTGGTCTGAAATCGCTCACCCGTTCGTTGAAGGGGAAACCTTCCGAGCCCAAATCCGGAGGTGCGCACGGCCACGCGACGCGTCAGCCCAAGGCAGGCCGCGCCCAAGGTGGCGGGCCCCGGCCCGCGCCCAAGGGGCCGCGGGAGGAGCGGAGCCGCGGGCCGCGCCCCGAAGGCGGCGCCCGCGAGGACTCGCGCCGGCGCGAAGGTGGCGGGCGGGGCGAGGGGCAGCGTGCCAGTGCCGGCCCTCGCGGTCGCTCCGGCCACGGCGGCGGCCGTTCGCGCGAACGCGATGCGTTGCCGCGCCGCGACTACGAGGAGACCCATGCCGCGCCGCTGGCGGAGTTGCCGCCGCTGCCGGCCCTCGATCCGGAGCACACCTTCTTCAAGCTCGGGCTGCGGGCCGAGGTCGTCGCGGCGGTGGTCGAGCAGGGGTACTCGACCCCCACGCCGATCCAGCAGCGGGCGATCCCGCTGGTGCTGACCGGGCGCGACCTCATCGGCACGGCGCAGACGGGCACGGGCAAGACCGCGGCGTTCGCGTTGCCGGTGCTGCACCGGCTCGGAAGCCACGGCCGCTGCCGCTGCCTCATCCTCGAACCCACGCGCGAGCTCGCGCTCCAGGTCGAGGAGGCCTTCCGCAACTACAGCAAGTTCACCGGGCTGCGCGTCGCCGTCGTGTACGGCGGCGTCGGCTACGGCAAGCAGCGCGAGGAGCTGCAGCGCGGGGTCGACGTGATCGTCGCCACGCCCGGCCGCCTGCTCGACCTGCTCGGCGACGGCACCGCGCAGCTCGACGCGCTCGAGGTGCTCGTGCTCGACGAGGTCGACCGCATGCTCGACATGGGCTTCCTGCCCGACGTGCGCCGCATCATCCGCCATGTGCCGGCGAAGCGGCAGACGCTGCTCTTCAGCGCGACCTTGCCGCCGGAGATCCAGGGGCTGGCGCAGTCGGTCCTCACGAATCCGGAGACGATCGAGATCGGCATCCGCAGTTCGCCCGCGGAGACGGTCGACCACGCGTTCTACCCGGTCGTGGCGGCGCAGAAGTTCGAGCTGCTCTCCACGCTGTTGGAGCGCACCGAATACAAGAGCGTGCTCATCTTCACCCGCACCAAGATCGGCGCCGACAAGATCGCGCACCGCCTGCACTCGCTCGGCCACAAGGCCGGCGTGATGCACGCCGACCGCTCGCAGCGCGAGCGCACCGAGGCGCTGGACGGCTTCAAGAGCGGTCGGTACCAGATGCTCGTCGCCACCGACCTGGCGGCGCGCGGCCTCGACATCCGCGGCGTCACGCACGTCATCAACTACGACATGCCCGAGAATCCCGAGGACTACGTGCACCGCATCGGACGCACGGGCCGCGCGAACCACGAGGGCGACGCCTACACGCTCATGACCGAGGAGGATCTGCGCAACGCCCGCTCGATCGAGCGCATGATCGGCCGCCCGGTGCCGCGGCGCAAAATCGAGAATTTCAACTACCTCTATTCCGCGCTCTTCGAGGAGCGGGAAAAGGCGGAGCTGGCCCCGAAGGTGGTGAGCCGTCTGTCGCGCGGTCGCCGCTGAGCGACGACCGCCGGGCCGGGGTGGGCAGATTGAACGGGCGCCGCGCTGTGCGCGCGACGCCCGGTTTGGACGAACCCGCGCAGAAGGCGGGCCGGGCGCTGGGACTCGACCGCAGGGGCGAGGTTCCGCCTGCCGGTCATCGGCGCGCGCCGAGATCACTCGGCCGCAGCGGGCGGCGGGTCTCTTGACATCAAGACGATGGTAACGAACCGTCCGGCATGCCGTTGCGCCCGCCGATCCCGCCCGAACACCTCTACCTGATCCTGTGGAAGGCGTTCTATGCCGTGGAGGCGCACGACCGGCGCAGCATCCGCGGCCTCGGCTTCGCCTCCGACAGCGACTTCGCGGTGCTGGAGGCGTTGTATTCGAAAGGTCCGTTGCCGGTGAACGCGCTGGGCCGCAAGCTCCTGTTGACGAGCGGGGCGATCACCACCGCGGTGGATCGCGCCCAACGGCAGGGGCTGGTGCGGCGCATCGCGGATCCGACGGACAAACGCGTGGTGCGGGTGGAACTCACGGAGGCCGGCCGCGAGAAGGCGCGGCATGCGCTGGACCTCCATTTCCGGAACCTGGCGGCGGCGCTGGCGGGATTGGAGCCCGCCGAGCAACGCCAGTTGGCGGATCTGCTGCGCAAACTCGGCAAACATGCCGCGACCGCCGGTGAGGCGCAGCCGCTCACCGGGCGGCCGGCTTGACCGCCGCCTAGGGCGCGGCCGGGGCTTCGTCGACCGGGACGGTCGGCGGCGGTTCCTCGGGAAGCGCCGGGGGCTCGGCGGCCGCGGCGGGCGCCGCGGGCGCCGCCGGCGCGGTGTCCCGTTCCTCGGCGGCCGGCAGGTGTTCGATGTGCGGATCGGGCGAGCGGCCGGTCGCCACCCAGGCGGCGAGCGCCTCGACCGCCGCCGGCCGGGTCGGCCGCTCGGTCGGGGACTCGACCGTGTCAGGTTCGGGTTGATACCAGAGGACGGGGACGATGCTCTCGGCGTTGGCGGCGGCGCGGGCGCGGGTCTGGTAGGCGATCGTCTCCGCCGCTGTGGCGGGGCCGAAGAGGAAGAGCAACGGGGCGCGCGGCTGGTGGTCGCAGCGCAGGCGCAGGGCGCGCGGGTCCCGCAGGTCGACGCGCGGGTCGCGGGCGAGGAAGCCGTGGAACTCGTCGGCGTGGCGCTCGGCCATCAGGATGGCGATCAGCCCGCCCATGCCGACGCCTTCGACGAGGACGATACGGGGCGCACCGAGCTCGACGGCGAGGCGGTCGCGCAGGCCGCGGAGGTCGTCGATGGCATCGACGAGGATGGGACCTGTGCGCCGGTAGCTGGTGGTGGCGATCGCCCAGCCCGCGCCGAGCAGCGCCTGGTGGTCGGGCGTGGCGGCGTCGAGTTCGGCGGCGAGGGGGGCGGGCGCGTGGCGAAGATCCGGGGCTTCGAGCAGGAGCCGGCCGCTCCAGTTATCCGGCACTACGGCGGCCCAAGGGGCGCCCGCGATCACGCCCCCGAGGCGCTGGGGTTCCGCCGGGGTATCGCCACGCAACGCCACGGCGCCGAGCGACACCAGACAGAGACCGAGAAGAAGAATGCGAGGGAAGAGCATGCGGGGAGGGGTGGGCTCCGCGGAGCGCCACGAATGGCGGAGTGTGGTGCCGTTTCCAAGCCCGGAACGGAGTGGCGAGCGATGATGCGGCCCCGGTTCGGGCGGCTTTCACTCCGGATGTCGCGGCCGCGTTCGCCAAAACGCCGCTTCATCGCATGCTTCGGTTGTCCGATATGCAGTTGGGCCGGCCTTGCCGGCCCGGGTCTGAAGACGGTGTTCCTTTGTCAGGTGTCCGGCCGCACGCGTCGCGCGGGTGGCCGGTGTCAAGAGTCTGAGAGGTTCTGTTTCGGCTGACTGCGAAAGGTCCCAGTTCGACGCGGTGTTCGCGCCCGGAGGCGCGTGCGCCGCGGTCCAGCGGCCCGGTCCCGACCGGGGGAAACAAGCGGCAGGCAATGTCCGGAAATTCAGGAGACCAATCCCATGAAACTCTCCGTGTTGCTGACGATCCACCAACGCCTCGTGCAGAACGCGCGTCTGGCCAACCTCGCCTGCGCCTACGCCGCACTGCGGTGTTTTTCGGTGCGCGTCCGCCGCGCCCGCCTCACCGGACTGGTCCAGCTCTGCCAGCCCGATGCGACCGCCGACCGGAACTGGGCCGAGCTGCGCGCCCTCGAGGGTTCGCAGGCGCAGCTGGAGGAGTGGTTCACCGACGAGGACCTGATGGAACTGGCCGACTCGGTGGCCTTCGCGCGCGGCGTGAGCGGACTCGAGGTCTGTTTCCGGCTTGAGGAGATGGAGACCGAATTCGTGCGGCCGCTCGAGGCGGCGTTGCGGCGGGCCGGAGTGGTGATGGACCTGCCGGCCGAGGCGTACGCCGACTGGACGGAGGACTTCGCCGACTTGTACGGCGACGAGTCCGAGGGGCGGGAGCGGCGCTGAGTGGAGACGGCCGCGGCGGGGCGCTCGGCCCCGGGCGGCCGGACTCCGGCGGCAGAAAGCGCGCGAGCGCGGGGTACGTTGACGCCGGCGTGGCGGAGCTTTTGCTCGGGCGCGTGAACGCCCGTGGTCTCGATAGCCTGCAACGCCTCGTGCTGCCGGACGGCTGGCAGGCGCAGGGCATCACGGCGCTCAAGGCCGGGCGCGATGTGATCCTGGATGCGCCGACGGGCGCCGGGAAGACGTTCGTCTTCGAGAAGTTCGCGGAGGCGACGAGCTTCGCGAAGGCGGCGATCTACACGGTGCCGACGCGGGCGCTGGCCAACGACAAATACGCGGAGTGGAAGGCGCGCGGCTGGAAGGTGGGCATCGTGACCGGCGACCTGACGATCGCGCCGGAGTCGCCGGTGGTCGTGGCCACGCTCGAGGCCGTGCAGACCCAGCTGCGCGAGGGCGGGCGCTGGGGCTTCCTCGCCGTCGACGAGTACCAGTGGCTGAGCGATCCCCATCGCGGCAACCACTACGAGGGTGTGCTCGCCGCGCTGCCGCGGCAGGTGCAACTGCTGCTGCTGAGCGGCTCGGTGGCGAACCCGAACGATGTCGCCACCTGGCTGCGACGCCTGGGGCGGACCGTCGAGCTGATCCGTCATCGCGAGCGGCCGGTGCCGCTGGAGGAGATCGAGGTCGACGACCTCACGCGCGGGCTGCCGGCGGAGATCCAGGGATTCTGGACGCGACGGCTCGCCGGCGCGTTGCGCGAGGGGCTGGGCCCCGTGCTCGTTTTCGCGCCGCAGCGGCAGGAGGCGGAGCGGCTGGCGCGGCAGTTCGCCCGCGAGCTGCCGCCGCCCGATCCGCTCGCGCTCACGCCCGAGCAGGAGCAGGCGCTCGGGCCGATGCTGACGAAGCTGGTGCGGGTGCGCGTGGCCTTCCACCACAGCGGACTCACCTATGCGCAGCGCGCCGGCGTGATCGAGCCGCTCGCGAAGGCCGGCCAGCTGCGCGCGGTCGTCGCGACGCTCGGCCTGAGCGCGGGCATCAACTTCTCGCTGCGCTCGGTGATGGTCACGGCCACGCACTACCGGCACGACAATCTCGAGCACGAGATCGAGCCGAGCGAGCTGCTGCAGATGATCGGCCGCGCCGGCCGCCGCGGGCTCGACGAGATTGGCTACGTGCTCACCAGCAAGAATTCGCCGCGCATGAGCCGCGCCCATGCCGAGAAGCTCAAGCGCGCCGCGCCGCTGCCGTGGGCGGTGCTGCTGCGGGAGTTCCGCGCGGGGCGCCCGGCCGCGGAGATCGCGGCCGGTGCGGCCGGGCGGTTCTTCACCGAGGAACCGGTCGTGTTCGGCACCGAGGAGACCGCCGCGTTTCCCGGCGGAACCTTCCCGTGCGGACAGCGCACGGACACCGGGCGGGCGCGGCTGGTGCGGCGCGAACGCAACCCCTCGGCCCTGTGCCCGGGTTGCCGCTGGCGCGCGGACTGCTTCGCGCTGGCGCCGGCGCCGACGCTGTTCTGGCAATGGCAACGGCTCGGCATGCTCGACCGCGAGCTGCGGCTCACGGCGCGTGGTGAGATCGTGGGGGCGTTTGCCGGGCCGGAGGGATTGGCGGTCGCGGCGGCGCTGGAGGACCGGCGCTATCCGCTCGACGACCTGGTCTTCGACCTGGCGAACCTCTTCGCCACCGACCGGTTCTCGGGCACGAACCCGCGCTGGCTGGGGCGGCTGGCGTCGGTGTGCGAGCGCACCTACCGGCGCAGCGAGGCGGAGGGCTTTCTGGTGCGCGGCGTGCCGCCCAACTACGGCAGCGGCGCAGCCGAGATCGTGCGCGGGCTCGTCGAGCAGGGGGCGACGGCGCGCGAGGCGATGGCCGAGGCCGAGCAGGCCGGGCGCGGCGACCTCGACCGGTTGCTCATCGAATGGCGCAGCCTGCTCAAGCAGCTCGCGGCGGCGGAGCCGTTGGCGACTCCGGAAAATGGAGAGCGGAGCGAGGCGCGCGGCGGGGGAAACCCGGGACGGCGGGGGGCGAGCCGCGGCGGCCGCGCCGGAACAGGCCCGGCGCCGGAATCGGTGCTCGCGGCGCGCTGGGAGGCGCTGCGGACGCGGGCCCAGAGATTGTTGGTACGGCTGCCGCGGATGAACCTGCCGGAGTTGCCGGTGCTTACGCAGGAGCAGCGCCGGCCGGTGAGTCACCGGTTGGGGCAGAGCGGGTTCCGTCCGCACCTGGCGCCACCGCTGCGCTGAACGGGCGACGGTCGCCGGGCTGGCGGGGCGCGGCCGGGACGCCCGCCCGGACAGCCGCGCCCAGAATCAGGGTTTCCCCGCGCAACGCGGCGTCGACAGCCGGCGGTTTTCCCGGCAGAACCGCCGGCGCAAACCCAAACCGAGTCCTCTCCATGAATATCTGCTGCATTGGCGCCGGCTACGTCGGCGGCCCCACGATGGCCATGATCGCCCGCAAGTGTCCGGACATCCGCGTGACGGTGGTCGACATGAATGCGGCGCGCATCGCCGCCTGGGAGTCCGACCAGTTGCCGATCTTCGAGCCGGGACTCGACGCCGTCGTGCGCGAGGCGCGCGGCCGCAATCTGTTCTTCTCGACCGATGTGGCCGGCGGCATCAAGGGCGCGGACATCATCTTCGTCAGCGTCAACACCCCCACCAAGACCTACGGGCACGGCGCCGGGCGCGCGGCGGACCTGAAGTACATCGAGGGGGTGGCGCGCACGATCGCCGAGCATGCCGACGGCCCGAAGATCATCGTCGAGAAGTCGACGATCCCGGTGAAGACCGCGGAGTCGATCTCGACGATCCTCGCGGCCAACGCCCGCGGCCTGAAGTTCCAGGTGCTCTCGAATCCGGAGTTTCTCGCCGAGGGCACGGCGGTCGCCGATCTCGAGGCGCCGGATCGCGTGCTGATCGGCGGCGAGCGCACGCCCGCGGGCGAGGCGGCGTTGGAGACGCTGGCCGGCGTCTACGGCCGCTGGGTACCGCGGGAGCGCATCCTCAAGACGAACCTCTGGTCCTCCGAGCTCTCGAAGCTCGTGGCCAACGCGTTCCTCGCGCAGCGCATCTCCTCGATCAACTCGATCTCCGCCCTCTGCGAGGCCACCGGGGCCAACGTCGACGAGGTCGCCAACGCGATCGGCAAGGACTCGCGCATCGGCCCGAAGTTCCTCCGCGCCTCGGTCGGATTCGGCGGTTCCTGTTTCCAGAAGGACATCCTCAACCTCGTCTACCTCTGCGAGCATTTCGGGCTGCCCGAGGTGGCCGCGTATTGGGAGAACGTGGTCAAGATGAACGACTGGCAGAAGCACCGCTTCACCAAGCGCATCGTGCGGGAGCTCTTCAACACCGTCGCCGACAAGCGGATCGCGATCCTCGGCTTCGCCTTCAAGAAGGACACCAACGACACGCGCGAGTCCGCCGCGATCACCGTCTGCCAGGACCTGCTTTCGGAGCAGGCGCAGTTGGCGATCTACGACCCGAAGGTGCCGGCGGCGGAGATCCTCCGCGATCTCGGCGGGCCGGCGAAGCTGGCCGATGGGCGGCCTAACCCGGCGATCACCGTCTGCGCCGACCCGTATGCCGCCGCCGCGGGGGCGCATGCCGTGGTCGTGCTCACCGAGTGGGACGAGTTCCGGGCGATCGATTTCGAGCGCATTCACGCCACGATGATGAAGCCGGCCTCGGTCTTCGACGGACGCAACATCCTCGATCTGAAAAAGCTGCGCTCGCTCGGGTTCAAGGCCTCCGGCATCGGCCAGGGCTGACCCGCCGGGGGCCCGGGCCGGGCGGCGCCGATCCGGGCCGGCGGGGCGAGGGGCTGCCGTGGCGAGGTTTTGGCGTGCGTGATCGTTGGATTCCGCCCAGCGTGCCGATCGATTTCATCATGATCATTCGCACGATGGCCTATCCCCGCGCGGCCCTGATCGGGAACCCCTCCGACGGGTATTTCGGCCGGACCGTGTCCTTCACCTTCCGCAACTTCTCGGCGCAGATCGAGCTGTGGGAGTCGCCCGAGCTCGAGTTGCTGCCGAGCCGGCGGGACCACTCGGTGTTCGACAGCGTGGCCGGGCTGCACCGCGACGTGTTGCAGAACGGCTACTACGGCGGCTTCCGCCTGCTGAAGGCGTCGATCAAGGCCTTCTACGACTATTGCTGCACGCGCGGCATCCGGCTCGACAACCGCAACTTCACGCTGCGCTACCGCTCCGATGTGCCCAACCGCGTGGGCCTGGCCGGCTCCAGCGCGATCATCACCGCGTGCGTGCGGGCGCTGATGGGGTTCTACAACGTCACGATTTCGCGCCACACCCTGGCCAACCTCGTGTTGTCGGTCGAGAACCGCGAGCTGGGCATCCCCGCCGGGCTGCAGGACCGAGTGGCGCAGGCCTACCAGGGGCTGGTGTACATGGACTTCGCCCGCGAGGTGATGCAGGCCCGCGGCTATGGAACCTACGAGCAGCTGGATCCCACGCTGCTGCCTCCGGTGTACGTGGCCTATCGTGACGACCTGTCGGAGGGCACGGAGGTCTACCACAGCGATCTGCGGGCGCGCTGGAACCGCGGCGACGCGGACATCGTGGAGGCGGTCAAGCACTGGGCCGACCTCACCCAACAGTTCCGGGAGGCGCTGCGGCGCGGCGATCGGCCGGAGCTGGACCGGCTGGTCAATGCCAACTTCGACAAGCGCGCGAGCCTCTACAACGTGGGCGAGGGCAACCTCGACATGATCGCGACGGCGCGGCGGCAGGGGGCGAGCGCCAACTTCGCCGGCAGCGGCGGGGCGATCACGGGCTTCTACGCGGACGAGGCGATGTTCGCGCGGCTCGAGAGCGCGTTCGCCAGCAAGGGGATCCGCGTGATCAGACCCGATCTCGCGCCGATGTTGCCGCCGGAGAACGGCAACGGTCTGGTGAAGTAACAAGGCCGCCCGACCATGAAAGCCGTCATTCCCGCCGCCGGTTTCGGAACCCGTTTTCTCCCGCTCGCGAAGGCGATCCCGAAGGAGATGCTGCCGCTCGGCGACCGGCCGGTGATCCACTATGTCGTGGCGGAGGCGGTCGCGGCGGGTTGCGACGAGATCCTCATCATCCTGGGGCGCGGCAAGGAGGCGATCCCCGCCTATTTCACGCCCAACCCGGAGCTGGAGCGTCACCTCGAGCAGACGGGCAAGCTGCGCGAGCTGGCCGCGGTGCAGGAGTTGTCGCGGTTCGGTCGTATCCACTACACCTACCAGGCGGCGATGCGCGGCCTGGGCGATGCGGTGAAACACGCCCGGGAGTTCGTGGGCGCCGATCCGGTGTTCGCGGTGCTGCTGGGCGACACGGTGATGCATGGTGGCTCCCCGCTGCCGGCGATGGTGGCCGCGTGGGGCCAGCACCGGCTCCCAAGCGTGGCGCTGGAAGAATGCCCGGCGGAGAAGGTCGCGCGGTATGGCGTGGCCGGCGGACGCCAGCTCGCGCCCGATCTGTTCGCCCTCGACCGACTGGTGGAGAAGCCCCGGCCCGAGGAGGCGCCGCGGTTGCTCGACGAGGGCGGGGCGCCGCTTCCGTTCCACGCCTTTGCCGCGCGCTATCTGCTGACACCGGAGATCTTCGCCCTGCTGGACCGAACCAAACCGGGCTACGGCGGCGAGGTGCAGGTGACCGATGCGATGGAGAGCCTGCGCGCCCAGCGGGGGTTTCTCGGCGTCAGGTGGCCGGGCCGGCGGCTCGACATCGGGAATCCCCGGGGGTTGCTCGAAGCGGCGCACTTGTTCGCCTGAGCCAACGATGCGGTTGGCGTGGGTGGCCCCCCTTCCTCCGGTCGTAGGGGTTGAGCAAGCTCAGCCCGCTGCCCCCCGCCGTGCCCGACGGGGGGACCAAGGTCGCCCCCTACGTGGGCTGTATGACCACGCCTGAGCCGATCGGGCGGCGACGCGAAGGCGAAGGGGGGGGCGACAAAAAAGCCGATCCCGGCGGGGATCGGCTTGAGAGTAAAAAACGGATGCGATGTCCGGCTCAGGCCCGGCCCATGTAGGTGCCGTTGTCGGTGCTCACCTTGATCATCTCGCCTTCCTTGATGAAGAGCGGGACCTGCACGACCAGGCCGGTCTCGAGCTTGGCGGGCTTCTGCACGTTGCTGGCGGTGTCGCCCTTCACGCCGTCGGCCGACTCGACGATCTTCAGCGTCACGGAGCTCGGGAGGGACACGGTGACCGGGACGTCGTCGACGAAGAGCACTTCGACGGTGCCGTTCGGGACGATGTAGTTCTTGGCGTCGCCGATGAGCGCCTCGTTGAGCTCGAACTGCTCGAAGGAGGTCGGGTTCATGAAGAACCAGGTGTCGCGCTCGACGTAGCTGAGCTCGAGGGTCTGGCGATCGGTGGTGAGGACCTCGACGGGCTCGGTCGAGTTGAACCGCTGGTCGCCGGAGCGGCCGGTGCGCAGGTTGCGGAGCTTGGCCTGGACGAAGGCGCGCAGGTTGCCGGGGGTACGGTGCATGACCTCCATGACGAGGCAGCTTTCGCCGTTGAACTTGATGACTTGGCCCTTGCGGAGGTCGTTGGCTTGCATGACGGAAACGGGTCGGAGTTGGAAAAAGGGTTTCGAGTAAGGGGGGGCGTGAGCCGCTGTCAACCCGCCAGTCTGGCGGCTGCGCCGCTCCCGAATCATCACGAAGAAACAGGCGTGCTTAAGGTAGGGCGAGGCGTGCCAGCCGAGCCGCGGCTCACCCGGAGGGTTCGCCCTACCCACAGACACCTGCACCTTTTGTGCATGATTGCCGAGGTACCGTGAGGTTTGGGGCGCCGCTGGGTCGGCGGGGCGCGCGGCGCGGTCCGGGGCCCCGTCAAAACTCTTGCCAGTCCGTCGGGGGACCGGACACTTGAACGCTTTCTTGATGAAACAACGCACCCTGCTGCGCGAGGTCACCACCAAGGGCGCCGGCCTCCACACCGGCGACATGGTCCGCCTCACCCTCAAGCCCGCGCCCGTCAACCACGGCATCGTCTTCAAGCGCGTCGACCTCCACGGCCAGCCGGAGATCCGGCCCGCGGTCGACGCCATTGTGGACCTGGTCCGCAGCACGACCATCGCCAATGGCCACGCCAAGGTGCACACCGTCGAACATGTGCTCAGCGCCCTGCACGGCTGCGGCATCGACAACGTCGTCATCGAGATGGACGGCCAGGAGCCGCCGATCCTCGACGGCTCGGCGCGGCCGTTCGTGAACCTCATCCTCGAGGGTGAACCCGTCGAGCAGGACGCCGAGCGCGAGTACTTCGTGCTCGATCAGCCGGTGTCGGTCTCCCGCGGCAGCTCGTCGATCATCGCGTTGCCCTGCGATCAGCTGAAGATCACGTGCACCTCGGCCGACGATCGCGGCATCCACACCCAGCACCTCTCGCTCACGATCGACCCCGAGATCTTCACCGCGCAGGTCGCCGCCGCGCGCACCTTCACGATCTACGAGGACATCGAGGAGCTGCTCAAGATGGGCAAGATCCGCGGCGGCAGCCTCGACTGCGCCGTCGTCATCCGCGGCGACAAGATCATCTCGAAGGAGCCCCTGCGCTTCAAGGACGAGTTCGTCCGCCACAAGATTCTGGACATCATCGGCGACGTGATGCTGCTGGGCCGCCCGCTCAAGGCCCACATCATCGCCATCCGCCCCGGCCACGCCATCAACTCCGAGCTCACCAAGGTCCTCTTCGACCGGCTGCAGGAGCAGAAGAAGGGCAGGCCGAAGGCCGAGAAGCCGGCCAACAAGGTCATCCTCGAGACGGAGACCGCCCTCGATATCCGCCGTATCCTCGACATGGTGCCACACCGGTACCCGTTCGTGATGCTCGACCGCGTGATCGAGCTGGGGGAGGGCGACGAGCTCGTCGCCCTCAAGAACGTGTCGGTCAACGAGCCCTACTTCCAGGGCCACTACCCGGGCAACCCGGTGATGCCCGGCGTGCTGCAGATCGAGGCGATGGCGCAGGCCGCGGGCCTGCTGCTGCTGCGGCGGGTCTCCGCCGAGGGCAAGACCGCGCTCTTCATGAGCTGCGACAAGGTGAAGTTCCGCAAGGCGGTGCGCCCCGGCGACCAGCTGCGCATCGCGGTGAAGCTGACCAAGAACCGCGGCAACAAGATCTGCACCGCCGAGGCGACCTGCACCGTCGACGGCCAGTCGGTCTCCTCGGCCGAGCTCATGTTCGCGCTCGTCGACAACAGCGAGATCGACTGATCTCGTGATCGCGCGGGCGGCACGCCGCCCGCGTTTCGTTTTCTCCCCACAGAATCCGATGCCCACGCAGATCCATCCCACCGCCATCGTCGATCCCGCCGCGAAGATCGGCGCCGATGTCGTCGTCGGCCCGTACGCCTTCGTCGGCGCCGGCGTCACGCTCGGCGACGGCACCGTGCTGCACCACCACGCCACCGTCGAGGGTAACACCGTGCTCGGCCGCGCCAACGAGGTCTTCCCCTTCGCCTGCGTGGGCCTGAAGACGCAGGATCTCAAATACAAGGGCGGCACCCCCGGCACGCGCATCGGCGACCGCAACGTTTTCCGCGAGTTCTGCACCGTGCACGCCGCCACCTACGACGGCGATTTCACGACGATCGGCTCCGACAACACCTTCCTCGCCTACACGCACATCGCGCACGACTGCCAGGTGGGCGACGACGTGGTGATGAGCAACAGCGCCACGCTCGCCGGCCATGTCACGATGGGCAGCCACGTGGTGATGGGCGGGCTCTCCGCGGTGCACCAGTTCTGCCGGATCGGCGACCGCGCGATGATCGGCGGCATGAGCCGCGTCTCGCAGGACGTGCCGCCGTTCATGATCATCGAGGGCAATCCGGCGGTGGTGCGCGCCTTCAACAAGGTGGGCCTCGAACGCGCGGAATTCACGCCCGAGCAGATGGACCACGTGAAGACGATCCACCGCATCTTTTTCCGCGAGGGACTGAACCGCTCCCAGGCGTTGGAGAAGATCCTCGCGACCGACATCGCCGGGGCGAGCGAGGTGGCGGCGTTCATCGCCTTCGCGCAGGCCAGTGAGCGCGGGCTCACGCCGGGCGCGAAGTAGGGGACCCGTTGCGTGGGCGGAGCCCGCCGTGCCGATGCTCGGCGTCGGCGGGCTTGTGATTGCGGCAGTGCCCGCATCGCGGGCGATTGGCGCAGATTTCACTCGGCCGGGCCCCGCCTTCCGGTTGGAGGGGCTGAGCTTGCTCCGCCCGGTGGCGGTCGCTCTTGCCGAGCGGTGCGAGCGAGCTCGCACCCTGCGACGCCTCCCAGGAAACAGCCCCGGTTCTTTCCGTCCGGGGCAAAACGCGTTTTGCGGTGGGGGCTGCATGACTCAGGCGGTTCATTTTCGCGTCCTCCGCGGCTCTGTGTGCGGACGGACTGGTCTGGTTCTCGGCGGGGCCGTCGGCTCCTGCGTGGGACTGGAGCGGATCCGATTTCGGAAGCGGCTCACGCGGAGGCGCGGAGAGCGCGGAGACGATGCGCTCACGCGCCTCGCTACGGCGGGAGGGGCGCGGCCGGGCACGAAAAAGGGCCGGTCGGAGACCGGCCCGGAAGGGGAGGCGACGCACGCGGTGGCGCGGCGTGGTTACTTCTTGTAGACCGCTTTCGGGTCGAACTTCGGCTGGCCGAGGAACTCGAGCGCGAAGGTCTCCTTGTCGGCGAGCTTGCGGTAGAAGCAGGACTCGTAGCCGTTGTGGCAGGCGGCGCCCACGCCGGCCTGCTCGACCTTGATCAGGAGCACGTCCTGGTCGCAGTCGGTGCGCAGTTCCTTGACGAGCTGCACGTTGCCGGACTCCTCGCCCTTCAGCCAGAGCTTCTTGCGGGAGCGGCTCCAGTAGGTGGCCTTGCCGGTCTTGAGCGTGTGCGCGAGCGACTCGGCGTTCATGAACGCGAACATCACGACCTCGCCGGTGCGGATGTCCTGGGCGATGCAGGGGATGAGACCATCGGCGTCGAACTTCGGCTGCAGGGTGCGGCCTAGCTCGATCTCGGCGGTGTTGGTGCGGGCGGGGAACGGAACGAACGTGCTCATTGGAAAAGGCCTTGGTGGAAGTGGGACGGTACGCGGGGGCCGGGGTTCAAGGCGGGGCGGGCGTGTCAGCCGACGGGCTTGGGCGGCAGCGACGGGTTGTCGTGCAGGCGCCGCAGGTAGTCGTAGGAGTACAGGCCGGTGCGGTGGCCGTCGCTGAACTCGAAGTTGAGGGCGTAGTTGCCGATGCGTTTCCAGCCCAGGACGGTCACCCCGGGGAATGCGGTGCGCGGGTCGCCGCCGATCTGCCGGCCGAGCACATCGCGCTCGCCCATGTTCTCGGCGCTGGGGGAGGCGGCACGGAGGAACTCGCCGGCGAAATAGCTCTCGACGCCGTCGCTCCAACGAATGGCGACTTCGTTGCCGATGAGCTGAATGTCGGTGGGCGTGAGCATGGGTGAAGCCGGGCAGCGTAGGTGGGGCGCGGCGCGGGAAAAGCGAAATCCCACCGGCGAGGGACGCTCGGTGGGACTTGGGGTCCGGCTGGAACCGATGCCATGAGGCTCAGGCGCGCCGGCGACGGCGATGCCAGAGCACCCCGGCGAGCAGCGCGCCGGCACCGATCAGCCCGTAGGTGGACGGCTCCGGAACCTGATAGTCTTCCTGCAGATAGAAGGAGACCGCGACTTTGTCGCTGCCGTCGTCACCACCGCAACCGCAGCGGTCGTAGGTGTGGAAGCAGCTCTTGGTCTTGAACTGCGACGTGGAAGAGAGCGACTGCGGCAGACCGCTGGTCTGCTGGAAGCGGAACGCCATGTCGTAGATGTCGTCGTCGAGGTCGTTGAAGAAGAAATCGAGCGGGTTGAACGCGGCGGCGTCGAAGCGGGGCCCGCTGAACTGGAAGCGGAAACTGGCGCCGTAGCCGGCTGCGAGTCCGCTGGACGGGTTGCCGCCCTCGACGTTGGTCGAGGTGGCCGTGCCGACATCCATCACGAACGGCCAACCGGCGCCGCCGGCGAGGTTGTAGTCCTGCTTGCGGATGAAGCTCGTGTAGTCGGTGCCGAAGGTCCCCGGGACATTGAAGGCGGAGTTGGACCACGAGGAGAACGCGGTTGCCCAGAGATTGTCCGGGGCGGTCTCGAAACCGAAGCCCATGAGCGTGCCGGCGCCGAAGACAACGCTCTCCTGCTTGGCGCCCACGCCGACGACCCGGGTGCCCCCGGAGAGGTTGGTGACGTCGATCCGGAGGGTCTTGGCCGCGGCGTCGAAGTTCAGGCTGAGGCGGGCGCCGGCTCCCTGATTCTCGTTCGCGTACACCGCCAGCGGCGTGGTGATGCCGCGGAAGGCGAACGTGAGGTTGGTGTCGGTGAGTTGTTCGATCCAGAGTTGGCCCCGGGAGAGGGAGGGAAACGCGACGAGGGCGCATAGCACCGCTGTGGGAAAGTGCAGTCTCATGGGCCCGAGGATAGCCGAGGCGGCGGCCGGCTTCCATCGGGGTAGAACTGATTCGGGCCTCCGGGTCCGGCTACCTCGGCGGCGGCGGCGGTGGCGCGGCGGGCCAAGTTGGGTCAGCTCCGCGAGCTGCGCTCCGCCCGGCACCGGCGCTGCGGGGGCGAACTGGCGACCGCTCACTCGCGCGGAACCGAACGTGCGGCGTGGCGCAGTTCGTGGGTCTTCGCCACGGAGAGGAATTCATAGAAGCCGTGCAGGCGCGCGAAATAGTAGCCGGGGCGGCCGTCGAGAAAGCCGAGCTGGAAGAGGTACACGTAGAGGAAACGCAGCGTCGGCCGGAAGGGCAGGCGGCGCGACCAGGCCTTCAGTTTCCGGCGCCAGGATACGGCGCCGGACTGGAGCGCGGCGCCCGCGCTGTGCCCGAGCGCGTTCTCGAGGGCGAGGCGGGCCTCCCAGTTGGAGTAGCGGTTGTGCTTCTCGACGAAGACGTCGACGGAGGGGAAGGCGTAGTGATCCATCTCGGCGCGCAGCCGCGCGGTGGCGCCCCGGACGACGATGTGCTCGTGCACCTCGTTGTCGCCGCTGGCGGTGGCGCCCTGCACGAGCCGCTCGTAGCGGCCGAGGCGGTGGCGGAAGAGCCGCAGGTTCCAGTTGGGGTAGTAGGCGTGGCGGAGCCAGCGCCCCATGAACATGAAGCGGCGGTTGACCCAGTATCCGGAGACCGGGTTGGCCGGGTCGGCGACGATGGCGCGGCACTCGGCCTCGGCGGCGGGCGGGAGCACCTCGTCGGCGTCGAGGATGAAGACCCACTCGTGGCGGAAGGGGAGGTGCTCCAGCGCCCAATTCTTCTTCTTCGGCCAGGTGCCGTTGAAGGCGAACTGCACGACCTGGGCGCCGTGGGCCGCGGCGATCGCCGCGCTATCGTCGGTGCTCTGCGAGTCGACGACGACGATCTCGTCGGCCCAGGCGACGGAGGCGAGGCAGCGCGGCAGGTTGGCGGCTTCGTTCTTGATCGGGATCAGGATGGAGATCGGGACTCGCGCCATGGGCGGAGGCGTAGCAGCGGCGGGGGTGGGCGTCATGCTTTCTTTTTCGACCGAGTTTCCGGATACGGCAGGGGCGAAGGTTGCCGCGGGGCCCCGGGCGGATGGTGGCCGGGGTGGAGGGGGGGGCTCGGCTGGGGGACGGGGGTGGCGGCGGGATGGCGGGCTGAGGCCGCCGCAGTGGGGTTCGCGCCGGTCGGCGCGACGCCGTGTCACAGATTCGAGGACACGCACTCCGGGCCCAGGACCAAGCGGAAGATCGGTGGCCCCGCTTGCCCGCCGTTGGGGCGATGGCTCCGGCCGCGGCAAGCGTGAGGTCGAGGTACGGCCGAGCTTCGCGGCCCGAGCGCCGGCGTCCTCCCGCGGGGGCTCGATCGGGCCGGAATGTGCCGGCGTCCGAGGTGGTTCGGGGAAACCCCGATGGCGGGGGGCGGGTTGAGTTGCAGCCCTCAAACAGGCTGGGGCCGATTTTGGCCGGGGCGGGCCTGTGCTACCGTGCTGGCGAGACAACCGGTGGAGGCGTTGGTGCCTCCGATCATCAACCATAAACAAGAATAAACATGAAAAGACTGTTGCTTACTGGTCTGGTTTTGGCGGCAGCTTCCGCCTACGGCTCCCTGAACACGGCGACCGGAGACCTGCTGACCGACTACACGAATTGGTTCGCGCCGGAGTTTAACGTCGCGAGCGATGCCAACTACATCGGGGTTCCCCATCCAGCCACGGGGGCGCCGGCTGCTTTTGTGGACGCCAACCGCCAGTGGAGCGGCTGGACGGCGAACTGGGGAGCCACGGGCCTGAAGTCGACATCCGTTGCCACCCCGTTCTGGAACGACCCGTCAGTTGGTAAGCCGACGAAATACATCGAGGTCGTGTTCCTTGGGGAGACTGCCGGATGGTGGGACGACTTCGGGTACACGAAGAACGGAGTCGACTACCTGCTCGCCGACAGTGTGCAGACGATCAACAAGAACGGCCCGAAGAACCGGTGGTTTGGCGACAATCTGGTTCTGACGTTGGCGCCGGGAGAGTCGGTCGACTTCTTTGTGACCGGCAGTGGCGTCTTCGGAGACAATACGAGCACATCCCCCACCATCGGCTCGGAGGGCGGAAAGTACTACGTGTTCGATACGGACCTCAATGTGCCGGCGGGATCG
>DAOOFR010000038.1:0-22798 GCA_035415285.1 Opitutaceae bacterium
CCGGCCGGATACCGGCCTTGCGGAAGCCGGGGTCCGTGCCTAACCTGCCCGCATGAACTACATGGACCGCATCACCTTCAACCCGAACCAGTGCGGGGGGCGACCTTGCATCCGGGGGATGCGTATTCGCGTGAAAGACGTTCTCGACCTCGTCGCAGCCGGCATTCCCGAGCCGGAGATCCTCGCGGACTTCCCCGACCTTGAGGCGGACGACATCAAGGCGAGTCTGGAGTACGCCGCCGCCCAACTCGATCACCCCGTGCTCGTAGCCAGCCGGTGAAGTTCTTGGTCGATGCCCAGTTTCCTCCGGCGCTTGCGCAATGGCTTGCCGAAGCCGGCTGCGAAGCCCAAGCGGTGCGCGAGATCGGCCTGCGTGATGCCGATGACGGTGCAATCTGGCGGCACGCCGAGGCCTCGGGCTCCATCATCGTGACCAAGGACGAGGATTTTGCCCAACGTGTGCATGCGACCGAAAACGGGCCGAGCGTTGTGTGGCTCCGGGTGGGCAATACGTCCAACGCCGCCCTGCGTGCGTGGTTTGTGCCACGCGTGCCGCAGATCGTGGCCTTGATTGGCCAAGGCACGCGACTGGTGGAGATCCGGTAGCTGCTTCTTCGTCGCTGCTTTTCACGCCGCTCCCGGTTCTGCCGGGCGCGGCTTTTTGTTGTCCGCTGATCGCCCCCGTCTCCAGCCCGCTGGCGCGGCTCGATCACCCGCGCAGTTGCGCCGCCTCACCCCAACAAGCCGGCGCGTCCTCGCGCGCGAGACCGACACGCTCCGCTCACGCCTCCAGCACCGCCGTGCCGACCGAGTCGGCGAGCAGACGGCCGCGACGCGTGAGCCGCAGCACCTCGGGCGCGCCCCACTCGGCCAGGCCTTCCGCGACCAGCCGCGCCGCCAGCGTGCGGTACGCGGACCAATCCGCCGCCGGGAAACGCCGCTGCGCCGCCGCCAGATCCACGCCGGCGTTGCAGCGCAACCCGAAGATCAGCGTATCCGCCGCGAGGACTTCGGGTGTGAGCGCCGTGCGCTCCGCCGTGCCGCGCCGGCCGGCCGCGAGGTCGGCGCGCCACGCCGCGAGGTCGGGCGGGTTCTGGTAGCGCCAGCCCGCATGCTGCGACGCGCCCGCGGGGCCGAAGCCGAGCCACTCCTGCATCGCCCAGGTGTTGAGGTTGTGCCGGCAGGCGTGGCCGGGGCGCGCGTAGTTGGAGATCTCGTATTGGGCGAAGCCCGCCGCGCCGAGCGTGTCCCAGGTCGTCTCGTAGAGCGCCGCCTCCTGCTCGGCATCGCGCGTCACCTTGCCCTGCGACAGCTTCACGTACAGCGCCGTGTCCTCCTCGAAGGTCAGGCAGTACGTCGAGATGTGGTCGGGCCCGAGCGCGATGGCCGCGGCGAGATCGCCGCACCAGTCCGCCGCCTCCTGCCCGGGCAGCGCGAACATCAGGTCGAGATTCACCGACGCGAACCCGGCCGCCCGCACCAGATCGTAGGCGCGCAACGCCTGCTCGCGCGTGTGCCGCCGGCCGAGCGCCGCGAGCAGATCCGGCTGCAGGCTTTGCACGCCGAGCGAGATGCGCGTGACGCCGCCGTCGCGCAGCGCCGCCAGCCGGTCGCGTGTCACCGTGGCCGGCGCCAGCTCCACACTCCACTCGGTCGGATCCGCCACGAGATGTCGCCGTACGATCGCGCAGAGCTCGGCAAGATGCTTCGCCGGGAGCAGCCCGGGCGTGCCGCCGCCCCAGAACACCGTCCCGGCCCGCAACGGCGTCTCCACCAGCGAGAACTCCGTCTCCACATCCTGCAGATAACGGGCGAGGTCGTCGCCCTCCGGCCGCACCTGGTAGAACGCACAATACGCGCAGGTGGTGGAACAGAACGGTACATGCACGTACACACCGAGCGCCGCCGACTCGGCTTTTTCTTGCTCTGCCCGCGCGCCGACCGTTAGAGAGTTCGTCATCTGCGCCGGTCCAACACGCAACGAAACACCGGCACCGCAAACATTTATGCACCACTCGCAGGCTTCTTCCTGGAAACGCGTCCTCGCCATCGCGACCACCACGCTCGCACTGCTCCTCACCGGCTGCAGCTCGACCATCGTCAACATGACCTCGGACACGATCGCCGAGAACCCGTCCTCGATCTACACGATCACGGCGCGCGTGAAGCCCAACGCGACCGAGCTCGTGAAGGGCTCGCTCAAGGTCCAGATCGTCGTCGACGGCCAGATTCATCCGATGGTGAAGAGCCCGCTCGGCGACGGTCTCTACGAGTTCGACTACCACATGCCCGCCGGGCGCACCGAGGCGACTTACTATCTGCTCGTCAACTACGCCAGCCAGCGCGGCAACTTGACCGTCCCCGTCGAGGAGTACACCGAACTGCGCACGATCCGGCTCACCAACCGTTACGTCTACACCCTCGAGGCCGTGCGCGGCCCCATCGGCGCCCGCATCGCCATCGTCGGCCGCGGCTTCACCCCGCAGGACGTCGTCTACCTCGACAGCGTCCCGGCCCGCACCGTCTTCGAGTCGCCCAACGCGATCGCGTTCGCCGTGCCCGCCGTGCCGGCCGGCCGCGCCTACTCGGTCTCGCTCAACAACGGCACCACCAGCCAGCAGGTCGGATCCTTCCGGGTCGACGGTCTCTCTCTCGATGTCGCCCCGACCTCGCTGAACCTCACCACCGGCGGGCGCGCCACGCTCACCTTCGCGCTCGGCTCCCCCGCCCCCGACGGTGGCCTGCTCATCGATGTGAGCACCGACGTGCCCGCCTCGGTCATCATGCCCGAGGTCATCATCCCGGCTGGCGCCACCACCGCCACGATCACGGTGCAGGGCGGCCAGCCCGGCACCGGCAGCCTGTTCGTGACCGGCGCCGGCAACGGCGAGATCGCCGTCCCGGTGACCGTCTCCGCGCGCTGAGCACAGAGCGCGTCCCGTTCCCCTCACCGCAGCCGACTCCGCCCGGGGTCGGCTGTTTTGTTGGCGGAGTCGCCCGGTCCAGCGGGCGGTCAGCGACCACCCGCAACGCGCGGAGCGCCGCCTCGGCCGCTCACGCCGGGCGCACGAGTTTCAGATCGCTCCACTCGCCCATCGTCCGGCTCTCGAGCGCCCAGCCGGGCGCCACCGTGGCGAACTCGCGCCGTACGGCCTCGATCTCCGTGGCGAGGATACCGCTGAGTACCAGCCAGCCGCCGGGCGCCACCGCCGCCACGAGCTCCCGCGCGAAATCGCGCAGGACGTTGGCGAGGATGTTGGCCAGCACCACATCGGCCTGACGGCCCTGCAGGCCGGTGATGAGGTTGCCGACAAAGAACTCCACCTGGCCGGTCACGCCGTTGAGCGTGGCGTTCTCGCGGCTCACGGCGACCGCCTCGGGGTCGTTGTCGAAGCCGGCGACCGGCGCGAAGCCCAGCTTCAGCGCCGAGATCGCGAGGATGCCCGAGCCGCAGCCGGCGTCGATGACGCGAAGACCGTCCAGCGAGCCGCCTGCGGCGCGCCGTTGCTCGGTGTAGGCGACCAGTCGCTCGCAGCACAGCCGGGTGGTCTCGTGGTTGCCGGTGCCGAAGGCCATGCCGGGGTCGAGCAACACCAGCGCGTCGCCGGCGGGCAGCGCGTAGCTGTCGCGTTCCCACACGGGCACCCAGTGCATGCGGCCGAAGTGCCACGGCTTGAAGTGCAGCTTGTAGCTCTCGCGCCAGTCGGTGTCGGCTACCGGGCTGATGGTCGGCTCGGCGAGTGCGACCACGCCGCGCAGTTCGCGGCGGGCGCGCTGCGCGGCCGCGGTGGCGGCCGCCGCGTCGGGGAAATAGCTGCCGAGCCAGGCGCTGGCGGTCGGGCGGTCCTCGAACACGCCCCACTCGGCGTTCTCCGCCTCGGCGAGGGCGTTCTCGACCGCCTCGGCGGCGGCGACGGGAATCGGGATACGGGCTTCGACGAGGCTCATGGCGGAACGGGTCAGGATTGTTGCAGGCTGAGGCGGGCGATGACGGCGGGCAGCAGGCGGTGCTCGGCGGCGTGGATCTTCGCGGCGAGCGTCTCCTCGGTGTCGGTCTCCTCGATGCGCACGGCCTCCTGGTCGAGGATACGGCCGCCGTCGACGGTGGCATTGACCTCGTGGACGGTGCAGCCGGTCACCTTCACGCCGTGGCGGAAGGCCTGGCCGATGGCGTCGAGACCGGGGAAACTCGGCAGCAGGCTCGGATGGAGGTTGATGATCCGCCCCGCGAAGGCGCCGAGGAAGGCCGGTTTGAGCACGCGCATGAAGCCCGCGAGCACGACGAGGTCGGCCTGGGCGGCGCGGATGGCGGCGATGAAACGCTCCTCGCCCGCGCCCTCGAGCTTGGTCTTGAACGGCGCGGGATCGATGAACTGCGCCGGCACGCCGAAGCGCGGCCCCAGCTCGAGCATGCGCACGCCGGGGTGATCGGTGAGGAGGCCGACGACCTGCGCGCGCCCGAGGCGGCCCTGTTGCTGGGCGTTGAGGATGGCCTCGGCATTGGAGCCGCGGCCGGAACCGAGAAGGACGACGCGCATGATGGGATCGGGAACTCTTTTCCGGGGAGGAACAATCTGGAACTCAGGAAATCAGGAAGCGGATGGCAACGCCCAACACCGGCGGCTGGTGCAGTCGCGCCGGGTGATGAGAGAGATCGGCCGCACAGTCTTCCGTTCCTGAGTTCCTGAGTTCCAGATGGTCCTTCCGCCGCCACTTCCTCACTGGAAGAACTTCTTGGCCTTCTCGAGGAAGCTCTTGGAGACCGGCTCGTCGGCGTCGCCGCAGGCGACGGCGAAGTCCTCGAGCTTCTTGCGCTGGTCGGCGTTGAGGGACGTGGGCACCTCGACGTGCACGCGGATGAGTTCGTCGCCCGGATGCCCGCTGCGCAGGTTGGGCAGACCGCGCCCCTTGAGCCGGAACGTCGTGCCGGACTGGGTGCCCGCGGGGATCTTCAGTGAGGCCCGCCCGGAGAGCGTGGGCACCTCGATGGTGCCGCCGAGCGTGGCGAGGGTGAACTTGATCGGAATCTCGCAGAACAGGTCGTCGCCCTGGCGTTCGAAGACCTCGTGCGCGGCGACATGGAGCACGATGTAGAGGTCGCCGGGACCACCGTCGAGCGTGCCGGCCTCGCCGTTGCCGGAGGAGCGCAGGCGCGTGCCGGTGTCGACACCGGCGGGGATGCGCACGTTGACCTTCGCATCCTGCTGCACGCGGCCCTCGCCGCGGCATTTGGCGCAGGGTTTCTCGACGCGCGTACCGGCGCCGCCGCAGGTCGGGCAGGTCTGCCGGAAGGTGAAGAACCCGCGCGAGGTCGTGACTTGGCCGTGACCCTGACAGGTGGCGCAGCGCACGCGCTTCGAGCCGGGCTCGGCGCCGGTGCCCGAGCAGTGCGTACACTCGGCGAGCTTGCGGAAGGTGATCTCCTTCTCGCAGCCCGCCGCGGCCTCCTCGAGGGTGAGCTCGAGATCGTAGCGCAGGTCGGCGCCGCGTTGCGCGCCGCCGCCGCCCCCGCCGCCGCCGAAGAACTCCTCGAAGATCCCGCCGCCGCCCCCGCCGCCGAAGACCTCGCGGAAGACGTCGAACGGATCGTGGAAACCGCCGCCCCCGGCCCCGCGCGGACCGGCCGCGCCGCCCTGGGCGAAAGCCGCGTGCCCGAACCGATCATACGCCGCGCGCTTGTCGGGGTCGCGCAGCACGTCGTAGGCCTCGGAGAGCTTCTTGAAGTGCTCCTCCGCCGACTTGTCGCCCGGGTTCTTGTCCGGGTGGTACTTCACCGCGAGCTTGCGGTAGGCCTTCTTGAGGTCGTCCGCCGAAACGTCGCGGGCGACACCGAGCAGTTCGTAGTAGTCTTCCTTGTGGCTGGCCATGTGGTTTCGGTAAACGGTTCCGGTGTCCCACGGCATGCCGCCGCGCCGGGCGCGGCGGCCGCACAGGGACCGGAAACGGGCTAGTTAGAAGGGCCGCGTTGCCCGATTCAAGCTCCGCGACGCCCGTTCGCCGGGCGGATTCAGGAGAAGTTCTCCGTCACGAGAACCAGCGACTCCTCCTCGGCCTCGAAGGCGAACGCCCCGGCGAAGGGCAACAGCGCGTTGTCGCCGGCGATGAACGGGGCGACCTCGAGCCCGCGCGCGCGCAGCCGTCCGCGCACGACCGAGAGCAGCCGGCATTGTTCGCCTGCGCCGAACGCGAGCGCGGCGCCCGTCTTCAGCGGGACGCGGCGGATGCGAAACTCCGCACAATCGGCGATCACGGCCGCGGACTCGGCGGCGCGCACGATCGGCGGCGGCGGCTCGTCGAACAGGATCGATTTCATCGATTCCGCGAGGTGCATCGTGCGCGGCTTGCCGTCGAGGCCCATGCGGCCCCAGTCGTACACGCGATACGTCGTGTCCGAGTTCTGCTGGATCTCGAGGATGAGGCAGCCGGCATCGATCGCGTGGACGGTGCCGCTGTGCACCAGCACGGAGTCGCCGGGCTGGACGGTGCAGCGGTTCACGCACTGCTCGAGGGTGCCGGCGTGGATCGCCGTCTCGAACTGCGCCGGCGTCACACCCGGGCGGAGACCAAGGATGAGGCCCGCCGCGCCCTCGACGCCGGCGAGGTACCAGTTCTCCGTCTTCGGCTCGCCGCGCAGGGCGGGCGCGACCTCGGCCGGCGGATGCACCTGGAGGCTGAGGCGCTCGCGGCAGTCGAGCCACTTGACCAGGATCGGGAAGGGGCGGGAGACCGGCCAGTCGGGCCCGAGCCAGTCGGCGCTGCGCAGCCGGAGGGCGTCGCGGATCGTCATGCCGGCGAGGGGACCATCGCGCACGACCGACTGCGCCTCGGGGCGGTCGACGACCTCCCAGCTCTCGCCGATCGGGTCGGTCCCGGGCAGCGCACGCGGGAAGATCCGGCCCAGCGCCCGGCCGCCCCAGACCCGGGCTTGATACAGCGGGTGAAATCGAACTGGCAAATGCATCACCGCCACTGTTAAGAATTCCATGAAAAATGGGAGGCTGAATTTACTTCCGCGCGCGTTTCCCCTAGCCTCGCGCCCTCAAACCCAACGCCCCTTCCCGATGGCAAAAAGCGACAGCTCGTCCAAACGCACCGGCCCCTCCTTCAGCGGCCCCACATATCAACCACGGTGGGTCGCCGCGATCCTGTGCTTCGTGGTGGGCTTGCTCCTGTTCGTGGCGCTCGCCTACTACGAGCCCAACCAGGTGCCCACCATGGGCGCCGCGGGCGAGACGCTCCCCGACGGCACCATCAAGGTCATCCCCCCCTCCGGCGTGAACCCGGTCGGCAAGATCGGCGCGATGACCGCCTTCTACCTCTTCCGCATCCTCGGCGGCGCCGCGTGGTTGATCGGCGGATTCTTCTTCTGGCTGGGCTTCATCTACACCCGCGGCATGCGCCGCCTCGCCACCGCCCGCGCCGCCGCCATGGTGCTCTGCCTGCTCTGCGCCTGCGGCCTGGCGGACATGCAGAAGGCGTGGACCGAGTTCTTCGTCCAGCCCACGAACATCTACATCAGCGGGCCCGGCGGCATGATCGGCCAGCTGCTCTACTCGCACCTGATGGAGGACACGATGGGCATCTTCGGCTCCGGCGTGGTGCTGTCGGTGTTCTTCATCCTCACGCTGATGTTCGTGCTCACCCGCGACCTCGGCTCCCAGTTCGACCGGTTCTTCGCCTGGATCCAGAGTATCCGCGAGAACTGGAAACTCCGCCGGCTCGAGCGCGAGGAGATCAAGAAGCTCCGTGCCGAGGCCCGCGCCAAGCTCAAGGAGCAGGCCCTCGCCGAACTCAAGAAACAGGCCGCCGCCGCCGTGCCGCCGCCGACCGACATCAAACGGCTCACCCAGCCCAAGGGCGGCGAACCCGCCGGTGCCGCACCGGACCGCGCCGCTCCGCCGCCCAGCAAGTCCCCCGAGAAAAGCCTCTCGCTGCGCAACGCCGCGCCCACCCCGCCGGCCCAACCCGAGCCGCCCGTGCCGCCCCCGCCCCCACAGCCCGAGCGCGGCGCCAAGCCGCCGCCCTTCGGCGGCGAGAAGCCCGCCGTCGCCCCCGCCACCGTGGCCGAACCGGCCGGGGTCCCCGCGGCCAAGCTCAACCTCAAGATCGTCGCCCCGGAGACGCCGCGCAAAGCCGCCGCCCCCCAGACCCCGAACGGCGAGGACTACATCTTCCCCGCCCTCGATCTGCTCAAGGAGCCGGTCAAGGCCGCCACCGCCACCAATGAAGCGGAACACTTCCAGAACGCCGAGACCCTGTTGCGCACCCTCGGCGAGTTCGGCGTCGAGGTGAGCCTGGGCGAGATCCACACCGGTCCCGTCATCACCCGCTACGAGATCCTGCCCGCCCCCGGCGTGCGCGTCGAAAAGATCGCCAGCCTCGACAAGAACATCGCGCTGGGCATGAAGGCCCAGTCCGTGCGTATCCTCGCCCCGGTGCCGGGCAAGGGCGTCGTCGGCGTCGAGGTGCCCAACCAGCGGCCCACCCCCGTCGGCATGCGCGAGATCATCGAGTCGGCCGACTGGGTCGAGTCGAAGGCCGAGCTGCCGATCGCCCTCGGCAAGGATGTCTCCGGCGCGCCCATCGTCGCCGACCTCGCCCGCATGCCCCACCTGCTCATCGCCGGCGCCACCGGTTCGGGCAAGTCGGTCTGCGTCAACAGCATCGTCGCCTCGCTCGTCTACCACGCCGGCCCCAAGAAGGTCCGCCTGCTCATGGTCGACCCGAAGATCGTCGAGCTGCAGGTCTACAATTCCCTGCCGCACATGCTCATCCCGGTCGTCACCGAGCCCAAGAAGGTGCCCGGCGCCCTCAAGTGGCTGCTAGCCGAGATGGAGAAGCGCTACCAGATCTTCGCCAAATGCGGCGTGCGCAACATCGCCTCCTTCAACTCCCGCAAGGCCCCCGAGCCCGAGAAGGAGAAGGACAAGGAGAAGGAGGGCGCCGTCGCCGAGGTGCCCACCGAGCTCAACCTCGAGGTCCCGCGCGACCTCGAGATCGAGATCCCGGAGAAGCTGCCCTACATCGTCTGCATCATCGACGAGCTCGCCGACCTCATGATGGTCGCCCCCGCCGAGATCGAGACCTCCATCGCCCGCCTCGCCCAGCTCGCCCGCGCCGCCGGTATCCACCTCATCGTCGCCACCCAGCGCCCCTCGGTGAACATCATCACCGGTTCCATCAAGGCCAACCTCCCCTCCCGCATCGCCTTCCAGGTCACCTCCAAGGTCGACAGCCGCGTCATCCTCGACGAGGCCGGCGCCGACCAGCTCATCGGCCGCGGCGACATGCTCTTCATGCCCCCCGGCACCAGCCGGCTCGTCCGCGCCCAGGGCGCGTTCATCTCCGACGAGGAGATCGCCCGCGTCGTCGAGCACCTCAAGAGGAACGGCCCGCCCGCCTATCGCCAGGAGGTCCAGGAGCAGGTCGACCGCGTCGGCGATGAGGATGGCAACGACGGCATCGACGACCTCGAGGAGGGCAGCGACGACGACCTGCTCCCGCAGGCCATCGATGTGCTCAAGTCCACCCGGCGCGCCTCCACCTCCATGCTCCAGCGCCGGCTGCGCATCGGCTACAACCGCGCCGCCCGTCTCATGGAGCTCATGGAGCAGAAGGGCATCGTCGGGCCGGAGAACGGCGCCCAGCCCCGCGAGATCCTCGCCGATCTCGACCGTCTCTGATCGCCCTTCCGCCCCACCGGCGCGCGGCCTTTTTCCGGCCCCCGCCGGCGCGCGGCGTAAAAGGACTTCACCTCCCGGAGGCTTTTCCCCACATTCTCCCCATGCAGACCATCGGCGAACGACTCGAGGAAGCGCGGAAACGCAAGGGCATCTCCATTCGCGAGGCCTCCGAGGCGACCAAGATCCGCAGCGACTACCTCCAGAAGTTCGAGAACAACACCTTCGAACTCGGCCTGCCCGAGATCTACGCCCGCGGTTTCCTCCGCACCTACGCGCAGTATCTCAAGCTCAACGCCGAGAAGCTCCTCACCGACTACGCCTCCCTCGGCTTCAGCGACTCCCGCGAGCCCCGGCGCCATCAGGACCAGCGCGAGATCATGGGCCGGCTCGACATCCCCGAGCCGAGCAAGTCCGCGCCGGCGCCCGCTCCGGCCGCCCCGGCCGAGCCCGCGGCCCCGCCCCCGTCCCGCGCCGTGCCCACCGCCGTCGTCACCGGGGCGCCCAGCGCCGACCGTCGCCAGAAACTCAAGATGCCGTTCATCGTCGGCGGCGCGGTCCTCGCCCTGCTCGTCATCTTCTTCGCCGTCCGCGCCATCCTCCCGGATTCGCCCGCGACACCGCCCGCCACCCGTCCCGCCGGCGCCACGCCGGAGCAGGCCGACGACCGCAACGTCCTCCGCCTCGTCGCGTTGGGCAATGTCTGGGTCAAGGTCGAGCAGCCGGCCGACCGGAAGGTCCTCTTCGAGGGCGATCTGCTCAAGGGGCAGACCCGTGCGATCCTGCGCTCCGGCAAGGTCTACGTCTCCTACGATCTCGGCCGCAACCTGCAGGTCGAGGTCCGGGGCGTGCGCTACCGCATGGGCGCCGAGGGCCAGGGCAGCAACCGGTTCGACGAGCCGACGCCCTGAACGCCGGCGGGGTATCCATCGTTACAATCACCACCCCCCTCCCGCCCGGAGGGGTGTTCGTTTCTCCGCCACCGTCCGCCGCCCCTCCGCGCAACTTCCAGTTGAGCCGCCCGCCGGACCGGGCAACATCCAGCGCCTGATGACTTCCTCCGCCACCGCGTCCCTGCTCGATCCGGCCGTCCCCGCGCTGGTCTTCCCGGCCATCTCCCTGCTCTTCCTCGCCTACACCAACCGGTTCCTCGGCCTGACCGGCGTCGCGCGCAAGATGCTCGCCGAGCACCTCGCCGCGCCGCAGCCGCACTGGGAGGTCCAGCTCGTCAACATCCGCCGCCGCCTGCACCTCATCCGCAAGATGCAGCTCATGGGCCTGGCCTCCTTCATCCTCGCCGCCCTCTCGATGGGCGCCTTGGTGCACGATGTGCCCTACGCCGGCGTCGCGCTCTTCGCCGCCTCGCTGGCGGCCTTCATCGCCTCGCTCGGCTACAGCGTGCACGAGATCAAGCTCTCGATCGACGCGATCGAGGTGGAGTTCAAGCGCGCCAGGGTCCCCGGCGTCTGAACCCAGCGGCGCCCCGCCTCTTCGGCGGCCGCACCGGCGAAGTAGGGCCGGTCTCCGGCCGGCCCCCGCGGCTTCGCCGCGCACCGGGGGCCGCGGCCTTTCATCCATCCTGGAGATACGGCAAGCGGTCGCGCCGCCCCTCGTCTCCATCGTTCGCTTCGGCCTCCCCGCCCCCCCGCTCACCCGCGGCGCAGCTCGCGGATCGCCTCACCCAGACGGCGGATACCGTCCTCGATCCTCGCCTCGTCGGAGTTGGAGAAATTGAGCCGCAGGTGCCGGTCGTCCGGCTCCACGAAGAACGCCGAGCCCGGCACGAACGCGACCTTGCGCGCGATCGCCACCTCGAAGAGCTCCCGCACCGAGCATCCCTCCGGCAGCCGCGCCCACAGGAACATCCCGCCGTCCGGTTCGCTGCACCACACCTCCGCCGGGAAGTGGCGCTTGATCGCCGCCACCATCGCGTCGCGCTGCCGGCCGTAGAGTTCGCGCACCTTCGCGATATGCCGGTCGAGGTCGTGGTCGAGCAGGTGCTGGTGCACCACCCGCTGCGAGAAGTAGTTGGAATGCAGATCCACGCCCTGCTTCGCCGTGACCATCGGGTCCATCAGCCGCCGCGGCGCCACGATCCAGCCCAGCCGCAGCCCCGGGGCCACGATCTTCGAGAACGAGCCGAGCATCACGCTGCCCGGGCAGTGCGCCCGCAGCGCGGGCAGCGGTTCCCCGCGGAAACGCAGCTCGCCGTACGGATCGTCCTCCACCAGCACCACCGCACGCTCCGCGCACAACCGGCCCACCGCCGCCCGCTTCGCCGCCGAATACGACAACCCCGACGGGTTCTGGAAGTTCGGCACCGTGTAGAAGATCTTCGGCTTCCGCTCGTCGAGCGCCACGCGCAGCTCGTCGAGGTTGGGGCCGTCGTCCTCCAGCGTCACCGTCGCGAACTTCGGCTCGTAGGCCGAGAACGCCTGGATCGCCCCGAGGTACGCCGGGCGCTCCAGCAGCACCGTGTCGCCCGCGTCGAGCAGCACCTTGCCGAGCAGGTCGAGTCCCTGCTGCGAGCCGTTGGTGATGAGGATCTCGTCGGGATCGACCGCCAGCCCGCGTTTCTCCGCGTAGCGCCGCGCGATGAACTCCCGCAGCGGCCGGTAGCCCTCCGTCGTGGAATACTGGAGTGCCGCGGTGCCCGCCTCCCGCAGCACCCGCGCCGTCGATTCCGCGATGTCGCCCACCGGAAACGTGCTCGGGTTCGGCAGCCCGCCGGCGAACGAGATGATCTCCGGGTTGTCGGTGACCTTGAGGATTTCGCGGATGGCCGAGCGCTGCAGGCGCTGCGTGCGACGGGAGAACAGGGAGGAGATGGCGGGGCCGGCAGTGTGCATTTCGAGGAGGAAGAACGGCACAACATCCCGCCCGCCCCAGTCCCCGTCGAGGCGAAACCCGCCGCCCGCGTGGGCCGTCAGCGCTCCGCCGGGGCCGGATTCCTCAGCCCGTCGAGCACGCGATGCACGGTGGCCAATTCCACCCCGGAAAGGGCATACGGGTGGCAGTCCCCCCGCAGCGGCACCGGGCGCTTCGGCTGCGCGGGCGTCGCCAGCACAAGCATCGTCGCACCCTCCGGATCCAGCACCAGCGGCCGGTGCTTGGCCGGGAAGTCCGCCTTGCCGGCCACGATCCGTCCGTCCGCCAGCGCCCCCTCGAAATGGTACGTCGTGCTGGTGTGCTTGCCGTGGTTGGTCTGTTGCACGGCCTTCGTGATCCGGGCGACCACCTCCTCGCCGCGGACCGCACAGTGCCTCGCGTCGGCCAGTTTGCGCAGCGCGCCCACCCCGACCACCACGAACAACCCGCCCACCACCACCCCGACCGCCACGAAGAACGCCATGGAACCCCACCGGCTCCGCTCGACCTCGAGCGCCCACGAAAGCACGAAGCGCTCCGGGGCCTCCGGCGCGTAGTGCACGGACGCCCGCCGGCCGTTCTTGATCGACCCGACCACGGTGTCGAACTCCACCTTGCCGCCGTGCCGGCGGCCGTCCGCATCGCGGTACGCCACCTTCAGCTTGTAGCTGTGGAAAAGGAACCGGTTGGTCGTCTCCCGGCCCGAGACCTCGACTCCGCTCGCCGCGACCCCGCGCGCCCAGAGGGCCTTCTCGTCGAGCAGTCGCCGCACCTCCCCGCTCTGCCACCACCCCACGCCCACCAGCATCGCCAGACCGGCGACGATCCCGAGGACGCCGCCCAGGCGGCTCTTCCACACAAACGATGACTTCAGTTTCAGCGGACGTTCAGGCAGCAACATGGGCGCGACGCTAGCGAACCCGCGCCCCCGCTGTAAAGCGTCGCCAGAGTTCCGGGCCACGCCCCGCCGCGCTCGCCGCCAAGTCCTACCCCAACGACGTCTTCGCGCTGCCGTGGCCGCCCGCCTCGCCCTGCTCGCCGGGGAGCGGAACGCGTTGGCCGAGCAAAAACCAATCGACCGCTCGAGGCGCGGTCCGGCTTCGCCGGCTCGCCCACCCCGTCGGTCCAGTCTCCGACTCGACTCGTTGGATTCACGCCGCCCCCCCCTGGCGACTCCCACCCATCGCAACCGGTCGAAGACCGGTCCTGCTTCACCTCCGCATACTCCCCCTCCCCTCCGCCTTGCCCTTCCGCCGCTGCGCCCGCCACACTCCGCGCCATGCCCGCGCTCCAGTTCCTCCCGCCGCCCAAGTCCATCCGCTACACCCGCGGCGCCTTCGCGCTCAGCCACGCCAAACGCCTCATCCTCCCCGAGCACTCCGGCCCGGCCACCGACGCCCTCGCGCAGCGCATCGTCGACGAGATCGGTACCCACACCGCCGCCCCGGCCTTCCTTTCCCCGGGCGAAGGCGCCATCGAGTGCACCCTCGGCGCGACCGGCCCAGCCCAGAGCTACACGCTCACCATCGCGCCCAAGGGCATCGCGCTCGTCGGCGCCGACGCCGCCGGCGTCTTCTACGGTCTCCAGACGCTCCTCCAGATCGTCCGCCAGTGCGGCGCAGAACTGCCGGCATTGAAGATCACCGACGCGCCCGACTACCCCGTCCGCGGTTTCTACCACGACCTCACCCGCGGCAAGGTCCCCACCCGCGCCACCCTCTTCGCCCTCGTCGAGAAGATGGCCGCCGCGAAGCTCAACCAGCTCCAGCTCTACGTGGAGCACACCTTCGCGTTCCGGAACCACCCCGACATCTGGGCCGGCTCCGACCCGCTCACCGCCGACGACATCCTCGCCCTCGACGAGCACTGCGCCCGCCACCACATCGAGCTCGTCCCCTCGCTCAGCACCTTCGGCCACTTCTACACCGCGCTCGTCGCCCCGCGGAAGCAGCACCTCAACGAGTACGAGCTCGACGGCTCCGCGCTGCCCTTCTCCTGGTGGGATCGAATGGGCCACTACACGCTCGACTGCCGCAACGCGGATGCCTTCGCGCTCGTCGCCGAGATGATCCGCGAACTGCGCCCGCTCTTCCGCTCGAAGCACTTCAACCTCTGCTGCGACGAGACCTTCGACCTCGGCAAGGGCCGCAACGCCGCCTTCGCCGCGAAGCACGGCGTCGGCCGCCTCTACGTCGACTTCCTCAAGAAACTCTGCGGCGTCGTCCGCGCCGAGGGCGCCGTCCCCATGTTCTGGGGCGACATCGTCGGCAACCACCCCGAGCTCGTCCCCGAGGTCCCCGCCGACTCGATCGCGCTCGACTGGGACTACTCCGCCGACCTCCACGACACCAAGAGCGCGCTCTTCAAGAAGGCCGGCCGCGCGTTCTACGTCTGCCCCGGCTGCTGCGGCTGGGACCGCTGGGTGAACGACCTCGACACCGCCACCGCCAACATCCTCGGCTTCGCCCAACGCGGCCGGAAGACCGGCGCCGCCGGTTTCCTCAACACCGACTGGGGCGACCGCGGCCACATCAACTTCCTGGGCAACAGCCACCACGGGCTGCTCCTCGGCGCCGCTGCGTCCTGGAATACCAAAGCCACCACCGCCGCCGCGTTCGACGCCGCCTTCGACACCCTCGAGATCGGCGACGCCACGCAGTCGTACGCCAAGCTCCTGCGCGAGATCGGCTCCGCCGCCGTCGTCCCGTGGAAGCAGCTCGTGCTCTGGTTCGACCCCTCGCCGCACCGCCCCGCCGACTGGTGGGACGCCGCCACCGGCCTCCCCGTCGGCATCCTGAATCTGGATCCCGCCGCCGCCTTCGCCGCCTACGAGAAGCTCGAGAAGCTCCGCGCCCGACTCGCCCAGGTCGCCGCCACCGCGCAGCCGCAGGATCCGCTCGCCTTGCGCGAGGCGCTCGTCGGCGCCCGCGGTCAGGCGCTCCTGCAGGCCCTCGGTGGCCTGCTCGTCTGTTTCGCCAGGAAGCGCAAGGTCCCGCGCAGCCTCGACGCCGCCGCGATCGCCAACGACCTGCGCCGCTTCGAGGCCGACGTCTCCGAACTCTGGCACGCCCGCAACCGCCCCTCGGAGTACTTCCGCGTCCGCGCCGCCCTGCTTGAGCTCGCCCGCCGCCTCGACCGCGCCGCCCTCGGCCTGCCCTGGCTGCACACCGCGCGCGCGCACCCCTGAACCGCAGCGGCAGGCCGGCGCGGTGGCGGCACCTGCGCGCTGCCGGGACCAGCGGCATCCTCGCTGCGCTCTGCGGCAGGCACCCGATCGCGCCGCCGCCCTCCTTTTTCGTGGTAGTGGGCCACGGGCTTCGCCAATCTGCCCCCGACCTCCCCGGTCCCACCTGTGGCCTTCGTCCCGCACCACGCCCCGGCCCGCGCACTTCTTCGGCGCCTCGGTCTGCTCGCCGTGGGGCTCGGCGCGTCGCTCGCTGCGGCTTCGGCGTTGGCCGCCGACCAGCCCGCGCCGGAACGTGTTCTCACCGTCGGCGCCGCGACCGACAATTTTCCCTACAGTTTCCGCGACCGGGACGGGCGCCTCACCGGGTACGGGGTCGACCTGCTCGACGCTGTGGCGGAAGTCATGCACGTCCGGCTGGAGCGCACCGAGAGCACCTCGGCCGAGGACGTGGAGAACCTGCGGGCCGGCCGCCACGACATCGGCCAGTTCCACGCCAACCAGCGCGGCTCCCCCCACGCCCTCTACTCGCAACCGATCCTGGTGAACACCGGCGACCTGTTCGTGCGCACCGGCGACAGCCGGTACGCGACGATCGCCGATCTCGGCCGGCTCCGCGCCCGGGTGGCGGGCCACGTGCAGGCGCACGACTACCTGCTCTCCCGCGGGTTCGACCCCGCCCTGTTCCAGCTCGCCACCAGCGGTGAGGCGATGCGCGCCCTCGCCGCCGGCCAGGTCGACGCTGTGCTCACCAGCCGGCTCACCGGCCTGACGCAGGCCCACCATCTCGGATTGCGCAACGTGAGCCCCCTCGGCTGGGACCTGCGCGACTTCCGCGTCGTCTTCTGCATCGCCACCCGCCCCGACGATCGCGAACTGCTCGAGCAGATCAACGAGGCGCTCGCCACGCTCTCCACCACCGGCCGCCTGGGCGAGATCTACGCGCACTGGTTCGGCCGCTACGAGAGCCGCCCGGCAAGCCTGCGCGAGATGCTCGGCCCCGCCGCGGCCGTGCTCGCGCTCGCCCTGCTGGTCACGATGGCGCTGCTCCGCCGGCAACACCTGCTGCGCCGCCGCCTCGCCCGGCAGGCCGAGGAGCTGCGCCTGAGCCACGAGGCCCTCGCCGAAGCGCAGCAGTTCGCCCGCCTCGGACACGCCCGCCGCCCCTCGGACCCCGCCAGCCCCGCCGAGTGGTCGGAAGAGACGTACCGAATCTTCGAATGCGACCCCGCCGGCGCCGTGCCGGATTTCGACCGGCTCGCCGCGCTCGCGATCCCCGCCGACCGCGCCCGTTGGCAGGAGGCGTTGGAGCGCACCCGCCGCGGCGGCGAACCCTACGATTTCGACATCACGATCGAAACCCCCGCCGGCCACCGCAAGATCCTCAACGTCCGCGGCCGCCCCACCTTCGAGGCCTCCGGCCGCCAGGACGGCACCTTCGGCACCGTGCAGGACGTCACCGCCTCGCGGGCCGCCGCCGCCGCGCTCCAGCAATCCGAGCTGCTCCTGCGCGCCCTCTACGAGCACCTGCCGCTCGCGCTCGGCGTCGTCGAGCGCCGCGCCGACGACTGGTACCTCCTCTCGATCAATCCCGAGGGCGTTCGCCAGCTCGGCACCGCGGCCACCGCGCCCGGCCTGGCCATCACCGCGGGACTGCCCGCCGACCGGCTCCAGTTCTGGCGCGAACGCTTCGACCGCAGCACCGTCCAGGGCGAGACCCTCCGTTTCGAGTTCGAGTCGGAGCACCTCCGCAAGCATTTCTCCGCCGCCGTGGTGCCGCTCATCCTGCCCGGGCTTCCGCCGCGCTGCTGCCTGCTCTCCGAGGAGATCACCACCCGCAAGCTCAAGGATGCCGAGCTCGCCCAGGGCCGCCGTCTGCGGGCGATCGGCGAACTCGTCGGCGGCATCGCGCACGAGTTCAACAACCTGCTCACTCCCATCACACTGAATACCGAGCTGCTGCTCGGCCAGTGCGCCGACCGCCCCGCGGTGCGCGACGAGCTCGCCCTCATCGCCGATGCCGCCCGCCGCGCGGGCGCCCTCACCCGCCGGCTCCTCACCTTCGGCCGCCGCACCGACTCGCAACCGGAGCGGGTCGAGCTCCCCGCCATCGTCGAGTCGACCATCGCGCTCGTCCGCCACACCTTCGACCGCCGCATCGCGATCGCCGTCGATCTGCCGGCCACGCTGCCGCCGCTGCATCTGCCGCCCGGCGACCTGCAACAGATCCTCCTCAACCTGCTGCTCAACGCCCGCGACGCCCTCGCGGGGAAACTCGCCCGGCCGCCAAGCCCCGACTGGGCCGCCCGCATCTCGGTCGCGGCCGTCCAGCTCCCGCTCATCGCGCTCACCCCGCAGGATTCCCGCCCCACCGACGGCATCGACCAGTGGTTGCGGCTGACGGTGCGCGACAACGGCTGCGGCATGGCCCCCGCGGTCCGGGAGCGCCTCTTCGAGCCGTTCTTCACCACCAAGGGCGTGGGCAGCGGCACCGGCCTCGGGCTCGCCACCATCTGGCATCTTGTCACCGAGTTTGGGGGACGCATCGATGTCGACTCCACCCCCGACGAGGGCTCGGCGTTCCATCTCAGCCTGCCCGTGCGCAACGTCCCCGCCGCTGCGGCTGGTCCTGCCCCGTCCCCGGAGCCGCCACCGCCGGCGACCGCCCACCGCCGCTTCCTCCTCGCCGAGGACGAGATCTCGGTGTCCCGGGTCGTCACCCGCCTGCTGCAACGTCAGGGCCACCACGTCACCGCGGTGGCCGACGGTCTCGCGGCCTGGGAGGCTTTGGCCGCCGATCCCGCCGCCTTCGACGCGGTGATCATGGACCTGAACATGCCGGGGCTCACCGGAGCGGAGCTCGCCCGGCGCGCCCGCGCCCTGCCCTACACCGGTCCGTTGATTGTGATGAGTGGCCGGATCGACGACGACGAACGCGCCCGGCTCCAGGAAAGCGGAGTCGATGTCCTGATCGACAAGCCCTTCTCGATCGTCGCGTTCGAAACGGCCCTCGTCCGGGTGTTCGCCGACACGCGCGGCACACCGCCGGCTGCTTGACCGGCGCAGGGCAAGTCGCTCCACCGTTCCACCGCCCACCGCCCACCGTCCACCGGTCACCGGTCACCGTCCATGCTCTCCCGCCTCTATCCGCTGCGCGGTCTGCCCCGGCAGGGCCAGCTCTGGTCCTGGATCTCCTTCGACGTCGCGAACCAGTCGTTCACGCTCGTCATCAACACCCTCCTGTTCTCGGTCTTCTTCCAACAGGTCGTGGTGTGCGATCCGGCCCGCGACGACCTGCTCTGGGCGCTCACCTACGCCACCAGCATGCTGCTGGTCGTGCTCGCCTCGCCGCTCGCCGGCGCCATCGCCGACGAGCGGGCGTGCAAGAAACTCTGGCTGCTGCTCACCGGCTTCCTCTGCGCCGCATTCACCTGCGGGCTCGCGTTGATCGGCCCCGGGCAGTTCTGGCTGGCCGTCCTGCTCTACCTCCCGGCGAACTTCCTCTTCTCCATCGGCGAGAACTTTCTCGCCTCCTTCCTGCCGGAGCTGGCTGAGCGCGAGAACCTCGGCCGCGTCTCCGGTTTCTCGTGGGCGTGCGCCTATTTCGCCGCGCTTCTCCTGCTCGGCCTCACCGCGGGCGGCATGCTGGCGTTCGGGTGGAAGTCGCCCGACTCGTGGCGGCCCGTCTTCGTCTTCGCCGGTCTGTGGTTCTTCGCCTTCGCGATCCCCACGTTGCTCTTCCTGCGCGAGCACCCCGCGCCCGCCGCCCGGCCTCGCCCGCCGCTGCTCACCGCCGGGTTCCGCCGCCTGGCCGACTCGGTGGGACACGCGCGACGCTTCCGCGACGTGGCGACGCTCTTCGCCGCCTCGCTCCTCTACGGCACCGGCATGTCGGTGATCATCATGTTCGCCTCGATCCTCGCGCAGGAGTTCGGGTTCGACGACATCCAGCTCGTGCTCTTCGTCGCCGTCATCACTGTATCCGGTGTATTGGGAACGCTGCTGCCGACCTTCTATCAGGACCGGCTCGGCCACAAGCGCACCACCATGCTCCTGCTCGGCGTCTGGATCGTCACCACCGCCGCTTTCGCGGCCTTCGCGTGGCTGCGCGCCCACGCCGCCGATCCCGCCGCGTTCCCGACCTGGCCGCTCTGGCTGATCGGCAACCTCATCGGTTTCGGCCTCGGTTCGCTCGGTTCGGCCAACCGCGCGTTCGTCGGCTATCTCACCCCCGCCAGCCGCAGCGCCGAATTCTTCGGACTCTGGGGCCTCGTCTTCAAGCTCGCCGCCGTCTGCACGATCCCGTTCGGCTTCGCCAAGGACGCCTGGGGCACGCCCGCCGCTTTGCTGGTGCTTCTCGGTTTCCTCACCGCCGGCGGCGTGCTCACGCTCTTCGTCGACGAGCGTCGCGGCCTCGCCGCCGCCCGCGCCGAAGACGAGCGGCACCAGGCCCCGCTCCCGCCCATCCCGTCCTGAACCGGAAGAATCTGGAACTCAGGAAATCAGGAAACCCGAACAAGCTTCATCCCGCCGTCCCACGATTCTCACCTTCCCTGATTCGGCTCCACACTCAGTCCGCGAATCCCATCGCCCATCATTTTCCAGAGTTCCTGAGTTCCAGATTCTCCTCTTCCGTCTCCGCCATCACTCCACCGCGATGCTCGCCTTTCTCCGCTTCCTCCTCCGCCTCTGTTTCCGTTTCCGCGCGTACAACACCGCGGTGCTGCGCACCCCCGGTCCGGTCCTGCTCCTGCCCAACCACGTCTCGTGGTTCGACTGGCTCTTCCTCGGCGTCTGCCTCGAGGGCGATTGGCGCTTCGTCACCTCCTCGACCACCGCGCAGACGACCTTCGTCCATCGCTGGATCATGCAGAGCCGCCGCACCTTCCCGGTGGATCCGCTCTCCCCCTACGCCGCCAAACACATGGCCGAGCACCTCCGGGCCGGCGGCCGCCTCGTGCTCTTCCCCGAGGGGCGCATCTCCCTCACCGGCTCGTTGATGAAACTCTTCGACGGCACCGGGTTCCTCCTCCACCGCACCGACGCCAAGGTCATCACCGCCCACCTGCGCGGCGCCCATCGTCTGCCGTGGTCGCGCAACCCCGACCGCAAACGCTGGTTTCCCCGCGTGTCCGTGCACTTCAGCGACGTGCTCACGCCGCCCACCGTCGGCCACATGAACACCGCCGACGCCCGCGACCGCCTCGGCGACTGGGCCCTGGAGCGCATGCGCGAGCAGCGCTTCGCCGTGGAGCACGCCTTCGGCCCGCGCACGATCCCCGCGGCCCTCCGCGAGACCGCCCGCCTCGCCGGCAACAAGCCGATCCTGGGCGACATCAACGGCACGCTCACCTACCGCCGCCTCTTCATCGGCGCCACTCTCCTCGCCCGCCAGTGGCGAGCCCTCCTCGCCCCCGGCGCCGAACGCGTCGGCGTGCTGCTGCCCAACGTCAACGCTGCGCCCGTCACCCTGCTCTCGCTCTGGTCGCTCGGGAAGACGCCCGCGCTCCTCAACTACTCCACCGGCCCCGCGATCATGCTCACCTGCGCGCAGCTCGCCGGGCTGAAGCAGATCATAACCTCCCGCGCCTTCGTCGAGAAGGCGAAGCTCAAGCTCGAGTCGCTCACCGCCGCCGGGCTCGAGCTGCTCTACCTCGAGGACGTCCGCCCCCGCATCGGCGCCGTGGCGAAACTCGCCGCGCTCGCCGGCCTGCTCCGCCTGCCGTACCCGAAGTTCACTGACGCCGACCCCACCGCCGTCGTGCTCTTCACCAGCGGCTCCGAGGGCGTGCCGAAGGGCGTGGAGCTCGCGCACGCCAACCTGCTGGCCAACGTCCGCCAGCTCCTCACCGTCAGCGACCTCACCGACGACGACCGGATGTTCTGCGCGCTGCCGCTCTTCCACAGCTTCGGAGTGACCGCCGGCTTTCTCCTGCCGCTCCTGCGCGGTTTCCGCACCTTTCTCTACCCGTCGCCCCTGCACTACCGCATCGTGCCGACCGCCGTCTACATGCAGCGCAGCACGTTGCTGGTCGCGACGAACACGTTCCTCAATCTCTACGCCCGCCGCGCGCACCCGTACGATTTCCGTTTCCTGCGCTACCTCTTCGCCGGCGCCGAGAAGGTGCAGGAAACCACCGCCGCGCTCTACGCCCAACGCTTCGGCGTGCGCATCCTCGAGTGTTACGGCGCCACCGAGTGCAGCCCCGGCATCGCGGTGAACGTCCCGCTCGCGCCCAAGGCCGGCACCGGCGGCAAGCTCGTCCCCGGCATGGAGGCGCGCCTCGAGCCCGTCGAGGGCGTGCCCGAGGGCGGGCGCCTCCTCGTCCGCGGCCCCAACGTGATGAAGGGCTACCTCAACCCCGAGCCCAACGCGAAGTTCCGCGCGCTCGACGGCTGGTACGACACCGGCGACATCGTCACGATCGACGCCGAGAATTTCATCCGTATCCAAGGGCGCCTGAAACGTTTCGCCAAGATCAGCGGCGAGATGGTCAGCCTCGGCGCCGTGGAGGACGCCCTCGCCGGCGCGTTCCCCCAGTACGGCCTGCGCTGCGCCGTCGCGATCGTCGCCCGGCCCGACGAGGACAAGGGCGAGCGCCTGCTCGCCGCCACCAACGAGCCCCGGCTCACCCTCGAGGCGATCCGTGCCGTGCTCCGTGAGAAGGGCCTGCCCAACCTCGCCATGCCGCGCGAGCTGCGGGTCGTGTCGCAGATCCCCAAGCTCGGCACCGGCAAGACCGACCACCGCGCGCTCGAGAAGCTCCTGTAAGCGGAGACATCCCCGCGGGACCAACACGCCCCCACGGACCGGGGGCCGGCTCCTTCACCAACCCGGAGCCGTGCGCGCCACCTCACCGCTTCCGGCTCTCTCGCCAGTATCTGAACGGCGGTTCGAAGCACGTGGCGGACAGGTCCTCGAGCCTCGCGCGGAAGAACTTCTCCGCATCCTGCACACCGCGGTTGTAGGCCAGCGGACCGATCTCCTTCAGGAGAAACCCCAGCAGCAGTTTCGCGCGCAGGTCGCCCAGTTCCATCTCCAACTCGGAGGCGAAGTACCGTTTGA
>DAOOFR010000039.1:0-22416 GCA_035415285.1 Opitutaceae bacterium
CAAGTACGCCGCGTTTCGTTCAACCAATCTCGGACTTTTTCAGCAGCCTGCTAGACAAGCCCGGCGCGGCCGCCCGCGCACCGAACGCCGCCTGCGAGCGCTCCGCCGCGGAAGCGATTGGTTGGGCCGGCGCGCTGGCGCGCGTCGCGTCGCGGCGGTTGCGTGCGGCCGGCCCACGCGACTTGGGCCGTGCCACGACTCAATGCGCCCCGGCAAGGCGGGCCGCCAGCGCCCGCAGCGTGAGGCGCTGCTTGCCGAACGGCTTCACTGCGCCGCGCGTCTGCGCCTCGAAGGCCGCGCCGGCCACGATGAGCAGCAGCGCGTCGAAAAGCGCCGTCTCGGACGGCATCTCTGGGCAAGGGGTCGGGTGTGTCTTCATGGTGGTGTGGATGGGCGCCGCCGGTCCGGTGGAGCCGGGAGCGGTCAGGCGCGGTCGGGTTTGGTCATCGCAGCGCCTCTTTGCAGGGAACGCGCCAGCTCGCGTTTTCCCTGCAACTTTTTCGCGGGCCGCGGGTGCTGGAGGCATGAAAACCTTCCTGAAGGTCTCCCTTCTCCTTGGGCTGATGGTGTTTGTGCTGCTCACACTCCCCGCGCTCACCAGCCACCTCTTCGGTGGATTCATCGGCGGCCTCGCCGCGTTGGCGCTGCTGGTGATCGGTGGCGTCCTGATTCTGGGACTGCTCGCCGTCGGCGGTGGGACCGCCCTCCTGGTCGCTTTGGCGCTGTTGCTGGCCCTCGCCTGCAGCGTCGTGGCGATCGCGCTGCCCATCGCGCTGCCCGTGCTCCTCGTCGTGGGGGCGGTCGCGCTGATCACCAAGCTCGCCCGGCGCAGCACCCCGCCGCCGGTGGCCGCGTGATGCTTCCGATTTCCTCGGATACACGGTTCCGTCTCGGAGCGGGTCCCGCCCACGCGTCGGCGCCCAGCGCCCGTGCGTCCGGTCTTCGACCGGACGCCGACAGCTCCCGCCTCGCCCTTCGACCCACTCCCCTCGCGTCCGGTCGGAGACCGGACCTACGGGTGGAGCATCCGGGATGCTGCCGCGTCGGCCCGAATCCGTGCTGATGCGTGCGCCGCCGTGCGGGCGACCTGGCGACACTCCCGCACCCCGCCTCTGCTGTTGCCCCGGCCGCGCGATGGCGTCACACCCGGCCGCGATGAATTGGAAGGAGCTTTGCCGCCTCGCGCAGGAAACCGTCGACCGCACGCGCGCCAAGCTGCCCGCGGAGATCCGCGTCCTCGCGGAGCAACTCCCGGTCTCGCTCGAGGCGTTTCCCGAGGGACCGATGCTCGAGGACGAAAACGTCGAGCCCGACATCCTCGGACTGTTCGTCGGCCCGCACCACGGACAGGAGGCCACCGCCGAGCCGGGCCCGCCGCCGCAGATCCTGCTCTTCCTTGAGAACCTCTGGGACGAAACCGACGGCGACCTCGCCCGCTACCGCGAGGAGGTCCGCATCACCTACCTGCATGAACTCGGCCACTACCTCGGCTGGGGCGAGGACGAGGTGGCGCGGCGGGGGCTGGCCTGATCACCCCGCCGGCTCGCGATTCCGCCGCAGCAGACAGTCCGAGGTGGACGGTGTTGCCTCCAACGCTGTCGCGCGCGGGAGGTGCCGCGGGCAACGTTGGTCCGCGAGGAACCGTGAGCCTGCCACCAAGCCCACCGCCGCACCCGCGAGGTGCGCGAGCGGCACGGCGACGAAGGCCGCGGAGGTGTCGACAAAAAGCGTCGCGCCAGTGGCGAGTTCATACGCCGATTTGCCCACGAAGCCCGCCAACGCGAGCGCCGGCACGCTGCCCTGGAGCGGCGATCGCTCGTGCCAAGCGTCGCGGAGCAACTGCGCGAAGAACGCGGTGAACAGCGCCGAGTCCACACCGGAGAGCCCGCGGTAGAGTTGGAACTGCGGCGCCGCGAACCAGAGCGCCGCGGAGATCGCGAGCGCCGAGCCTGCGACGACGAGCGCAAAGGTGCGGCGCGAGCGCCGTTCCAACAACGCGCCGAATACGGCGAAGACGAGCAAATCCCAGGCGAGATGCTCGCCGCCCCAGTGTGCCCAATGCCCGGTGACAAGCCGCCAGAGCTGGCCGGCGGCAAGCGCGGCGCGATCGTACTGGCCGGCGGCCGCCGCGCCCGGGATGAGCCCGACCGCAAGAGCGAGAGCGGTGAGCGCAGCGGTAAGGAAGGGGAAGCGACGGGGCACGATGATGTGGTTCCGGTTAACGAAGGGGATACATCCCAAGGACGCCATTCTTGGATGGTCCGCGCGATGGCTCTGCATTCCTGGTCTTCCAGAGGCAGACCGAGAGTGCGCCAGCCGAAGAACCCGCCGAAAGGACCTGAAGCAGCCACTGGATAGCCCCTTCCACATAGAGGTGCTTGTTCGCCTCGCGCAGGTCGCTCACAACAGACTGAAGCTCCGGGTTTCCCTCCTTTTCGAATGCGAGCACCTCAAGCCGTTCACCGGCGGCGGCCGCTTTCCTTGCCGTGACTCTGGACGGGAAGCCAAGAGTAGCGAGCAGTGCGAGACCGAGCGAAAGCGCAGTGCAGATGACAACGGATTTGAGTTTCACGATGAGTGCGTGCGAGCCGGTGGAGAACGGAGGCGAAGCGAAAGCGGCCCGGGCTGGACGGGAATCAGCCCGGGCCGCGGTTCACCGCCGGCCGTCGCATTGCGCGAGCGACCGGCTCAATTCTTGGCAGGTGGCTGTGCTCGGATTTCGAGCGCCCGCTGCCGCTGCCGCGCGTTGGGACGCAGCGCATCCACCAAGGCCTCGGTGATGTCGACGGTCTCCCACCCTCGCTGGGCCGCGAGCGCAGCCTCGTCCCATTTCGAGACGAGCACGGCAATGTCGTGGGCCTTCCGGACAGCAGCCACTTCGGCGGGGATCTGCGCGAGGATGTCGTCGACCGGCTCCTGGCCGAAGGCCTGGCGATGCAAAAGCTTCTGCTGCGCCTGTCCTTCGGCCTCGATCCGGGAGACGGTGGTGGAATCGCGCGACTCGCGGGCTTTGCGGCGTTCGGCTGTCGCCGCGGCGAGCCGCTGCTCGTGCACCGGCGAACCGGCGTAAGCGACGGCGATGGCGCGTGAGTCATAGACACCGATGCGGGAGCCGGTGGCGGCCGAATCAGGAGCGGCCACGGCGCGGCCCGTGCCACAGCCCAAGGCGAGTGCGGCACACAACAGGGAGGAAGCGAAGGTCTTCATGGGATTGGGCAATGTCGAGAGACTCGACGGTTCAGAGTTGCTCGCGCTCGCGGCGTTTGCGCTCGGCCACGCGCACGAGAGCGACGGCGGTGAGGAGCGTCAGGAGGAGTGCGACCACGCTGCCACGGTCGAGCGCACCGCCGCCGCTGCCGCCGCCACCGATCGAGGGCGCGGGGCGCGAGAAGGCGGGCTGCGCCTGGTCGACCTGGGCGTCGCGGGCGGGCTGTGCGGCGCGCACCGTCTGCGCCTGGCGCTCGGTGGCCACGCGCTGCTGGTTGCGACGGTCGATGCCGCGCTTGGCGAAGCTGGCGTCGTCGAGCACGACCATGGCGGTCTGGTCGTTGACGATCTGGTACGAGGTGCCGAGGTCGCGGATGGCGGCGTCGGCCTCCTTCGCGTCGGTGTCCCCACGGTCGCGGCCGGCCTCGATCTGCTCGCACAGGCTCATCGCCCAGAGGCGCTCGATCTCGGGATTCTCCGTGTCGGTCTCGGGGAAGTTGAAGGTGGTCGCGTAGGTCTTGTCCTCGCCGGTGATGCGGGCGCGCAACTCAACTTTCGCCGGGCCGGCCTGCTCGTAGCGGCCGAACACGACAAGCTGTTGGCCGCGGTAGAGCTTGCCGGGGTAGTCGCCGGTGGTCTCGGTGACACGAACACCGCCGATCTTCAGCTGCGCGTCGTGCATCGCCTCGAAGCAGATCTTCGACTTCGCGAGCAGGATCTGGCCGAGGATGTCGTCGTCGTTGGAGACGCCGGTGTAGAAGCCGCCGCTGGCCTCCGCGGCCACGCGCAGGAGCGGCCAGTTGGCGCTGTTGCCCATCAGGAAACCGAAGACGCGGATGTCCTGTTTGCGCAGCAGCTTCGCGAACTCCTTCGGGTCGACGACGCCGGTATTGGTCACACCGTCGGTCACGAGCACAAGCGAGGTGGCGCGGTCGGCGTCCGTGTTCTGGAGACCGAGTTGGAGGCCGTCGTAGAGGTTGGTGCTGCCGCCGGGCTGGAGGGCCTGCACGGTGGCGAGCGCGCGCTGCACGGCCTCGGGCGAGGCCGCCGTCCAGGGCACGACCTCGCGGGCGTTCTCGTTGAAGGTGACGATGCGGAAGCGGTCCTGCGGCTTCATCTCGCCGAGGGCCTTGCCCACGCCGCGGGCGAGCGTGGCGATCTTGCCGTCCATGCTGCCGGAGACGTCGAGCACGTACACGTAGTCCGCGCCGTTGGTGAGCGGGGCGAGGTCGACGCCGGGGGTGACAACCATCATGAACGTGCCGGGTTTGTCAGCGGCAGCGCGATACGGGATGACCTCGATGCGCCCGGGCAGGCCGTCCTGCAGGCGGTAGTAGAAGAGGAAGTCGCGCTCGAGCTTCGCGGCGGTGCGCTCAAGCTTCACGCGGTAGTGGCCGTCGGCGAGTTTCTCCACGGCGGCGGCGGTCTCGAAGCCCGGCACGCGCACGTCGGCGATCGGCGCGGCGCTCTTCAGCTCGAGCGAAATCGAGAGCTTGCCCTCGACGGTCTTGTTCTGCGTCCAAAACGAGGCGCCGGCATCGTCGGTCCCGCCGTCCTCGAGCGGGTAGAGGTAGCGGCCCACGCCGGTGTCGAGCTCGAGCGGCTGGTAATAGACGAAGCGCACGCGCGTCTCGGCGTTGGCGCGCACGGGCGAGACGCGAAATTCGAAGGTCTGGTAGGAGTTCTTGGTGGCGAGGCCGGTGTCGTTGCCGGCGGCCTTCTCCTCTTCGTAGACCTGCTGCGCCTGCTGCTTCGGGAGAACCTCGCCGTGGATCTCCTTCTCGCCGGCCCAGATGGTCATCTCGGACAAGCTGGCGCTCTTCGGCACCGGGAAGGCGTAGAGGGCCTCGAGGTCCTTGGCGTTGGGGTTGAAGAAGGTCTGCGTGACCTCGGTCCGGGCGAAGCCGTTGTTGATGACGATGTCGACGTGGTGGTCGCGAATCTGGATCGGCGACTGGGGTGCGCCGATGGGCGTCAGCGTGCCGGAAGCCGTAGCCAAGCCAGTTCCGAGCAACAACCCAGTGGCGGCGAAAAGCAGCGAGCGGATGGTTTTCATGGTGTGCATTTGGTGAACGCCACCCCTTTGCTCACGCCGTGCCATTCCGGCCGCTAATAACATATGTCATTGATAACCATTATTTTCCAAATAGGCTCACGGTCGTGAGGTTATTTGGTACTAACATTTTTTGTTACTCGCCTGCCGTTTATTGATAGCTATCATCCGGTCGCATGGGGCAATTCAGCGCTGCCGAAACGGATTTCGCGGATGCCGTGGCGCGGTTGGTCTACGCCAACCCGTTCCTGCCGGAGCGCATCGAGGCCGAGCGCGACGCCCTCGCGGCCGACTTCGTGCGCGAGGGCTCCGAGTGGAATCTGCAACCAGCCGATTCCAGCGCCGGTGGCACCGGCGCCCCGCAGCCCAACCTCGCCCTGATCCGCCGCCGCGTCGATGCCCTCGTCGAGCGCCTCGCGACTTCCTGGCCCGTGACCGGCGCCCGCCCTCCCGCCGCGGCCGACGCGGAGCGCTTCGCCGACCTCGTGCTCTTCGCCGCCTTCCACCGTTACTGCGCGCGATTTGACGAGACCATCACCACCGCCGAGGCCACCGGCGCCTACCGCGCGCCCTACTTCCGGGAGTTCGCCACCGAGATCGAACGGCTCCTGCGCCGCCCCGGCGTCACTCTGCTCGACGAGTGTCCGCCCGAGGCGTTGTTCGCCTTCTTCTTTCAGGTACGCCGCGCCTTCCTGCACATCCACCGCTCGCTCGTGGGCGCGTCGCGCCCGATGGCCCGGTTGCGTGCCGCGATCTGGCAATCGGTCTTCACCCACGACCTGCGGCGCTACCGCCGCTGCCTCTACAACCGCATGGGCGAGTTCACCACGCTCATCACCGGCGAGTCCGGCACCGGCAAGGAGCTCGTCGCACAGGCGCTCGCCCTTTCGCGCCATCTGCCCTTCGACGTCCGCCGCGGCGTCTTCGCCGGCACGCCGGGCCAGCTCTTCTTCCCGCTCAACATCGCCGCGCTCTCGCCCACCCTCGTCGAATCCGAACTCTTCGGACACCGTCGCGGCGCCTTCACCGGTGCGCTCGCCGACCGCGCCGGCTGGCTCGAGGTCTGCCCCGCGGAGGGCACGGTCTTCCTCGACGAGATCGGCGAGGTCGACGCCTCGATCCAGGTGAAACTGCTCCGCGTGCTCCAGGCGCGCGGCTTCCAACGCCTCGGCGAGAGCGAGCCGCGCCGGTTCGCCGGCCGCATCGTCGCCGCCACCAACCGCGACCTCGAGGCCGAGATCCGCGCCGGCCGCTTCCGCGAGGATTTCTTCTTCCGGCTCTGCGGCGACCAGATCGCCACGCCGGCGTTGCGCGAACAGCTCGCCGACTCGCCCGCCGACCTCGCCCTGCTCGTCGGCGTGATCGCGCGCCGGCTCGTGGGCGAAGCCGAGGCGCCCGCCGTGGCCGACGAAGTCGTTTCCTGGATCCAGCGCGAGCTCGGCCCCGCCTACGCGTGGCCGGGCAACTTCCGCGAGCTCGAGCAGTGCGTGCGCAACATCCTCCTGCGCCGCGAATACCGGCCGCGCCCCGCCACCGGCCGCCGCGGCGGTGCACCCGACTGGGACGCCATCCTCGCCTCCGGCTCCTGGACCGCCGAGCAGCTCCTCGCGCACTACTGTCGCAGCGTCTACGCCCGCACGCAGAACATCGAGGAGACCGCCCGCCGCCTCGACCTCGACCGCCGCACCGTGCGCGCGAAACTGGCCGCCGCCGTGCCACCGGCCTGAGCCACCCAATCAGCCGCGATTCGAGCAGCCGAGTTCCGCGAGGCAGAAGACCGAGACGATGCGACCGAGAACGAACGACTCGGATCGTGCCACCCACGGTTGCGCACCCGTCGCTCGACGCGCGCCCCTCGTCGGGATCGAAAGGTCTGCAGTGACCTTGCCTGCAACTTTCCGCGCTCTACCGGGTATTGGGAACATCGCCGGCCTTCGTTCCCGCCGGCCTGCCTCCGAAATTCCAGCACCATGAAATCCGTCCTCCGCTCCACTCTTCTCGCCGCGGCCTGCGCCACCGGGCTCGCCCTCGCCTCCGCCACCGCCGCCGAACCGGGCTTCGTCGACTTCGGCCCCGCCCTCGCCGGCGCCGCCAGCACCAAGTGCGTCGAGATCAACCTCCCCGAGCCGCTGCTCAACTTCGCCGCCGTCCTCGCCAAAGGGAAGGATGCCGACGCCGCCGCGCTCATCAAGGACCTCAGACAGATCCGCGTGAACGTGCTCGGTCTCGACGACCAGAACCGCGCCGACATCACCGCCCGCGTCCAGAAGGTGCGTACCGAGCTCGCCGCCCAAGGCTGGCATCGCGCCGTCAACGTGCAGGACAACGGCGACGACGTCGCCGTCTTCGTGAAGCTCGGCCGCGACTCCGCCATCGAGGGCCTCACCGTCACCGTGCTCGCGAAGAGCGACGATGCCGTCTTCGTGAACATCGTCGGCAACATCGACCCGGCCCGGATCGCCGCGCTCGGCGAGCGCTACGGCATCGACCACCTCGCGAACATCCACTGCAACCCGCCCGCGCCTGCCGTGCCCGAGGCCGCCGCCGCACCGGTCGCCAAGAGCTGATCAACCAGGCCGGCGCCGCCCCACACGGCCGTCTCCAGGCCGTGGACAGACGCGGACGGCGAAGCCGCAGGCTATTCCGGCGCGTCGCCGCAGGCCAAGGCCGCCGGAGTGGCACGGCGCCTGGGCTGAGCCGGCGCGTGCAAGCTCGCGCCTCACGCGGGAGGAACGGTTTCGCCTCAGCTGGCGTTGAGCAGCGCGAAAGCGACGCCGGCCAGCACGTGGTTCAGGGCGAGTAACGCGAAGAAAGACCACACGCTGGTGGCCAACGCCACGCGGACCGAGGCACCCAGGTCGCGACTGAAGCTGCAGCGCTGCAGCATCACGACCAGCGTTGGCGCGACAAAGCACGTGGCCACCAGCAGCTTGCCCTTGAGGGTGAGTTCCACGACCCCGAAAAACGCCGGGAAGAGCAGGTCGGACACGATCGCCGCGGCGAACAAGGCCAGTCCGCACGCCACTCCGCAGAACAGGTAGCCGCTGACCAGCATATCCACTTCCCAATAGCGGCACGCCAGCACGAGCATGACGAGGGCCGCGAGCGCGCAGACGACGGCCCGGAGCGCGCCGAAGACCAGCAGCCGCCCCAGCGCCGAGCTCTCCTCCGCCTCATCGCCCGCCGCCGTCTCCGCCGCCCGGGAAACGGTGGAGGCCGGAGCTCGCGCCGCCGCCCCCGCCTCGCCACCCGGGCGCGCGACCGCCACAACGCGTCGCTCGTGTTCGCGCGCATGGGGCGAAGCCTCCGCCGCCGTCGCCACCACCACGCCGAGCAGGAGCACGGCAGAAAGGATTCGAAGTATCCGCATGCCGGCAGGAAGGCGGCGCCCCGCCGCTGTCGCAATTCCCCGGGGGCGGACGGTCCGCAGCGCCCATGGACGGACAATTTCTCGACCACCGCGGGCCGGCGCCCACAATGCCCCGCGCATGATCACCGCCCTCGGTTTCGACGCCGACGACACCCTCTGGCACAGCGAGACCATCTTCGAGGACTACCACCGCCGCTTCCAGGCGCTGCTCGCCCGCCACCACGATCCGAGGACAGTCGAGCAGGCGCTCTACGCCACCGAGATGCGCAACCTCGACCTCTTCGGCTACGGCGTGAAGAGCTTCGCGCTCTCCGCCATCGAGACCGCGATCGACCTCACCGGAGGCAAGATCCCTGCCGAAGAACTGCGCGCCCTCATCCAGGGCGCCAAGGACATGCTCGCCCACCCGGTCGAACTGCTCGACGGCGCCGCCGAGACCGTCGCCGCGCTCGCCGCCACCTACCGGATCATCGTCATCACCAAGGGCGACCTGCGGCATCAGGAGCGCAAGTTCGCCCGCTCCGGCCTCGCGCCCCAGGTCGTCGCCTGCGAGGTGGTCTCCGAGAAGGACGAGGCGACCTACGCCCGCGTGCTGGCCCGCCACGGCATCGCCGCCGGGAACCTGCTCATGGTCGGCAACTCGCTGCGCTCCGACATCCTGCCCATCCTCGCCCTCGGCGGCCACGGCGCCTACATCCCGTATCCGTTGATCTGGGCGCACGAGAAGGTCCCCGCGCCGACCGATAACCCGCGGTTCCACGCGCTCGACAACCTGCGCGAACTCCCCGCCCTGCTCGCCCGGTTGCGCGGCGCCGGCTGAGCCGCAGCGGTCGCCCCTTCGCTCAGCCCGCCTTCGGCCAGTCCGCCGCCGCCCACTTCGCGGCGTCGAAGCCCACCAGCCCGCAGTCCGGTCCGAGCACGAAGGGGCGCTTCACCAGCCGGCCGTTTCCGGCCAGCAGTGCCAACGCCGCGCCTTCGTCGAGCGTCGGCAGCTTCGTCGCCAAATTCTGCGCGCGGTATTCCAGCCCGGAGGTGTTGAACAACCGGCGCAGGTTGCCCTGCTGCCACTGCAGCATCCGCCGCAGTTCGGCCTCGGTCGGCGGCCGCTCGACGATCGCGCGCTCCTCGAAGGCCACGCCACGCTCGCGCAACCACCCGAGCGCCCGCCGGCACGTGCTGCAGCGGGCATAGGCGTAGACGACAACCGGTGCGGTGGACATGGGCCCGTGGTTACCGCGCGGCCCCACCGTTGCCAAGCCCGCACCCGCGCGGCGCGCCCGCACGAATCCGGTTTGCGCCCCGCCACCCCGCCCGGAAGATCGGCCGATCATGTTCTCCCCGGGGTCCCTCCGCTCTCCGCTCACCAATGGCGCCACGCGCGTGCTCCTGCTCGGCTCGGGCGAACTCGGCAAGGAGGTGGTCATCGAGCTGCAGCGCCTCGGCTGCGAGGTGATCGCCTGCGATCGCTACCAGCACGCCCCGGCCATGCAGGTCGCGCACCGTTGCCACGTCTTCCCCATGCTCGACGCCCAGACGCTGCGCCGCGTGGTCGCCGCCGAGCAGCCCGATCTCATCGTGCCCGAGATCGAGGCCATCGCCACCGATACGCTCGTCGATCTCGAGCAGAACGGACAACGCGTGGTGCCGACCGCCCGCGCCGCCCAGCTCACCATGAACCGCGAGGGCATCCGCCGCCTCGCCGCCGAGGAGCTCAAGCTGCCGACCTCGCCGTACCGTTTCGTGGCGACAGAGGCGGAGGCCACCGCGGCGGCCGCCGCGCTCGGGTTCCCCTGCGTGCTCAAGCCGATCATGTCGTCGAGCGGCCACGGCCAGAGCGTCGTGAAGTCCCCCGCCGATCTCCCGCGCTGCTGGAAGTACGCCCAGGAGGGCGCGCGCGCCGGCGCCGGCCGCTGCATCGTCGAGGGGTTCATCCGGTTCGACTACGAGATCACGATGCTCACGGTCTCCGCGAGCAACGGCATCCAGTGTTGCCCGCCCGTCGGCCACGTGCAGATCGACGGCGACTACCGCGAGAGCTGGCAGCCCTGCCCGATGAAGCCCGCCGCGCTGGCGCGCGCCGAGGAGATCGCGAAGACGGTGGTCGGTGCGCTCGGCGGCTGGGGCCTCTTCGGCGTCGAGTGCTTCGTGCGCGGCGACGAAGTCATCTTCAGCGAAGTGAGTCCGCGGCCGCACGACACCGGCCTGGTGACGATCGGCAGCCAGCAATGGTCCGAGTTCGCCCTCCATGCCCGCGCCATCCTCGGCCTGCCCGTGCCGCCGATCCGGCTGCTGCGCCCGGCCTTCAGCGTCGCCCTGCTCGGCGAGGGCGACGGCACCCCGGCCTTCTCCGGCCTCGACCGCGCGCTGGCCGTACCGGAGACGCACCTGCGCCTCTTCGGCAAGCCCGAGTGTCGCGGCCATCGCCGCCTCGGCGTCGTGGTCGCCACCGGCGAAACGGTCGAGGAGGCGCGCACCCGCGCCCGCGAGTGCGCCGCCGCGGTGAAGATCACCGTCGAGTAGCTCCGGCACTCCGCGCCCTTCGCGACGCGCCGGCGGTTGTCTCGCCGGTACAGCGCGATCGTGTCCAGGCAATGGACTGGCCGGACACCTCGGAGCCGCAGATGTGCGGTCGTGGGGCCGCAGCTTGCCGAGGCCGCTTGGGCGGAGCCTGGCTGAGCCGGCGCGAGCCGATCACAGCGCCGCTTTGATCGCGGCGAGCTGGGCGGCGTAGCCGGCCTCGTCGAGCAGGCGTTTGTCGGCCGGCATCATCTCGAAGGTCGAGCCCCAGGAGGCGCCACCCTCGTATTTCGGCACGAGATGGAAGTGCAGGTGCGGCAGCTTGTCGGAATACGCGCCGTAGTTGATCTTCTTGGCGCCGGTGGCGGTCTTGATCGCCCGCGCCGCCCGTGCGACATCCTGCATGAACAGCGCCAGCTCGGCGGCCGGCAGCTCGAACAGCTCGTTCACATGGCCACGGTAGGCGACCACGCAGCGGCCGGGATGGGTCTGCTCACGGAACAGGTAGAGGGTCGAGGCGCCCAGGGGCGCGATCTCGATCATCAGGTCGTGCAAGCGCTGGTCCTTGCGGCAGTAGAAGCAGTCCGGCAGTTCGCTCATGGCCGCCCCAGCCAAGCGGCCGGGGCGGGCGAACGCAAGGCCCGCGCGCAGACTCCGGGCTCCGCCGGCCGGCGCCGCGCCCGCTCAGTATCCAGCGATCCCGCTCATTGCGCCGCCGGCTGCGCCGCGCCGATCGCCGCGAAGTGCACCCCGCCCACGCTCACCGCCTCGGCGGCACCCGGCATGACCACATTGTGTCCCCGCGCGAGCGCCAGCGCCGGATCGCCCGCCGGCGACAATCCCGCGGCGACGCGCACCTCGGCGGCCACCGCCGGCGACAACCGCAGCGTCGTCAGGAAGCCGCTGTTCACGCAGATCGCCGGCACGCCGGAGGTGACCGTGAGACCCGGCGCGTTGCGCCGCGCCCAGTTCTCCAGACAGCCGACCAAAGCGGCGTAGGGCAGCGCGGCATGTTGTCTCCAGTAGTCGAGCTCCTCCACGAACGGCCCGCGCCCGATCACCCGCCGATAAGCCCGGTCGAGCACCGCCCGATACTGCTCGTCGCGCTCCACCAGCGTCCGGCGCAGTCGCTCGACCTGCTCGGCGTAGGTGCCGTTTTCGGCGGCCAGCGGATCGGCGTCGTGCGCGCCGGGTTCGCCTCCCAGCGCATCGCGCCAGGCGCGGTTGGCGACCCCGCGGCGCTCGCTCTCGGAGGCGGCGAGCTGTCGCCGATGGCGGGCGAACAGATCGGCCATGCGGTCGTCCGCATAAGGTTCCCAGTCCCTCAGCTCGGCCGTCGTCGGCGCCCGGCCCAGCGCGAGGAAGAACGAGGCCGAGAGGCGCTCGGTCGCCTCCGCGGCGCCGGCGGACACGACTGCAACCAAGGCCGCCGCGGCGACCACGAGGGGAAAACGGGGGAAGGGCATGGCGCGACAATGCGGCGGACTCCGCCGCCGACAACCCCTCCCGTTGTCGCAACAGTCGAACTGGCCGGCCGGACGAAGTGCCAGACCAAAGACAGCTTGCCCCGCCGCCGCCGTTCGGCCATGGACCAATGCCGAGTGGCGGGCGTCCGGTCGACAGGCAGGATGGCCCGGTTCGGAGAAAAGGATTCCCTATGAAACGCCTCCTGGAAAAAGTGACCTCGGTCCTCCGGTCGGAGACCCGCCCGGTGCCCGCGAGCCAACACAAGGCCGGGCACAAGGTGTTTGTGCGCATCGACGAGCCGCTGACGGCCGATCGCCGCCTGCGCAAGTACCAGAAGCCGCTGCACCAGGCCCTCATGCTCGCCCATCTCGGCCACGTCACCAGCGGCGGCTCCGTCCAGGGCACCGACGGCACGATCCACTGGATCAGCCTCGAGCTGCAGTTGCGCGACCTCGACGGCGCCCTGCACTTCGCCTGCGGCAAACTGCGCGAGCTCGGCGCCTCCGCCCGCTCGACCGTGAAGTACCAGGAGGCCGGTTCCACGGTCGTCCGTCCGATCCGCTGAACCGCGGCGCCGCGCCTCGCGGCCGCCAGCGACGCCCCGCAAGACGGCGCAGGCCCCCGCCTGCTTGACTCACGCCCGCTCGTCGGCGTTTCCGGCGTCTCCACGCCCGCGCGTCACGACCCGGCTCAGCCACACCGCGAGCCCGAAGACCACCAGCGCGCCGACCACGCCGGCCGCCGCTGTCGCCAGCCCCTCGTGGCCGATCCACGGGAAGACGTAGTCGGGCATCGGCGCCGGCGCCGCCTCGCGGGCCGCATGCTCGAAACCGAGTCGCGCCGCCACCGCCTCCAGTCCGTCCGGCCACGGGCAGGCGAACGGCGCCACAAACAGCGCCACCCCCAGCGCCGCCAGCAGTCCGTGGCGCACGAAGCCGCGCGCACCGCCCGCCGCCGCCGGCAACGCACCTGCCGCGCCGCCGACCAGCTCCGGCCGGGTCCGCGCGACCGCGGCAAACACCAGCGCGCTGATCGCGCCTTCGCCCAGCCCGATGAGCATGTGGATACCCGTCATCGCCGGCAACGCCACCGGCCAGGCCACCGTGCCCGACCACGCGAGCTGCCCCGCGCAGGCCAGCGCCGCCGCCACCGTCGAGCACCAGCCGGCGAACGCCAGCGCCGCCACCTGCCCGCGCAGCCCCGGCAGCAGTCGGCTCACGCCGCGGAACACCGCCAGCCCCACGCACGGCGCCACCACCGCCATGTTGAACACGTTGGCCCCGAGCGCCGTCACTCCGCCGTCCGCAAAAAGGAAACACTGCGCGATCAGCACCGTCGTCATCACGATCACCGCCGCGGGCACCCCGAGCAGCGCCGCCACCAGCGCGCCGCCGATCAAGTGGCCCGACGTCCCGCCGAGCACCGGGAAATTCACCATCTGCGCGGCGAACACGAACGCCGCGCCCAGCCCGAGCAGCGGCACGCGCCGCGGCGGCAAGTCGCTCCGCGCCTGCCGCAACGCAAGCCCGAGCCCGCCCGCCGCCAACGCCGCGGCCGTCACAGCGGTCTTCATATCGAGGAATCCGTCGGGGATGTGCATGGTGCGTGGTGGGGCCGGATCACAAACGCGAATTCCCCGCCGAGGCAATCCCCCGCGCGCCCGCGGTGGCGGCCGCGCCCGACTCACTCCACCAGCGGATGAGTCGCCGCCACCCACTCGGCGACCGGCACGCCGCCCTGCAGGTGCTCGACGACGATGCGCTCGCAGCGCTCCGGCGTGACGCCGCCGTACCACACACCCTCCGGATACACGACCAGCCACGGCCCGCCGCGGCAGACGCGCAGGCAGGCGGCCTTGGTCCGCAGCACCGGGATGCCCGTCTCCTTCAGGCGGCGTTTCAGCCAATCCCACGTCTTCAGTCCGTCCAGGGTGCTGCAACAATCCGGTCCCACGCACAGGAAGACGTGGCGGCGCGCGCCCGCGAGTTGCATCGCGGCAAACGCGGCGTCGGTGGAGTTTCGATCGGAGGAAGGCATGGCGCGGCGGAAAGCCCTCTCCTAGTCCCTCGCGCGGGTTGTGGCAACCGCACCGCCGCCACGGGATCGTCTCCCGCTCCCGAGCCGAGCCCGGAACCCGCGCGGCGGCGCCATTCCGCGGTCACGCCGCCGGAGTCGCCGCGTTCTTCTGCCGCTCGTACCACGCCTCGAACAACGCATCGATGCTCTCCTCGGCCTCGAAGTAGCGGCGTTCGAGGGCCTCGAAAAGCCGGTGCGCCTCGGCGCCGAGCAGCCGGAGCTGTTCGGCGCGCACCTGCGGCTCGGGCGACGGACCGCCGCCGCCGAATTGCGCGTTGGCCTCCGCCGCGAGGGCCGCCAGCTCGTGCGCCCCGATCGCCCGCAGCGCGGCGGGCGCATGGAAGGCGAGATCGCCGCGCCGGCTCAGGTAGTAGCCGGCGAACCCGTGGTTGGCGACGCCTGCGGCGAACTGCCACACCGTGGCGAGGATACGTTCGGCCTCGGTGAGGCCGGCAAATCCGGTCTTCCTGAGCTGGTCCATGGCGCGTTGGGCGGCGAGGTCGACGATCATGGCGGGGCGGGTTGAGATGGCCGCAATCTAGCCCGCCCGCCCGCCCGCTCAATCGCCACCGGCAGGTTTCCGGTGACAGGATCGTGACGTTTCCCCCTTTCTCTCCGGCCGGCCGGGGCCGCGCCGCCATCGCGCCAGCCCGTGTTTTCGGGTTGGAGTCGGCCTCACCGGCGGTGTCTGCTTCCGGCATGAACCCCACCGGATGGAGCCACCTCGCGCGCGCCGCCGCGCCGTGCGCCTGATCCGCCCGGCCCCCGATGTTCGCCGTCCTCGAAACGCTCCTGATCGCCGCTGCGCTCTTCGCGGCCACCAACGCCGACGATCTGGTGCTGCTCATCGTCTTCTTCGCGCAACCGGGTTGCCGCCCGCGCCGGGTGGTGTTCGGCGCCCTGCTCGGCCTCGCCGCGCTCACCGCGGCGAGCTTCGCCGCCGCGTGGCTCGCGCTCGCCGCCCCGGCGGACTGGTTGCCCTGGCTCGGGCTCGCCCCGCTCTATCTCGGGCTGCGTTGGCTGTGCCGCCCCCACCACGACGAGTCGCCCACCGGGGCGGCGTCCTGGCAGACCGTCGCGCTTGTGACGATCGCCAACGGGGCCGACAACCTCGGCGCCTACATCCCTGTCTTCGCCCTCCAGACTTTCCGAGAAAAGGTGATCACCGCGGCGACGTTCACCGTGCTCGCCTTCGCCCTGTGCGCCCTCGCGTGGGTGGCGGTGCGGCATCCGACCTGGGGCCCCCACGTCCAGCGCTGGTCCGCCCGGCTCGGCCCGTTCGTGCTCATCGCCATCGGGCTCTGGATCGTCGCGCAACATCCGGTCTTCGGCTTGGGACGCTGAACCCGGCCGATCGCCCGGTTGCGCACTTGCCCCGCCCGGCGATCGTTGGGCAACATCGCCCGCTTGTCCTCCGCGTCACCAGTCCAGCCGCCCGCCGCCCGCGCCCACCAGCACCGCGGCCTGGCGCTGCTGCTCGCCGCCCTCTCGGCGCTCGGGCCGTTCTCGACCGACACCTACCTGCCCTCGCTCCAGGAGATCGGCCGGCAGTTCGGCGTCTCCGCGGTGCTCGTCCAGCAGAGCCTCACCGCCTACATGGTGCCGTTCGCGATCATGACCCTCTGGCACGGCGCGATCGCCGACGCGCTCGGCCGGCGCCGGCCGACGATCATGCTGCTCGCCGGCTTCGCCGCGGCGTCGATCGGCTGCATGTGCGCGTGGAATCTGCCAGCGCTGATGTTCTTCCGCGCCCTGCAAGGAATGACCGCCGGCGCCGGGCTGGTCATCGGCCGGGCGATCGTGCGCGATGTCTTCGACGGCACGGAGGCGCGCCGCATGATGAGCCAGGTGGCGATCATGTTCGCGGTGGCGCCGGCGGTCGGCCCCGTCGTTGGCGGCTGGTTGCACGTGTGGTTCGGCTGGCGCTCGGTCTTCGCCTTCCTCGCGCTGTTCGCGGCCGCGCTGTGCTGGTGGTGCCTGCGCGCGCTGCCGGAAACGTTGCCCGCCGAGAAACGCCAATCGCTCCACCCGCGCCCGCTGCTCCGGGGCTACTGGCAATGTCTGCGCTCCGCCCCGTTCGTCGCCCTCGTGCTGGCCATCACGCTGAATTTCGCGGCCACATTCACCTACATCGTCTCCGCGCCGGCCTTCGTCATCGGCCAATTGCACCGCGGCGAGACGGAGTTCTTCTGGCTCTTCGGGCCGGTCACCGCGGGCATCTTCCTCGGCGCCCATCTCTCCGGCTACCTCGCCGGGAAACTGAGCAGCCGCCGCACCGTCGCGCTCGCCTACGGCATCATGGCCGCCGCCGCGCTGGCCAACGTCGCCTTCCACGCCCTGCACGCGCCGGGCCTGCCCTGGAGCGTGCTCCCGCTGGCGCTCTACGGCATCGGCACCTCGCTCTCGATGCCCTGCCTCACCCTCATGGCGCTGGATCTCTTCCCGGAGCGCCGCGGGCTGGCCGCCTCCTGCCAGGCCTTCGCCCAGAGCGGCGGCAACGCCCTCGTCACCGCCGTCCTCGCCCCGCTGCTGTGGGGCTCGGCGCTGCATCTCTCGCTGGGCATGCTCGCGTTGATGGCGACCGGCGCGTTCGCGTTTCTCGCGTACACGCTCCTGCTGCGCCACCACCGCGCCCCGACCGGGCCGCTCACCTGAGCGCCCGAGGTAGAGCCGGGCCGAAAGCTCGGATGGTTGTTCCGCTCCGGATGAAGAACTGCGCTCTCCGCCGCGCGCCCCACGTCGACAACCTCCCGCGCGGCGGACGCCGTCCCCTCCAAACCCAACCGTCTCTCTTGGCTGAAGGCAGTTCGGATCGGTCACAGAGACAGAGGAGTCACGGAAGGAGATCACAGAGGGGAACGAGGGGAAGCAAAGGCTGGTCCGGCCTACTCATCCCAATGGTGAGCCTCTCTGGTCTCCGCATTTTTCCGGTCTCTCTGTGTCCTCTTCCCTGATCTCTGTGCCCTCTGTGTCCAACGGCTTCATTCAGGCTGTGCGGCGCCGCTTTTCAGCCATCCAGCCGCTCCACCCGTCCACGCCGCACTCGACCACGCCAAGCCCGCGCCCAGTGCACGCGTCAGCCCCGGAGCTCAGCCGCCGATGGCCTTGAGGGCTTTCTCCTCGAACTCCTTCCCGGCCTCGCGCGGGACGTCCGGATTCGCGGCGAGGGTCAGTCCGAGCTTTCCGGCTGCCTGGCGGACCGCCGCGGGCCGGCCGAAGACAAAGGCAGCGGTCTGGTCGCCTGTCTCGACCTGGACAAAACGCTCCTCGGCTCCCGCCTCCGCCAGCGCCCGATGGATCGCGGACACCACTGCGCCAACGTCGTACCAGTCGCCCAGGTCGCGCGGGGCGATGCGGTACAGCTTCCCGGCGTGAACAAACTGGAGCGTGTACCGTCCGTTGTCCTTGGCGCGGGAGCCTTCCACATAGTTTTCGAGCACCGCTTCGGGGCGAAACCGGTCCGCACTCGCTCGGGCGAACTCCAGCACCAGCAAGTCATGCCGGTTGGGCACCAGGCCGGTCTCCGTGTCGAAAACCAGGGCACGACCGGCGACGACGAGAAACGCCAGGCCGTCCGCTGGCGGGATCGCATCTTCGACCGTCTCCAGGCGCTTCACCGCTGCGGCCGCCTCGTCGGCCGTCAGGAGTTGGCTGGAGACGCAATGTTCCGCGCAATCACGCGCCGTGAGTGCGACCGTTTCCCCCTCCTGCCCCGCAGCGGTTTCGATCGCGACCCCGGTCTGCGCGGAGAGGGTCGCGGCGACGGAGGGAGCCAACTCAGCCAGCTCCCCCATCGCCTGCCGCCGCACGAGCCGCCACTCCGCACCTCGAACCAAGCTGGCCAAGGCCTCCTGCGCCTCGTCGGCCGGCAGCACCTTCCGAAAGACTTCGATCGCGGACATCGCGGCGCCATCGATGGAACGCTGGTCCTTCTGGGCGCAGAGGTAGTCGGAGATCGTCTTGGTCGCTCTGCGCCGCAGTGCCTCATCCGCGGTCGCTTCGCACAACGCGACGACCGCCTCCAGCCCGGGCGCGCCCTCGAACGGTTTCACCGGCTGCAGACGGGCTTCCAGCCGCGGGAGAAGCTCGGCCGAGGGGAGCAACCACGCGGCAGCCAACAACAGGTTGTCGTCGGCCGCGTCGCCTTCCCGGGCCAGGCGCGTCGCGATCCGCTCCGCCGCCGCGGCGATCCGGCGCATCCCGGCGATTCGGAGCGCCATCCTGCGCACCCTCGCCTCGGGCGCATCGACCAAGGCGGCCACCAGATTGCCCACGTCCTCCGGCACTGCGCCCGAATCCGGTAGCAGATCGCTTCCCGGCGACAAAAGAACCAACGCGGCCTGCGGCGAAGCCTCCGCCTGTGCGGCCAGCTCGGCCAGCGGGACCGCCACATCGAGTCGGCGCAGGGCCAGCATGGCGTGCAGCCGCTTCTCCGGCGAACAGGCCGCATCCACCCGGATCCGCTGGAAGGCCTCCCGCGCACGCTCCGGGGCGGACCGGATCAGCGCAATCGACTCCGCGTCGTAGCTACGGACCCCGGCCGGTTCCGCCAGCAGGGCGGCCAGCGCCGCCTCGCGCCGGTCCGAGGCCAGTTGCCGCGCCTCCGCCACCGCACCCGCATCGGCGTACACCTCCACCACCGCAAGCTCCTCCTGCCGCCCGCACCCCGCGCCGAGGATCGCCCACCCGAACAAACCCGCCAGCCGGCTCCAGGTTATCTTCATGGTTCGATCACAGATACTCGCTCCGCCATGACAAGAAGGATCCCCACGCCGCTCACGCGGGAGGAGCCGGCGACACAGCGCAGGCACCGTGCAGGGCAAGACCATCGGCGGACGCCACCACCGCGCCCCGGCCGCAGCGACGACCGCCGGCCCCGCCACCTGACGCTCACGCATTTCCCTGCCGGGGAAATGCGTCGTCCGGGATTCGACTGGCTTCCACCGGTGGCGCAGCGCACAAAAGCCCACAACATCCCCGCCGTGAGTTCCTCCCCCGCCACGCTCGAAGAGAAGTACCGCCGCCTGCTCGAGGTGATCGCCGCGCACGGCCGCGTCGCGGTCGCCTTTTCGGGCGGCGTCGACAGCAGTTTCCTCTGCCGCGCCGCGCGCGACGCCGTGGGCGACGGCGCCATCGCGATCACCGTCACCGGTCCGATGATGCCGAGCGACGACCTCGCCACCGCCAAGCAGATCGCCGCGCTCACCGGCATCCGACACCTCTTCATCGACGACCCCGAGCTCGACGAGCCCGTCGCTGCCAACCCGATCAACCGCTGCTACCACTGCAAGAAGATCGAGTTCGCCCGCATCGCCGAGGTCGCGCGCCAGCACGACGTCGCCACCGTGCTCGACGGCTCCAACCTCGACGACGAGGGCGACTACCGCCCCGGCCTCACCGCGCTCTCCGAGCTGAAGGTCACCAGCCCGCTGCGCGTCGCCGGTCTCCGCAAAGCGGACATCCGCGAGCTCTCCCGCGAGCTCGGCCTGCCCACCTGGGACAAACCCGCCGCCGCCTGCCTCGGTTCGCGCGTACCCTACGGCGAACGCATCACGCTCGAGAAACTCCGCGCCATCGACCGCGCCGAGCAGACGCTCCGCGCGCATGGTTTCCGCCAGTGCCGCGTGCGGCACCACGGCGACATCGCCCGCCTCGAGGTTGCGCCCGCCGAGCGTAGCCGTTTCTTCGATCCCGTGCTGCTCGACACCCTTTCCCGCGAGATCAAGGCCGCCGGCTTCCGCTACGTGTGCCTCGAACTCGAAGGCTACCAGATGGGCAGCCTCAACCGCGTATTACCCTCCGAAGCCTTGGCGAAGGATGGCGCCCCTGCTCCCCATGCGTGAAGCTTCTCCGATGGTGGGTCGGGCTTTACGCCCGACATCCGAGGTAGGGCGGTTTCTCCGAAACCGCCGCAACCGTCAGCCCGCATCTGGCACCCTTCGCCGCCACGGACGTTTCGGAGAAACGTCCCTACCGCCCCATGCCTGAGCACGCCGCCAAAGTCCTCTACTACGACTGCTCCGCCGGCATCTCCGGCGACATGCACCTCGGCGCGATGGTCGACCTCGGCGTGCCGCCCGAACACCTCGAAGCCGAGCTGAAGAAGCTCGGTCTGCCCGGCTGGCGCCTGCGCTTCACCCGCGACTCCCGCAAGGGCATCGGCGGCACCCGCGCCGACGTGCTCCTCGACGGCGAACCCGATCCGCTCGCCGGCTCGACCGTGGCGCAGGCGTCCCTGCCTGCGGCCCTTGGCTCCGCCGCCCCTGTAGCCGGCCTCCCGGGCACAACCACCTTCACTCCAGTCGCCAAACTTCACGCACCGCTCGTCCCCGGCCACGAGCCGCACGAGCACCGCAACCACCGCGACATCGTCGCGATGATCGAGCACAGCTCGCTCGCCGACGGCACCAAGCGTCGCGCCCTCGCCATCTTCGCGCGCCTCGCCGAAGCCGAGGCCAAGATCCACGGCATGCCCGTCGCCGAGGTCGGTTTCCACGAGGTCGGCGCCGTCGATTCCATCGTCGACATCGTGGCCGCCGCCATCGCGCTCGAATGGCTCAAGCCGGATCGTATCCTCGTCTCCACCATCGAGCTCGGCGGCGGCTTCGTGAAATGCGCCCACGGCCGCTTGTCCGTGCCCGCGCCCGCCACCGCCGACCTGCTCCGCGGCGCCCCCACGCGGCTCGGCACCGTGCCGTTCGAGGCCACCACGCCCACCGGCGCCGCCATCCTCGCGGCCAGCGCCACCGAGTTCACCGACCGCACCGATTTCACCATCGAGCGCATCGGCTACGGCATCGGCCACAAGGACGGCCCGATCCCGAACATCCTCCGGCTGTTTCTAGGAACCGACATACGCCGCGAGGACACCGGCGCTTCCGCTGTCTCCGCTCCGCCGGAGACAGCTGCCGCGGTCGCACCGTGCGAGAACGCAACGGTGCTGGAGTGCAACCTCGACGACATGACCGGCGAGACCGCCGGCTACGTCCTCGAAAAGCTCCTCGCCGCCGGCGCGTCCGACGCGTGGCTCACGCCCATCGTCATGAAAAAATCGCGCCCGGCGCTGACGCTCTCGGTGCTCTGTCCGCCGGAGAAGGAATCCGCGCTCACCGAGCTCATCCTGCGTGAAACCACCACCTTCGGCCTACGCCGCCGCGAAGTCGGCAAACTCGCCCTTGAGCGGACCTTAGTGGAAGTCGCCACCTCGCTCGGCAACGTTCGCGTGAAGACCGCGTGGCTCGACGGTCGCCCATTGAAGTCGAAACCCGAGCACGACGATCTCCGCCGCCTCGCCGAAACCCACCACCTCCCGTTGCGCGAAGTCGAGCGCCACATCCTCGCTGAGCTCGCCCAGCGCGAAACGAAGCCCTGAACCGGATTGGACACAGAGGGCACAGAGGGCAGAGGAGAACACAGAGGAGCCACTCTCACCCTCCCATCCAAACCGCCGTGCACACCCAGATGTCGCCCACTGAAGCACCTACGACAAACCTCTGACGCTCCGTGCCCTCCTTCCCCTCCGTGCCCTCAGTGACTCGTCCGTCCTCTCCGTCCTCCGCTCTTCCTTCCCTTCTGTCGTCCCCATACGTTTTCGTCTTCTCTCCGTGCACTCCTCCCCCTCTGTGGCCTCTGTGACCTGCCGGTCTTCTCCGCCTTCTCCATCCTCCGTCCTTCGTTCTCTTCGTTCCCTTCTGTCGTCCCCGTCCGTTTTCGGCTTCTCTCCGTG
>DAOOFR010000040.1:0-22087 GCA_035415285.1 Opitutaceae bacterium
TGTTCGTCTCCTCCCGCCGCGCGAGCGCATCGGGGCCCAAAGGCATGACCCGGGCCCGTATCCGCGAGTTGATTGTCAGCGGTCACCTCAAACCAGCCACTCAGGGTCGAAATAGAACCAGCCACCCTAAATTGCCTAACTCGCACTTCCTTTCCAACAAACTCCATGCCTAACGGCTGATATGGAGCTTGTTGGAAAAGAAGTGCTCTTTGCTCTCCACGTTTTGGGGTGGCTGGTTTTTTGGTGACCCGAGGTGGCTGGTTTTGAAGTGACCGGTGACACACTGATGGCGGACGCGGTGGACAGTGAACGGTGTGCGGTGTCCGGTCAGCGGTTGGCGGTGGCGGGATGACGGTGCGTGCTAATCGGTGAGAGAAAGGCGGCGGGCGCTGCGGGAAGAATGGTCGGAACCCGGATTTTGGTGTGAGGGAATCGAATGCGACAATCCGTCGGAGGGCACGTTGTTTCCGCTCGGCCCGGCGTGGTAGAAGTCCGGAGCCACGGCCGGCAAAGCGGGATTCGGAAAACTTCAGAGCGGCGCGTGGTTCCGGCGGGCGGGGCGTCGGGGCCTGTGCATCTCGCGTCCCGCCCTCACTCTCAACGAAGCAGTTGGACACAGAGGGCACGGAGATAAGGCAAGAGTACACAGAGAGAGCGGAGAAAGACTGGATGCCAAATGTACCCAACATCTGGGTGAATAGGTCGGACCATGTTCCGCTTCCCCACGTCTCCCTCTGTGATATCATTCCGTCTATCCTCTGCCTCGGTGACCTGTCTGAACTGCCGTTCCTAGGCTCACCCGGTACGGACCCGTACGCCGGGTGGTGGGGGCCGGTGGCCACCTACCTCCGGCAACTCGATGGCTCAGGTTCTAATTTATGAATAGGCCGAAGCAAATTCGACTCGGCAGTCCGTTTCTATATCCGAAATTGCGGATCTCGTAAGAGTCGGCGACTCTGTGATCCCAGATCTTGCGTAAATTTATGCTGGTTGGCTGATATCCAGCGTAAATAAGGAGGCTCTCCACCTCGTCGATCCTCCGCCTAGTGCAGTTCCCGCCTGAGATAGAAACTAGGCCCAAGCTCACTCGTAGCTTATGCTTCTTATATTTCCTGTGCAGAAGCTTTCGTCTCTTTTTGTGGTCAGGTTGCTTTAGGCGCGTGCTAACATTCTGCTTATAGGTTTTCCCGATATAAACGATCTTCGATGTCTTGGTCGAAAAACGCGCTGTGATCATGTAGAGGTGCGCTTCGTCGTCCTTCGGGTGGCTGGTCTCGATCAATCTGTCGTAGTCAATCGGACGAGTCCAAGTGATTGCCACCTTGGTAATGATCTCGTCGGGAAGTGTATTCATGATTCTGCCCAACGTCAGAGGTCTGCCCTGCTTGACGCCGGACACGGCTTGGAGGATTGAGACTTTCCCGGCATTGGCAGTGGTGGCTTGTCGGAGCGGATCTTTCTAGTCGAGGGCGGCATAGCGATCATGGTCTTTCCAGAACGGACACCTCGGGCACTTCTCGCCCTCCGGGTAGTCTTTCCCTTCTTCGTGCGGGCACCCGAAGATCTTCTCGAGCATGATCAAGCTCCGGACGCCATGCTCACGGATTCGAGCCAGCACGTCCTCCTGGGTCTTGATGCTATACCGGACATCCTTCTCCTCGTCGAAGTAACGATGGATAATGCCCTCGTCGCCATCGCGGAGAAAAATGCCGAGTACTGCCTTCGTCTCGTGCTTATCGTCGGGACCGTAGAAGGCGAGTGTCGCACGAGGAAACCCCTGATTCCCTCCTTTCGACTTTTTCCGAAGAATGGTGATGGGCTTAGGCATCTTCTTGATTCGAACGATTCAGGTGTGCCATGCCGGGCGGCCGGCGGTGATTGGAGACCAGTCCGTTCCCCGGCATTGGTACAGGCGGCTGGATCGCCTCATTCTTTGCTACTTTCCGTTCCAGACGCCGGTCTTCCTGAGGACTTCGAGACCGAACCCTGCGACGATAGGCAAACCGAAGAAGTAGCTCATTCCCAGCGACACATTCCTCAATGTGACCTCTTCTTTGGGGAGTAAGAAAACGCCAAGCAGTCCGACCAGGAATGCGCCACCATAGATCGCGACGAAAATCTTCGCCGCTTTCCTGCTCGGGATGAATGGAACGACGTCTTTCATTTTCTCTTCCGGAAAACAGCCGGTTATGCGGCGCCGAGTTTCTGAGCCGGAGCCGGAAGTGGTTTGATGCTCATCGGGTTGGGTGGCCGGGCGGGACGAGAAACATGGAGGGGCGATGGGCGAATCGTGCCGGAGGAGCGGAGACGGGCAAGCGGGATGTGAGCGGGGCGAAGGGTGGGTGGAACGCGGACGGGCTGGAGGAGATAGGTTTCCCGTGACGGCTTTCCAGGCGGACGGGAGCCGCAGCGCGCTGGCTCCGACGCTACCGCTTAGCCAGATACTCCAGCCACTGCCGGCGGACGAGGACGGGGGCGAAGCGGCGCTCCCACACGGCACGCTGGGCGGTGCGGGAGGTCTGGCCGTCGTGGATCCGCTCAGCGAGGGCGAGCACGGCGGCGCGGCACTCGTCGTAGTTTTCCGGGTGCAGCACGAGTTCGCAGTCGGCGGCGGACTCGGCGAGTTCGGGCGTGCCGCCGCGCGCGGTCGCCACCCACGGCAGCCCGGCCGCCATCGCTTCGATCAGGCTGAGCGGCATGCCTTCGTTGTGGATGGAGAACAGCGCGACGGCGTCGAGCTCGGCGAGTATGACGGCCTGCTGTGCGGGGCTCGCGTAGCCGCCGTGGTAGGTGAGGTGGGCGTGGCCGGAGAAACGTTCCGGAGGGTAGTCGGGACCGGCGCCGTGGATGTGCCATTCGATGCCGTCGCAGGCGGGGTCGGCGGCGAGCCGGAGAATGGTCTCGATGCCCTTGGTGGGCACGAGCCGGCCGAGGAAACCGAAACGCAACGGGCCAGTGGGCGGCTGGGCGGCCGGCGGCGGCGGGAGTTGGACGGCGGTCTCGGTAAGGTAGGGCAGGAAACACGCGCCGGGGCGGCCGGTGGCGCGGTCGAGCTGCGCGGCGGTGAAGCGGCTGCAGGCGACGAGTTCGTCGGCGCCGGCGAGCACGCGGCGGAAGCCGGCGGTCCAGGTCGCCTGTTCGGCGGCGTCGGCCGCGGTGTGATGATGATGGATGCGACGGGTGCCCGCCCGGGCGGCGAGCCAGACGAGACAGGCGAGCGCGCCCTGGCCGTTGGTGTAGACGCCATCCCACCGGAGCCGGCGCAGCGCGAGGGATTGGCGGAGCAGCCACCACGCCTTGGCGATGCCGCCGGCGGTGCCGCGGGCGGCGGGCATCTCGCGCAACTCGGCCCCCGCGGTGCGCAGGCGCTCGCGCCACTCGGGCGCGAGCGAGTTGCTGGTCGTGAGCAGGACGGTGCGGTGCCCCGCCTGCGCCGCGGCCTCGGCGACGAGGCAGAGGTGGCGCTCCATGCCGCCGTAGGCGGCCATCTGGGGAGCGTAGATCAGGAGGTTCATCGCGATTGCGGAGAGCGGATTGCGGAGTGCGGATCGGCGGGCGAGGGAAACGCCCAATTCGGAGGACCGACGGATCAGGCCGAGGCAGCGGTCAGATCGGAAACGAACTGGCGGGCGACCGCGGGCAGACGCGAGGCGGGCGGGCGGCGAAGGGCGAAGAGGGCCGGGAGGTCGATGGGCGTACCGGGCGGCGAGAGGTGGACCTGCGGTTCGTCGAGAGGCGGCACGAGGATCGCGCCGCGGGGCCGCCAGTCGTCGCGCGAGACAAGCACCGGCAGACCGTGCTCGAGGCAGGAGGCGACCGTGCCGGATTTCGGCACGAGCGCCATGGGGTTGGCCGTGAGTGCGAGGTCGAGCGCGCCGAGCAGCCGGCTGGCTTCGGCCGCGGACGTCTCGCCGATCTCCACCACCGTGACGCCGGCGGTAGGTGCCTGCCGCAGGGCGGCGAGGAGCGCCGCGCCGCCCGGGCCGGTGCGCCCGAGCGAGAGCAGCACGAGCTGCTTTCCCTCGGTTGTGGTGGCAGCAGCAAGACGCGTGACGACCTCGGGCCCGTTCCATTCCCGGTGCACCGTGCCGAACCAGCCGGCGAATACGGCGCGGCCGGCGTCGAGTTGCGGTGCGTGTTCGGCCAGGATCTGGCGGCGGGTTGCGTGGCGGTCGCCGGGGGCGGGCGGCACGTTCCCGAAGAGCGGGAGACGCCGGGCCGCGAGGCCCTCGGCGGCCAGCGTGGCGATGTAGGCCGGGGCCTGGGTGTGCACGACCTGCGGCGCGAGACCGCGCTGGAGCGCGAGCACGGCGCGCCGCTGGACGATGCCGTGGAGACGGTTGACGAGGCGGTCGCCGCGGTTGAGCCCGACCCAGAGCTCATGGAACATCAGGTGCGCGCGGCGCCGCTTGAAGAGCGGGGCGAGCCGGTCGGCGAGGCCGAAGGCGTAGCCGCGAGGATGCCACGCGTAGGGCACGAACTGGAGACTCACCCAGTCGGGCGCGAAACCGGCGACGGCGGCGCGCGCCTGCAGGAGCCGTTGCGGCCAGGGGCGGCGGCGATCGATGCGGACGACCGGGGCGTGGTCCTCGAGCGCGTCCTCCGTATCCGCGAGACCGAGAGCGAGCGTCGGGTGTCCGAGGCGGTCGAGTTCGGCGACGAGGCAGCGGATGTAGTCGCCGACGCCGCTGCGGCCCGAGGCGAGTGTAGACGCGAGGAAGACGATGCGCATTTCAGTGGGAGGTGGGCAGTGGGCAGTGGGCAGTGGGCGGTCGGCGGTGGACGGTTACCGGTTTCCAGTGGGCGGTGGACGGTGGGTGGTGGCGAAAGCGCGAGGAGACCGAAAACCAGCGGGCGGAGAGAGAGGCGGAGTGACGAAGAACCGACGCCAGCAGACGGCGGGTGCGAGAAGCGGCCCTTCCGTCGTCGCCGGTCTAGTTGCGGCGGTAGAACCGGCCGAGAAAGGCGGCCACCCTCAGGGCGGTCAGCAGTCGGCGGCGGCGCCCGGCGGGAAAGACGGCGATGGGCCGGTCGATGTGCCGGAAGAAGTTCTTCGCGGCCAACGAGGGCGGATAGCCGCGGAGGGCTTGGCGGATGAAGCCGCCGCGCCACGGTTTGCGGGCGCCGATGGCGTGGGAGAGGTAGTTGCCGCCCGGAACAAAGTCCATCCCCTCGGGCCCGACGGCGTTGATCGGCGCGGCGAGCGTCATCAGGGCGAGGTTGAGCGCGTCCTGGTCGGGCGTGTGGAAGAGCGCGTGGCCGGAGCCGTGCTTGAGCGACTGGAGCGAGCCGAACTCGGCGCCGACGTGGCCGACCAGTTCGCGCCAGCGCTCGAGGACGGGGCGCAGCGCGGCGGGCACGCCGAGGAAGCCGGCGTTGTAGTAGCGATCCCGCTCGGTGGCGGTCGCCAGGCCATGGCTCTCGAGAAAGGCGGCCCAGCCGAGGCGCTGCGGATGGCGCGCGGGCAGCGACGGGTTGACATCCTCGCACAAGGCGAGCCCGCCGGTGGCCCAACGCTCCAACGCCTCCCAGGGGCATTTCACGACGATGTCGGGGTCGAAGTAGAAGAGCGACTCGGCCCCGGCGGCGGGGCCGTCCCAGAGATCGAGCAGGAAGGCGGGCTTGTGATTGGTGAAGTGGATGTCCGTCGCCTGGGGAAGGAAGAAGACCTCGAGCCCCTCGGCCAGGACGAGCCGGTCGGCGCCCCCGGCCCAGGGCGGGAGCGGACCGCGCAGGCCGCAGAACATCTGTCCCCGGAAACCGGAGGCTTGCAGCGAGTTGACCAGGGCGGCAGCGCCGAGGTGGTAGTCGCCTTCGAAGAGGGTGCAGACGGCGGACTTCATCGGGATAGGGCGGGGAGCAGGGTGCGGGCGGCGGCGGCGCAGAGCCGCAGGGCGGCGAACGGTGCGGTGGGGCGCAGCATGCGGGCGGCGGCGAGAAAACGGCGGCGGGCGGTGCGGCGGGCGGCGGCGGGCGACCGGCCGGGAAAACCGCGGGCATTGGCGAGGTAGACCCGGGCGGATTCGGCGACGAGTGCCGCGCTCTCGGCCGACAGGGCACGAGCGTGCTTGCGGTAACGCAGGCTGACGGCCCCGCCATACACGAGCGGGATCCCGGCCCGGCAGCATCGCATCCAGTAGTCGAGGTCGTTGCAGATCGGGAACTGCGGGTCGAAACGGCCGACACGCTCCCACACCCCGCGGTGGAAGAGGGCCGCGGCGGGTTGGATCACGAGGCGGCCGTCGTGGAGCGCGCCGGGCAGGTCGGACAAGTCGCCTGGTTCGGGCGCCCGGCGATAGAGTTCGGCCCCGGTGTCGGAATCGAAGGCGACGGCGCCGCCGAAGACCAGCGCCGGGCCGGACGCCGGCGCGGCGGCGAGGACACGGGCGAGGTGCTCGGGCGTCCACAGATCGTCGGCGTCGAGCAGCGCGATCCAGTCGGCGCGGGCGGTCTCGATCCCGGCGTTACGGGTGGCGGGCAGGCCGCGGTTGGGGTCGTGGCGCGTGTAGCGCACGGGTTGTGCGACGGAGGCGGCGAAGGCGCGCACGATCTCCTCGGTGCGGTCGCGGGACCCGTCCTCGGTGACGATCAGCTCCCAGTCGGCGAAAGTCTGCGCGCGGACGGAGGCGAGCGTCTCCGCGAGGAAACGTTCGGCGCGGTAGGCGGGGAGGCAGATGCTGACGAGGGGCGGAGGCATCGGAGACGGGCAGGGCGGCGGTCGCTCAGAAACGGAAACGCCCGGCGCGGCCCTGGGCGAGGATGTAGTCGATGTAGTCCGTGTCGCCCAGCGGAACATCGGTGGGGATGCACCAGTGGAGGTTGGCTTCGATGAGTACGGGGCCGCCCGGAGGAATGGCGATGTCCCAGCCGAAGGAATCGATGTCGGGGACGGTCTGGTGGGCGCGCAGGGCGAGGGCGGCGATCTCCGGCCAACAGGGGACGACGCGACCCTCGATCCGGGCTCCGGTATCGGGATGGTGGGTGAGGAAACCGCAGTCGTGTGCGGACGCGCGGGCGCAACGCATCCGGCCGGTGTCCGGGTCGTAGTCGGCGCCGATGCCACCGGAGGAGAGGTTGTCGACGGGGCTCTTCCCGAGGGCGAAGCGCATGAAGCCGAAGAGGATCCTCGGTGCGGCGTCCGGCGTCCGGCGGAGGGTGACGACACGGACGGTGGAGAGCGCGCTCCCGGGCGAGGCGAGGTCGCCCAGCGCGGGGCTGTTGACGAGGCGGGGCTGGAGGACCCACGCGCCGCGGCCGAAACGTTCGCGGGTGTAGGCGGCGAGGGTTTCGGGGCCGAGCGGCCGGCCGGTGTCGTCGCGCCAGAGGGCGGCGGTCGAATCGTGCATTAGGATACACGCGCCATGCCCGCCCCACAGGTCGGCGGGCTTGAGGAACAGATCCGCCGCGGGCCAGTCGCGGCCCAGGTGTTCGACCGTGTCGCCGGCGCCGGCGGCGAGCACCGGGACGGTGGGCAATCCGTGGCGGGCGCAGAAGGCGGCGAAGGTGCGTTTGTCGCGGATGGCGTGCGAGGGCGCGTGGCGGGCGAGGGCCATCTGCATCGCGGTGTTCTTCGGGTCGTTGATCCAGCGGCGGATGGTGCGCCGGTTCGCGGGCGCGACGACGCCGAAGCGGTAGAGGTCGTCGATCCGGAAGTCGTGGGCGAGCTGGAGCCACCAAAGATCCAGGACAGAGTGGAGGAACGAACGGTGGATCCGCGGACCGGTGCGGGTGGCGGCGACGCTCTTGCCCAGCGCGAGGGCCGGCCAGAGGGCGGCGCTGGCCAGGACGCGGGGCCAGCCGTGGCGGGCGACGACTCGGCGTCGCATGAGGCGGCGGGCGGTGCGCCGGACGGCGCGCACCTGCCGGTCGCGGCGGTCGCTCCACGGGGGCAGGGGGGCGAGCCAGGGGAGGTCCTCGACCTCCCCGAGGCGACGAAGCGCAAGCCCGATGGTGGCGCGGGTCATGGTTCAGCGGCGGGCGAGTTTGTGTTTGAGACCTCGGGGCAGGGCGTTGCGGGCCGCCTGCAGCAGGTTGGGCGGCAGGGCGGCGGCGAGCCGCAGTGTCGCAGGGAAACGGTGACCGCGGGCGCGGGCGAGCTCGCGGACCTCGGCCCAGAGCGGGTCGGGGCTGCGCAGCATCTCCACGATGAAGTGCGGGCGGACGCGGGCGTAGGTGCGCAGGTCGAAGACCCCGCGGTAGTCCTCGAGGCGGCCGAGCAGCTCGAGCGTGAGCAGGGTGCGGGCGCACTTCCAACAACTGGAGCAGTTGCCGGCGCTGCCATCGCGCACACAGACGTGCAGATGCCGGTGGCTGACGGGGAAGGCGGCGACGCGCTCGGTCTTCTGCACCCGCGAATACTGGCCGCCGACCGCGAGCACCTGCAGCCGTTCGGTGGAGAGCTGCGGCAACAGCACCGGGTCCCAGTAGGCGGTGTTGGCGCCGCGCTTGAAACAGTCCTCATAACGGTAGGCCGAGGCGTAGAGCTGGCAGCCGATGAGCGACTGGAGGGCGAGGACCGCGGCGACGTTGCGGAACTGGTGGTCGTAGATGAACGAGTCGACGCCGAGGAATTCCTCGAGGTTGGAGTCGATCGCCACGACGGGCAGTTGGAGCTCGCGCGCGCAGGCGAGCACGGCGGGCAGGCACGCGCGGAAGGTCGGCGTGCCTCCGTGGCCGAAGGCGCCGACGTTGTTGAACACCAGATGCGTGACGCGCTGGGCCGGCAGGGCGGCCGGGCCGAGGTGGTCGCAGAGGATGCAGAACGAGTCGATGCCGCCGGAGAAGCCGGTGGCGACGCCGCGGCTGGCCGGCGGGGGCGGCGCGTATTCGACCGCCTGGGCCACGCGGACCTTCACCGGTTGGAGGTTGCCGCCGACCTGGGCGATCACCGTGGGCACGCCGGTGTTGAGGGCGAAGAGCAGCCGGGCCGAGACGCGGCCGGCCGCATAGATCGGATCGCCGAAGCGCATCGCCAGCGGCAGGGCGGCGAGGACGAACGGGTCGAGACAGTCGGGGTCGAGGTGCTTGGCCCAGTCGCGCGCGACGGAGAACCAGACCGCCTGGGTGCGCCCTTGGAAAGTGACGTTGGCGGAGAGGGCGACCGAGTCCCCCTGCTCGATGATCGCGGCTTTGGCGATGTGCATGGCCGTGCGGTTGACGGTGGTGAGACGGTGGAGGCTAGGGCGGCTCAGCCGGCGGCGAGATCGCGGCGGAGTTCCTCGAGTCGGAGGCGGAGCAGGTCGGTGCGGTGGCGCAGGACCTCGTCGGTGCTGAGGCAGGGGGGCGCGCGGTGGGCGTGGAAGTCGCGCAGCAGCGTCCGGAGGTTGCGCTGGAGGGGCAGGCGTTGGGCGGAGAACCAGAGGGCGTTGGCGGCGCGCCGGAGCAACGCCGCGGTGGCGTTCTCGCCCGGGCGGTGTTGGGTGAGCCGGCAGAGGTTGGCGAGGTGGCGGGGCGTATAGGGCAGCTCCATGGCCCCGAGCCAGTCGCGCCATTTGAAGGCGAGCACGTTGCCGCCGGTGGCCACCGGCAACCAGGGGACGCGGCAGAGATCGGCGACGATCGCCCCGTGCATCGCCTCGGTGACGAGGCACTCGCAGCCGCGGATCGCCGCGAGGACCTCGGGCACCGGGGCGAACGGATCGATGTAGCGCAGCCCGAGTTGGCCGGCGAGGCGTCGCCAGGGTATCCGCGGCATGGCGTCGGCGTGGGGCATGAAGCCGATCGGCGGGCCGGCGCGGGGGGCGGGCAGGGGGACGTCGGCCAGGAGGTAGGCGGCGTCGGTGACCGCGCGGTCGGGCGCGAGGCCGAGGGCCTGCGCGGTGAGCGGGCCGCGAACGGCATGGAAACGCCAGTGCGCGCCGATGGCGGGCGGGGGGCCGTAGCCGCAGCCGGATCCGAACACCCGGTACGCGGACGCCGCGGGGAGGCGCCGGTTGAGGATCGTGCCGATGCCGACGAGGAGCGTGTCGGGTTCGGCCGCGAGGCGCGGGCCGAGCAACTGCGGCCACAGCCACGGGTTGAGGGCGTCGCCGAAATTCGACGTCACATCGAAGTAGAACAGCCTCATGGCGCGGAGGAGCGGCGGGGGAGCAGGGGGGCGGCGAGGCACCAGAGCAGCAGTCCCGGCCGCCACGGGGTGGCGCGCCAGGCGAGCCACCCGAGGGCGCGGGCTTCCGCGGGTTCGGTCCGGCGGAGCAGCCGGGCCAGGGTCCAGCGGGCGTCGGCGAGGCGGCGGCGGCGCAGGCCGGCCGGGATGTCGCCGGCGGCGGCGTGTTTCTCGTAGAAACGCACGGTGTCGGCGGCGACGCGTCGCGAGCGGTTCATGCTGCTGCCGGCGTGTTTGGTGTAGCGGCACGTGGCGGTGCCGGTGCAGGCGATGGTGCCGCCGTCGGCCAGGGCGCGGAACCAGTAGTCGCGGTCCTCGCCGATCTGCAGCGTCTCGTCGAAGCGGCCGGTGCGGCCGGCGACCCGGCGCGGGAGCGCGACGCAGGAGGAGGTCTGGATGAAGGAGTGGACGAAGAGTCCGCGCCGGGGCATCGCGAGCAGCGCCGGCGCGGGGCAGTAGGTTCCGAGGCTGCGGCGGGTGGCGGCGTCCCACCGGTCGATCGCGGAGAAGACGAGGGCGTGGCCGCGCACGAGGCCCGGCAGCAGCGTGGCCAGGTGGGTGGGTTGCCAGAGATCGTCGGCGTCGAGAAAGGCGAGCATGTCGCCCTCGGCGAGTTCGAGGAGGCGGTTGCGGGCCGCGGCGACGCCGCGATTGCGGCCGAGGTTCTCGTAGCGCACGGGCTGGTCGACCGCGGCGGCGAACTCGCGCACGAGGCCCTCGGTGCCGTCGTTCGATCCGTCCTCGACGACGATCAGCTCCCAGGTGCGGTGGGTCTGGGCACGGAGGCCGGCGAGCGCGGCCGGGAGGAACGGCGCGGCGTTGTAGGCGGCGATCAGGACGCTGAAGGTGGCGGGCATGGGCGGGCGGCTTAGGCGGTGGGCGGGCGGCCGAGGCCGGCGAAGTCGAGCCAGGCGAGGCTGCGGCGCAGGCCTTCGGCGAAGGGCACGGGCGGCGTGTAACCGAGGATACGAGCGGCCTTGGCGTGGGGAAGCTTCCAGCGGCAGCGCTGGAGCAGGGTCAGCTCGGTCGTGAGCCGGGGCGCGGGGGCGGGGGCGCCGCGGAAACTCCATGGGTTGGGCGCCGGGGCCGGCGCGGGCCAGGCGGCGGCGAGCGCCTTGACGAGACGTTTGAGGCGATCGGGGACCCGGGCGGCGAGGCGGGTGTAGGCCGGGGTGAGCGTGAGCGCGGTGAGCCGGCTCTCGCGCTCGGGGGTGATGGATGCGGCGGCGACCTCGTGGAACGCGGTCGCGTCGCGGCCGAGGTGGGCCGCGATCGGGAGAAGCAGCTCGGCCCAGGTCACCGTCTCGGCGTCGCCGACCAGAAAGGCTTCGCCGGCTGCGGCCGGGACGGTGGACGCGAGGCGGATCGCCTCGACGAGGTTGTCGACGTAGATCGAGTTGCATACACCGCGGCCGGCGTCGAGCCAGGCGGCGCGGCCGGCGGCGAGGTCGGCGGCCGCCTCGGCGATCCAGCGGGAACGCGGGCCGAAGACGACTCCGGGGCGGAGCACGACGACCTCGACACGGCGGTCGCGGGCGAGCTGGGCGAGGCGACGCTCGGCACGGACCTTGGCGTTGTTGTAGACGAGCGGGTGGCGGTCGTGGAGCGGGGAGGCTTCGTCGGTGCCCGGCGCGCAGTCCTGCCCGTGCACGGACGCGCTGCTCAGCCAGACGAGCCGGCGGACGCCGCCGGCGGCGCAGGCGCGGTAGGCGACCTCGGCCATGCGCACGATCTGGGCGGCGTCGCCGATGGCTGCGTGAATACAGACCGAGCAACCGCGCAGCGCCCCGGCGAGCGGCGCGGGGGCGAGGAAGCCGGCGATGCGCCAGTCGAGGCGTTGGCGGGCGAGCACGGCCAGGCTGGCGGCGCCGCGCACGATCGGGACGACGGTGCAGTCGTCCCGGGCGGCGAGCAGCTCGACGGCGCGCAGTCCGATGAAGCCGCTTGCGCCGACAACGGCGAGACGGGGAACGACCGGGTTGGGCGGCGGATTCATGGTGTGGCGGGGGCGAGCACGGCCGGGCGGGGACGCGGGAGGAGGGAGCGGCAGAACCGCAGCAGCGGGCGCTCGACGAGGAAGTAGCAGGCGGAACCGGCGGCCACGATCGCCGCGCCCAAGAGGAGGAAATACAGGTCCGGCGGCAGGCGGCCGAGCGACGGTATCCGGGGAAAGGCGGTGGTGAAGAGCAGCAGCACGATGGTGTGGACGAGGTAGACCGAGTAGGAGGCGTCGCCAAGGAACCGCAGGAAACGCGGCATCGGCCAGCGGGATTGGCCGGGATGGAGCAGGAGGCCGCCGATGATCAGCACCGCGGGGAGGCCGAACTTGAGCAGGCGCGGCACCGACCAGTCGTAGGCCGGCACGAACGCCGAGGGCGCGAGCAGCGCGAGGCCGAGCGCGGTGGTGGCGAAGGCGACCCGGGGCGGGAGCGCGACCCGGTATTCGCAGAGCAGGACACCGAGGGACATGCCGAGCACGAACTCGAAGAGGATCTGGTCGCTCAGGAGCACCCGCAGCTCGTGCCCGACGGGCAGCAGGCGGGCCGCGCCGAAGAGCGCGCCCAACAGGCCGCACACCAGCAGGGTCTGGCGGGGCCGGCTCCAGCGCAGCGTGGCGGCGAAGAGCAGGTAGAAGATCACCTCGTAGATGAGCGTCCAGCCCTGCGGCAGCAGCACCGGCCGGACCGAGTCCTGGTAGAGCGTGGGGTAGAGGAGGAGCGACTGGGCGATCGCGAGCGGCCCGTACTTCATCCCCTGCACCCAGCGCGAGGCGAGTACGGCGAGCGCGATGAAACTGCAGATCCAATACAAAGGATAGATGCGGATGAACCGCCGCCGGAGGAACGGGCCGGGCCGCGGCGCGGCCGCGCGCGGCGTGGTGTACGTCATGATGAACCCGCTGATGACGAAGAACAGGTCCACGCCGACCGCGCCGACCTCCATGTTGACGAACCGGCCGAGCCAGAACGGCTGGACCGCGCCGACCACGTCGGGCAGCGCCTGCACGCGGTGGGCGCTGTGGTGCAGCGCGACCGCGAGCGCGGCGATCCCGCGGAAGACCTGGATGAGCGCGAGGTTCTCGGCGGCGGGGCCGGCGGGTTTCATGGCGCGGAAGGGGGAAGCGGATCGGAGCCGGCGGTCTGCCAGGGCTCGGGCAGGACGCTGCGCCGCGCATAGCAGGCCTCGATCCAGCGGACGGCGCGGGCGGCGGAGGCGCCCGTGACGAACGGCTCGCGGCGGGTCGCGACGGCGGTGCAGACGTCGGCGACCTGGGCGAGGAACGCCTGGGGGTTGGTCTCGAGCGCGGCGGTGGGCGGGGCGGCGCGGTCCGGCAGCGGCTCGCGCAGTTCGGAGGCGAAGGTCATCGGCAGCCCGTCGAGCGTGAGCTCGAGCCGGTTACTGGCGTTGACGCGGGAGTGGATCGTGGCGTGGGCGAAACGGAAGACATGCACGTCCGGCGTCGCGCCGTCGCGGCTGAGGCGGACGGATACGCGCGGGCAGCGGGGAAAAACGGCGTCGAGCCGGCAGTTGGCCTCGAGCCCGTCGCGGGCGTCGTCGGCGTAGGTGTACTCGAGGGGCTCGCCGAGCCACCAGAGGAGGAGGTCGAGGACGTGGACGCCGATGTCGAGCAGGACGCCGCCGGGGGTCTGTTCGCGGCGGAAGAAGGAGTCGGTGGCGGCGGGCCAGGCGAACTTGCCGCCCTCGGCGATCTCGAGGGAGTGCAGCGGGCCGAAGGTCTCGTGCGCGATCAGGTGCCGGAGCGCGCGATGCGTGGGCATGAAGCGTTTGTAGTGGCCGGCGCCCAGGAGGCGGCCGGAGCTTCGGGCGGCTACGACCATCGCCTCGGCGTCGGCGCCGGTGGCGGCGAGCGGTTTCTCGCAAAGCACATCGAGGCCGGCGGCGAAGGCGGCCTCGGCTTGTTCGCGGTGGAAACGGGGCGGGCTGGCGAGGATCGCGAGTTCGGCGCCCAGTCCCAGCGCGGCGGCGAGATCGGCGCAGGGGGCGGCGCCGAGGGCGCGGGCGAGTCGCTCGCGCGCGGCGGGCACCGGATCGACAACCGCGAGAGGACGGAGAACACCGTGGCGGGCGAGTTCGCGCAGCGCGGGCTGGTAGAACAGGCGGGCGACGGCGCCACAACCGACGAGGACCACCCCCACGGGATGGGGCGCGACCGGTGCGGCGGGACTGGCGGGCGAGGCGGACATAGGGCGGTCAGTTGACGTACTCGACGCGGGTGCAGGTGGAATCCACAGTCAGGACACGGGCGGGCGGCGGCGGGCGGTTGAGGCCGCGTTCGGCCTGGACGGTGCCGTCGATCCGGCGCTGGCGGCAGCGCTCGCGGCGCTCGGCCTGGCCCTCGCGGTGCTGGGCGGGGTGGTCGAGGTGGCAGACGGCGACCGGACCGCCGGCGACGCGGAAACGGCGACCGAGGTTACCGAGGCGCACGATGAGGTCGACGTCCTCGTAGCCCCAGCCGGCGAAAGTCTCATCGTAGCCGCCGACCGCGAGGAAATCCCGGCGGTTCACGGATAGGTTACAGCCGTGGAGCTCGTATTCGAGCGGCGCGACGGTGAAGTCGCGGAAGGAGGGCAGGAGGCGGTGGCGGGCGTAGAGGTCGCCGCGGAGCAGGGCGCGCAGGAGCGGCAGGCGCTCGGCGAGGAAGCGGGGGACGGCGGGCTGAGCGACGTGAATCCGCCAGCCTTGGACGAGGTTGTCGGCCGTGGCGAGCAGGCGATGGCCCGCGGTCCAGAGCCGGCCGGGCAGGCAGTCGTGGTCGAGGAAAAGGAGCCGGTCTCCGGTGGCGTGGTGGACGGCCCGGTTGACTGCGACGGGCTTGCGCGGGCCGAGATTGGGCTGGCTGACGTGGAGCACGGGCAACCGGAGGCGGGCGGCGGCGGCGCGGATGGCCTCCGCGGTGGCGGGCGCGTTGTCATCCTCGGCATAGATGATCTGGTCGGGCCGGGCGCACTGCACGGCGAGGCGGCGCAGCAGGTGCGGCACGAGGTCGGGGCGGCGGAACGTGCTGATGACGACGGTGGTGGTCATGCGGCCGGTGCGCGGCGGTGGTGGCGGAGGCTGCGAACGAGGAGACGGGTGGCGGCCGACGAGGTGCAGACCAGCCGCGCGGCTTTCCGGAGTGGATGCGGATCGGCGGAGGGTCCGGCCCCGGCGCGAGCGCGGATGGCGTGGCAGAGCCGGGCGAAACTTGCCGGCCAGTCGCACGATTCCTCCCACACGCGGCGGGCGGTGCGGCCGAGGGCGGCCGCGCGGGGGGCGGCGGCGGCGAGCAGTTGAGGCAACGAGGCGACGTCGGCCTCGGGCACGAACAGCGCGAAGTCCGCCCAGGGCAGACCGGCGGGCGGGGCGAAATCGTCGGAGACGATCACCGGGGCCCGGCCGGATCGCATGCTTTCGTAGATACGGTAGGAGTTGGGGCCGGCGCCGCGGGGGCAGAGCACGAAGCGGGAGTCGGTGAGCGCGCGCGCGTAGTGTTCGTGGAACGCGTGCCGCGCGGCGTCGTCCAGCTCCCACCCGTTGCGCCCGGAGGTGTCCTCGATGAGCGCCTCCGGCCCGGCGAGGCGCGGCAGTTCGCGGCGGACCGGGTGGGTGCGGACCGCGCCGACGAAGGAGAACAGGTAGGGCTCGGCGCCGGTCACGGGGGTGGCGCGAATCGCCGGGTTGGGGCAATGCTGGTGGAGATAGATCGCGGACTCGACGACACCGGGGCGGAGATCCGCCCGACGCAGCGAGCTGTAGAAACCGGGCAGAAAGGGCACGACGAGGTCGTGGTCGTGGCAGAGCAGGCACTTCTCCGGGAAGCGGCGCACGAGCGGGTGCCGGAGCACGGCGAGGAAGAACGGATCGGAGTCCGGATGGTGTTCGAGGAAGAGGATGGTCCGGGCCGCGGCCGGGTCGGCGGTCTGGGCGAACCCCGGGATGGCTCACTCCGCCAACGCCTGGCGGGCGCGGCCGGCCGCGAAGTTGCCGGGGCCCTCGGGGTAGGCGGAGGTGACGTGAAGGGGAAACATGGAGACGAAGCGGCTCAGGCGGAGCGGCCCGTGCGCGCGCGGGCGAGCAGCCAGAGGATCCAGGCCCGGGGGACGAAGCGACCGGTGCGGAAGAGCCGCTGCAACGCGGCGAGGGCGCGGCGCGGTTCGCGGCGCCAGGTCATGCGGGCGACATCGAGGAGCATCCCGCGCAGCAGGCGGCGGCAGACGCGCCGGTCCACCAGCGGGTTGGCGAGGTGCTTCTCGAAGACGGCGGAGAACGCCTCGGGGAAACGCACCGGGTCGGCGGTGGTGCTGACCGGGTGTTTGCGGTAGTTGAAAGTTGCGCGCGGGGAGAAGACCGGCCGGCAGCCGGCGGCGACGAGGGCGAGCCAGAGGTCGAGGTCCTCGCCGATGGTGAGCGCGGGGTCGAACCGGAGGCCGCGGGCGAAGGGCTCGGCGCGGACGACCACGGCGCCGGTGAGCACGAAGTTGTGGCCGAGCAGGGCCGTGGGGATCGCAGGCGGGGGCAGGGGGGCGGGGATGAGGTCGCGCCGGACGCAGCGGCCCTGGCGGTCGATGTGGTTGGCGCCGCCGATGAACCAGTCGGCATCGGCGCCGGCGAGAAGCTCGAGGGCGTGGGCGAGATGGTCGGGCTCCCAGGTGTCGTCGGCGTCGAGGAAGGCGATGTGGGTGCCGCGGGCGAGGGCGAGCAGGGCGTTGCGGGCGCGCGAGACGCCGAGGTTGGCCGGGCTGCGCACGAGCTCGACGCGGTTGGCGGTGCGGGCGGCGAACGCGGCGACGAGCGCGGGCGTGTCGTCGTAAGCGCCGTCCTCGAAGACGAGCACCTCCCACTGCGACCAGGTCTGGGCGGCGACGGAGTCGAGGGCCGCGCCAAGATAGGCGGCGGCCCGGTAGGCCGGGATGACGACGGAGACGAGCGGGCTGGGCGCAGGGGCGACCATCAGGAGGCGGTATCGAAGGAACGGACGCGCAGGCAGGCACGGCGGCGGCCGCGCAGTTCGGCGGCGTAGAAGCGGCCCTGGCGCCCGGGCAGGCGGGCGGCGCGCAGACGGGCGAGCCAGTAGCGCCAGAGGCTGCGGGCCTCCGCCGGGGCCGTGCCGCCGCGCAGGGACTCGACGATCACGGTGCCGAAGGAGATGCTCTCGACCAGGCGCAGCAGCGCGGGCTCCTCGAGACGCGAGGCGGGCATGATGTGGGTGAGCACGAGATCGCGGAAGCGGGCGGCGCCGAGCCCGAGGTCGAACGTGCACAGCGCGATGTCGGTGTCCTGTCCGGAGATGCGTTCGGAACCGCGCAGGCCGAGGATGAGATGTCGGCGGTCGCCGGCGACGCGGGCGAGGTAACGTTCCCAGACCGGCCGGCGGATGAACTCGCCGGCGGTGGGCGGGATCGCCTCGTAGTCGTGCGGGCCGGCGGCGAGCAGATCGCGGTCGAGCGGGCGGATGGCGAGGTAGCTCCACCAGCGGCGGGTCCATGCGGCGGGCTCGCGCTCGAATTCCGGCACGAGCTGACCGCCCCAGACGCCGAGCTCCGGGCGGGCCGCGGCGTAGGCGAGGCCGCGGGCGACGTAGTCGGGGGCGAGGAGATTGTCGTCGTCGACGAAGAGGATGAGGTCGCTGCGGGCTTCGCGCATGGCGCGCATCCGGGCGGCGGAGATGCCGAGTGTATCCTCGCGGACGTGGCGGCTGTGGGGATGCCAGCCGAGGTCGTACTCGGCGGCGAGCGGGGCCGAGGAGGCGTTGTCGAGCAGGACGAGTTCCCAGCGCGCGCGGTCGGCTTCCTGCACGCGCAGCGCCGCGAGCGTGCGCTCGAGGAACTCCCGGCGCGGGTTGTGCGTGCAGACGACGACGGAGAGTTCGAAGGTGGCCGGCATCGGAGAATCAGGCGGTGGGTGGAAGGGAGCCGCGGCGGAAGGAGTCGTCGCAGCGGACGGTGCCGACAACGCGGGCGGGGTTGCCGACGGCGATGGCGCGGGCGGGAAGGTCGTGGGTCACCACGGCGCCGGCGCCGACGACGGCGTGGTCGCCGATGGTGACACCGCGCAGGACGGTGACGTGGTTGGCGAGCCAGACATTGCGGCCGATCGCCACCGGGGCGACGGCGACCGGGGTGTCGGCGTGGACGGGGTGGAAGTCGGTGTCGAGGATCGAGACGCCCTCGCCGATGAGGCAATCGTCGCCGATCCGCACGGAGCGGGCGGCGGCGATGGTGGTGCGGCCGTTGATGAAGCCTCCGTGGCCGATCGCAAGGCTGGCGCCGGGCTGGACGGTGAGCCGCAAGGGGCCGGCGCGGCCGTCGATGTCGAGGTGATCGCCGAGGCTCAGGTGTCCGCGGTTGGCGATGACAGGCGCGCGGCCGCGGAACATGGCGTGGCGGCCGCCGTGCACGTGGTGACGGCGGAGGACCCACCAGACGCGGAGCGCGGCGGGCCAGGCCAGCGGCGCGGCGGCGAGGAGGCGGATGCGGCGGAGCAGGGGCGAGGGCATGGGGTTATCCCGTTGAACTCGGGGAGGCGTAGACGCAGATGAGGTGCTCGCGGTCGCCATCGGCGACGCGGATCCAGTCCAGCGGTGGCCGGCCGAACCAACCGAGCAGCTCGGCCTCGGGGTCGGACTCGGGGCGGCGGCAGGGAGCGGCGACGATCACGATGGAGCCGGCGGCGAGGAGCCGGCGGGCGACGGTCGCGGGAGCGCCGACTCCCTCCAGATCGTGGAGACAGAGCACGAGGTCGAAGCGGTGGTCGACCGGGTAGGCGAGAAAGTCCCCCGCCAGACCGCGGACGCCCGGGATGGCGGGTTCGTTGCCGCCGTCGAGCGCGGTCTTCTCGGGAATCCAGTCCAGGCGCCGCAGGAAGGTGGAGCGGCCGGGTGCGACCTCGAGGACGGTCGCGGCGGCGCCGGCGTGTTCGCGGGCGAGACGCAGGATCTCGAGGTGGCAGTTGATCGGTTCACCGCGCTGGGTCGCCGCGGGGCGGGCGTGGTGGAGCAACCGCGGCAGGATGGCGCGAGCGGCGCGGAGGTTGTCGAGGGCGAGGGGGCGGCGGACGAACGCGCCGGCGAGATGGCGCACGGCCGCGCGGCGTTGGCGGTGGGCGGAGGCGTAGAGCGCCCACTCGCGCCGGGTGGCCGCCGGGTCGCGCTCGTGGAGGAGCGGGCTCACAGGCGGGGCGACGAACGGGCGGCCGCGACGGGCGGCGGCGCGGCGGAGAATCTCCTCCTTGAGGGCGCGCTTGGCGGGACCGTGGGTGAAGTTGGAGCTCTGCCCGTGCAGGCGGTAGCGAAGCAGTGGCGACAAAAGGTTGGCGAGCCGGCCGACCTCGGCGAGGCGGAGGAAGAGATCGAGGTCTTGCGAGAAGGGCAGGTCGTCGCTGTAGCCGCCGACCTGACGGAGCGCCTCGAGGCGGAAGACGAGCGAGGGATGGATCATCGCGCCGCCGTTGCCGGTGAGCAGTTCGCGTTCGATGTCGGCGTGGAGGGCGGGCGGATCGTAGCGGTTCACGCGGGCCCCGTGGTCGTCGATGCTGTGGACGGAAGTGCCGAGCGCGATCACCGCGGGGTGGGCGTCGAGGTAGCGGAGCTGCTGGGCGAGCCGATCCGGTTCGGCGATGTCGTCGGCATCCATGCGGGCGACGAAGGGGGCGGTGGCGAGGGCGAGGGCGCGGTTGAGCGAGCGGGTGATGCCGAGGTTGACCTGGTCGACGCAGAGCAGGCGGGGGTCGGCGGCCGCGGCGGCGCGGCAACGGTCGGCGCTGTCGTCGGTCGAGCCGTCGTTGATGAGGATGAGGCGGAAATCGGCCCACGTCTGGGCGCGGATGCTCCGGAGGGCCTCGTCGAGGAAGCGGCCGGCGTTGAAGACCGGCATGAGAATATCAACACGCGGCATGGACGGCGGGACCGGCGATGGCGGTGAGCAGGGGCCGGTAGCAGCGCTCGAGACTGAACCGCTCGAGGGCGAGGCGGCGGGACTCGGCGGCGCGGGTGGCGCGGGCGGCGGGATCGCGGAGCAGCCCGACGATCTGGGCGGCGAAGGCCTCGGCGGTGTCGGCCGGCGGGGTCGAGGCGACGAGGAAACCCAGGCCCTGGAGTCCGATGGAAGTGGTGACGACGGGTTTGCCGAAGGCGAGGGCCTCAAGGAGCTTGATCTTCACCCCGCCGCCGTGGCGGAGCGGGACGAGGGCGAGGGCGGCGGCGCCGTAGTGGGACTCGGGATGCTCGACGTAGCCGAGGTTCTCGACGCCGGGCGGGAGGGCGGCGAGGCCCTCGCCGGCGCGGCCGCAGAGGCGGAGGCGGGCGGCGGGGTGGTCGCGGCGGACCAGCGGCCAGACCTCGGCGAGCAACCAGTCGAGCCCGGCGCGGTTGGCGGGGTTGGCGCTGCCGAGGCAGAGGCAGAGGTCGGGATCCTCGGGCCCGGGTGCGGAGCGCGGGGCGACGGCCTTGGGCACGAAGAGGACCCGCTCAGCAGGAACGAGTTTGGCGAAGGCGGCGCAATCGTCCTCCGAGATCGCGACGACATGGTCGGCGGCACCGAGCATCGCGGCCTCGGTCGCGGGGGTGAGATGGGCGAGGCGGCCGGGTTCGCCGAGCGCGGCGGTGGAGATCGCCTTCTGGTGCCAGACGTTGTGGGTGAGCACGATCCGGGCGGCCGGGCCGGCCACGGCGAAGGCGCCGCCGAGCCAGGGGTAGTTGGCGATGAGGGCGGTCGGGCGCAGTCGGCGCACGAGACGGGCGACGAAGGCGAGTTCGCCGACCTCAAGCGGGCGGAACCACCGGGCGACTCCGGCGGGTATTCCAGCAAAGGGTACCGGCCGGCGCGCGTGCGGAGGCTCGGGGCGGAAGCGGGCGCCGAGACGGGTGGCGAGACCGCCGCCGATCGGGAGACGCTCGGGGAACCAGTGGGCGGGGCCGAGGCGGACGCTGCGGCGGAAGTGCAGGTGGCAGACGGAGGCCAGTTCGGGCGGCGGGAGCCAGCGCCACGCGCGGGCGACATCCTCGGGCTGGTCCAGCCAGGCGAAGTGGCAGCGCACCCCGTGCGCGGCGAGGAACGACACCATCTCGTGCAGATAGGCGCCCGAGCCATCCTCCCGCGGACGCGGGGAGTGGCGGGTGACGAAGAGCGCGAGCGGGGCGGACATGGGAGACGTCAGATGGCGGATACGGTGAAGGCCGGTTCGATCCGGCAGCCGCCGAAGGAGCGGTCGCTCTCGTGGTCCTGCACGCTGGTGACGACGTCCCAGAGGGCGAAGCCGTCGAGGCTGTCGTAGAAGTGGCGACCGGAGCCGAGCGCGGCGCCGATGCGGTAGGGGCCGGGGTGCAGGGGGAGGCGCGGCAGGTCGAAACGGACGCGGGTCAGGCCGGGGCGCAGGGTGAAGGTGCGGCCGCCACCGTCGGAATCCAGGGTGAGGATGCGCTGGCCGTCGACGGTCTTGAACCCGAGGCCGACCATCATGTTGTCGAGGGGCTCGCGGGATTCGACGACGAACTCGATGGCGAAGGGTTGGTTGAAGCGGAGGCCGCCGGGGGAGACCACGGCGATCTCGCGGAAGCGGGCGATGCGGCCCTCGGCGCCGTGCGAGCGGTCGATGGACGCGACATCGAGGCGCAGGGGGGAGGCGCCGCTGTCCTGCGCGTAGCGTTCGATGGCGACGTCGACATCCATGGGGCCGCTGGCCTGGCCGGCGTCGAGCACGACGCAGCGGCGGCAGAGGCGGCGGATGGCGGTCATGTGGTGGCTGACGAAGAGCACGGTGCGGCCGGAGCGGACGGAGACATCCTGCATCTTGCCGAGGCATTTGCGCTGGAACTGCTGGTCGCCGACGGCGAGCACCTCGTCGACGATGAGGATGTCGGGCTCGAGGTGGGCGGCGACGGCGAAGGCGAGGCGCACGTACATGCCGCTGGAGTAACGTTTGACCGGGGTATCGAGGAAGCGCTCGACCTCGGAGAAGGCGACGATCTCGTCGAATTTGCGGGCG
>DAOOFR010000041.1:0-18853 GCA_035415285.1 Opitutaceae bacterium
TGGCTGGTTTTTTGGTGACCCGAGGTGGCTGGTTTTGAAGTGACCGGTGACAGGCCCACCCCTGCCTTCGCGCGCGCCGGTGCCTTTCCGGCGATTTCGAATGAAGAAAACATCCGCGCGGCCGATTCATGCGCGTCATGCACCTGCCCCGTCTCGGTCTGCTCGCCGTCCTCTTCGCCACGCTGATCACCGCCGCGACCGCCCAGCCCACGGTCCGCCTTTGTGCCGACCAGTGGATGCCCTACAACGGCGATCCCGCGGATCCGAAGCCCGGTTACGTGATCGAGCTCGCCCGCACCGTCTTCGAGCCCCAGGGCATCAAGGTCGAATACGAGACCATGCCGTGGGAGGACGCCCTCGCGGCCGTCAAGGCCGGCGAGCGTTCGGGCGCCATCGGCGCCAACAAACAGGAGGGCGACGGCATGACCGTGCCCAGCGAGTCCATCGGCGAGGTGGCCGTCTGCCTCATCACCCGCGCCGACAGCAAATGGACCTACGACAACATCGCCTCCTTCCGCAAAGGGAAGCTCGGCGTGATCAAGGGCTACTCCTACTGGCCCGCCCTCGACACCTACCTCGAGCACAACGCCGACAAGGGGAACATCGTCATGGCCGACGGCGACGACCCGCTGGCGGAGCTGATGACGAAGCTCCAGAACGGCGAGATCGACGTGGTCGCCGAGTCGGAGCCGATCCTGCTTTGGTATCTGCGCAGCCACAACCTCGACCGCGCCAGCTTCAAGGTCGTGTTCAAGAGCACGATCGACCCGATCTTCGTCGTCTTCGCCCCCGGGGCCGACGGCCAGCGCTTCGCCAATCTGCTCGACGAGGGCATCCGTGGCCTGCGCAAGTCCGGCGAACTGTCGAAACTGCTCCAGCGCTACGGCCTGCGCGACTGGCAGTGACGGCCCGGCCGAAGGGCGCGTTCCGGATCCCCGGACCGCCCTACCACTCGGCCAGCCACGCCCGTGCCTCGGCCTCGGAACTGAAGATCTCCATCTGCAGGCAGGGATCGCGGTTCATCGCCTGGAAGACCCGCGCCATCGACAGCACCACCGGGGTGGCGGCCACGAGTGCCGACTTGGCCTGGGGCGGAATGGGATGCTGGCGACGCTGCATCGATTGGGCGTAGATCGCGTCCGGATCGAGGTCGGCCCCGATCACGCCATCGTAGGTATTCAGGACGTGCGGCACGAAGCCCAGTTCCTTCACCAACCGGGGCATCAGCGCCCCGATCGCGGCGAGATCCGCGTTCGTGATCACGCCCGACCAGGCCAGATGGACAACTCGTCCTTCGATCGTGTGGGAGATGGGCATGGCTCAGACGCGCAGCTCCCGTGATGATCACCTGAGTCCGACGGGAGGCAAGACTCCAGCCGCCCGTGCCACCGCGATTCCGCGCTCGCCCTTTCGCGCCGAGACCGCCTGATAATCCGTGCTCCGCGGCCCAATCCGCACTTCGCATTCCGCACTCCGCAATCCGAATTCCACACGTGCCCGATCCCGCCGCAGTCCAGTCGATGTTCGGCCGCATCGCCCGCCGCTACGACCTCGCCAACCGCCTCCTCAGCGGCGGCACCGACGTGTGGTGGCGTTGGCGCCTGCGCCGCGCCGTGGCGCGCTGCCGCCCGCAGGATGTGCTCGATCTGGCCACCGGCAGCGGCGACGTCGCCTTCGCCCTCGCCCGCGGCCTGCCCGAACCGGTGCGGATCACCGGCATGGATTTCTGCCAGCCCATGCTCGACGAGGCGGTCGTGAAGAAGGCCCGCTCGCCCCGCTACGCCAAGATCGAGTTCCGCCAAGGCGACGCCATGGCGCTCCCCCTGCCCGACGCCGCGTTCGACGTCGTCACCATTTCCTTCGGACTGCGCAACGTGGCCGACCGCCACAAGGCCCTCGGCGAGATGCGCCGTGTGCTCCGGCCCGGTGGCACGCTCTTCGTGCTCGAGTTCTCGCAGCCCTACCGCTGGTTCGCCCCGCTCTACTATTTCTACCTGCGCCGGATCCTCCCGTGGTTTGCGGCGAAGCTCACCGGCGACCAAGGCGCCTACGAATACCTCGGCGGCTCGATCGCGCAGTTCCCCGCCCGCCCGGAGATGTCGGCCGAGATCCTCCGCGCCGGCTTCGCCGAGGTGCGCTCCCGCGCGATGACCTGCGGCATCGTCGCCCTCTACGCCGCGCGGAAGTGAGCCGGCCGGCGTCGCCTCAACACACTCACGCCGCCGCCTGCGGCTTCGGGAAGAGGATGGCGGCTTCGCCGAGCTTCTTGCCGGTGAGACCGGCGCCCCAGACAAGCTGGGTCTGCCACGTGCCTTCGGCCTTGTGACCGAGGAGCGCGTCGATCTTGCCGGCGGTGGCGGGCATCACGGGCTGGAGCAGCGCGGCGGAGAGGCGCAGCGCCTCGGCCATCGTCGCCAGCGACGTGAGCAGCAGCGCCTTGTCGGACTCGACGATGGACTTGCCGAGCTTCCACGGCGCGCGCTTCTCGATGTAGGCGTTGGTCGCCGTGATGAACGTGAAGGTGCGCTCGAGCGCCATGTGGAAGGCGAACTCGGCGTTCAGCTTCAGCACCTCGTCACGGGTTTTCGCCCACAGCGCCTTCAGCTCGCGCTCGGTGTCGTCCTCGCCGGCCGCCGCGGGCACCACGCCGGCGGCGAAGCGGTTGGTCATGTTGAGCGTGCGGTTGACGAGGTTGCCGAGGTTGTTGGCCAGCTCGGCGTTGTAGCGCGAGTTGAACTGGGCCATCGAGAAATCGCTGTCCTGGCCCACGCTCATCTCGCGGATGAGGAAGTAGCGCAGCGCGTCCGCGCCGTGCTGGTCGGCGAAGGCGAAGGCGTCGACGAAGTTGCCCGTGCTCTTCGACATCTTCGAGCCGTTGATCGACCACCAGCCGTGCACGAGCAGCGACTTCGGCAGCTCCAGCCCGCAGGCCTGGAGCATGATCGGCCAGTAGACGGCGTGCGGCGGCACCAGAATGTCCTTACCGATCACGTGGATGTCGGCCGGCCAGCGGCCCTTGTCGGCCACGGCGGAATAGTAGTTCACCAGCGCGTCGAACCAGACGTAGGTGACATAGTTCTCGTCGAACGGCAGCGGGATGCCCCACTCCAGCCGCTCCTTCGGGCGCGAGATACAGAGGTCGTTGAGCGGTTCGGAGAGGAACTCGAGCACCTGCTTGGCGCGGAAGCGCGGGAAGATGAAGTCCTCGTGGCTCTTGATGTGCTCGATCAGCCACTGCTGGTAGGCGGCGAGCTTGAAGAAGTAGTTCGATTCGGTGATCTCGACGACCTCGCCGAAGATCTCCGGCCACTTGCCGTCGGGGCCGCGGTCCTTCTCCTGGAGAAACTGCTCCTGGCGGGCGCTGTAGAAGCCCTTGTACTCGGCCTTGTAGATCTCGCCCTTGTCGAAGAGTTGCTGGAGCAGGCGGCGGACAACGTCCTTGTGCCGCGGTTGCGTGGTGCGGATGAAGTCGTCGTTGGAGATCTCCAGCTTGCCGCAGAGCGCCTGGAACTGCGCCGACACGTCGTCGCAGAACTGCTGGGGCGCGATGCCCTTGGCGCGCGCGCTCTGCTGCACCTTCTGGCCGTGCTCGTCGGTGCCGGTGAGGAAATACACGTCGTCCCCCATCAGCCGCCGAAAACGGGCGACGACGTCCGTCAGCACCTTCTCGTAGGCGTGGCCCAGGTGCGGCGAACCGTTCACGTAATCGATGGCGGTCGTGATGTAGAACTTGCTCATGAAGAGCCGTAAGGTGCCTGCACCCGGCGCCGCCGGCCAAGAAAAAACGCGGACACCCCCAGTCCGTCTCCGTCCGCGAACGCCGAAGCATTGCCCGATCGCACAGAATCTTGTTCCGGTCGGAACAGAATTTTGTGCGCTCGCTCTCCGCTGCGCCCTTGGCCGGCACCACCTCACTCCGGCCGCGTGGCCTGCTCCAATCGCCGCAGATACGCCAGCGCCTGGTCGCGGTTCTCGCCGCACATCTCCGCGCACGGCGCGAGCGAGCCGCACACCGCCGGCCGCCGCGGGTCCCCGAAGAGCGCGCACCGCAGCTCGGCATCGAGGTGCGGGCACGGGACATCCGCCGGTTTGCCCTCCGGCAGGCCGGGCAACGGCGACGAGATCGAGGGGGCGATGCAGCACGCCCCGCAGCCGGCACGACACTCCATGCGCGCATCGTCGCGCCGCCCCGGCCGGTGGCAAGCAGGCGCTGCGCCCATGCAAAGCAAAAAGGCCGCCGGCGCGGATGCCGGCGGCCTCTGGTTCGGAGAGCGTTCGGGCGCGCTCGCGCCTCAGCCGAGAATCTCCTCCGGTCGGAAGAAGCGGGCAATCTCCGCCTGGGCGCTCTCCACACTGTCGGAGGCATGCGCGATATTGATCGTGTTGTCCGTGCCGAAGTCGCCGCGAATCGTGCCCTTGGCGGCCTTCTTCGAGTCGGTCGGGCCGAGCAGCTCGCGCACCTTCGCGATGACCTGGTCGCCCGCGACCGCGAGAACGAGCACCGGGGCGGATGCCATGAACGCCTCGAGCCGCGGATAGAACGGCATGTCGGCGACATGGGCATAGTGCTGGCGGAGGAGTTCCTTGCCGAGCCGCATCATTTTGCAGCCGACAATGGTGAAACCTGCCGCCTCGAAACGCCCGATGACCTGACCGGCATGCTTCTGTGTCATGCAGTCGGGTTTGAGGATGATGAGGGTCTTTTCCATAAGACCCGCGGGATCCTGACGTATCCACCGACTGAAGAAAAGCCTGGATTTTGGGCCCCCGCGGGTAAACCCAGCCATGAGAAACCCGGGGAAAGCCCAAAATCCAGGAAAGAGCCGGCGCCGCCGGACCGGAACCCGTGTCCCGCACCGCGGCCGTTCTGCGTAGTGCCACTATAGTTGCACGGGGCCCTTCGGTGTATCCGCCAATCCCTCTACGCCGGCCGGGAGTCCCACCCTAGTCCGCCCCGGTGAAATACCCTATCCGTGGTCCGCGGAGCGTATCCCCCCGGTCAGCCCGCCCGGGCGGAAACGGTGGCCGCAGGCCAGCAGCGCCCGCGGGACCGCCCGCTGGCTCGCCAGCAACGTCTCGCGGCCCATCTCGCCCAGCAGCCCGCGAACCAGCCAGGCCGGCGTGCGCACAAACGCCGGCCGCCGCAGGCTCCGGCCCAGCGCGGCGGCGAAGGCGGCGTTGCGGACCGGCTCCGGCGATACGGCATTCACCGCCCCCGTCAGGCGCGTGTCGCCCACCACGGTGTCGACGACCCGGCACAACTCGTCGAGGGCGATGACGCTCATCCACGCCCGCCCGTCGCCCAGCGGCCCGCCCAGGCCCGCGCGATACACCGGCAGCAGCTTCGCCAGCGCCCCGCCGGCGGGATCGAGCACCACGCCCAGCCGCAGCCGCACCACCCGCACCCCCGCCGCCTCCGCCGGCCGGGTCGCCGCCTCCCAGTCGGCGCAGACCGAGGCCAGGAACCCCGCCCCCTGCGGCGCAGACTCGTCGAGTTCCCGCTCGCCCCCGTCGCCATAGTAGCCGATCGCCGACGCGTTGATCCAGACCCGCGGCCGCCACACCCCGTCCCGCAGCGCCGCGGCGAGCACCTGCGTGGGCCGCACCCGGCTCTCGCGGATGAGCCGCTTGCGCCGCGCCGTCCACCGGCCGGCCGCGATGCTCGCGCCCCCCAGGTTCACCAGCACGTCGCAGTCCGCCAGGCGCGCGGCGTCGAGGCGCCCCGTCTCCGGGTCCCAGGCGACCTCCGCGCCGGTCTCCGCCGGCCGCCGCACCAACGGGACCACCTCGACACCGCGGCTCGCCCAGTGCCGTCGCAGCGCCGCCCCGACGAAACCCGAGCCGCCCGCCAGTGCGATGCGGCTCACGCCGGCTCCTTTCCGGCGCCGGCCGCGCGGCGGCTCCGTTGCCAGGTCTCCAGCGCGCGCAACGCCCGCTCGCGGCCCTCGCGCGGGTCGACGATCGGCCGGGGATAGTCGCCGCCGAGCCGCACCCCGGCCGCCGCCAACTCCGCCGGCTCCGCCTCCCACGGCCGGTGGATAAGCCGGGCCGGCAACCGTGCCAGTTCCGGCACCCAGCGCCGCACGTACTCGCCAGCCGGATCGAACTTCTCGCCCTGCAACACCGGGTTGAAGATCCGGAAGTACGGCGCCGCATCCGCCCCGCAGCCCGCACTCCATTGCCACCCGAGCGTGTTGTTCGCCAGGTCGGCGTCGACCAGCGTATTCCAGAACCACGCCGCCCCGTCCGCCCACGGCTGCAGCAGCTGCTTCACGAAGAACGAGGCGGTGATCATGCGCACCCGGTTGTGCATCCAGCCCGTGCGCCAAAGCTGCCGCATCCCGGCGTCGACGATCGGATACCCGGTGCGCCCGCCCCGCCAGGCATCCTGCGCCGCCGCCTCGCGCCGCCACGGGAACGACGCGTATTCCGCGCGCAGCGGCCGCTCCGGCGTGTCCGGGAAATGGAGGAGCAGGTGGTGCGCAAACTCCCGCCACCCGACCTCGTCGAGGAATACCTGCGCCCCGCGGCTGCGCGGCATTACCCCCGACTCGCGCGACGCCGCCTCGACCGCCGCCCACACCTGCCGCGGCGTGAGCTCGCCGAAGTGCAGCGCCGCCGAAAGCCGCGAGGTCCCGTCGAGTGCCGGCCGGTCCCGGTCCGTCCCGTAGGCGTCCATCGCCCGGACGATGAAGTCCGCCAGCCGCCGCCGGGCGCCGGCCTCGCCGGGTTCGCCGCTGGCGGGAAACTCCGCCGCCCAGTCGAGGCTCGGCCGCAACGCCCACGTCTCCAGCGTGTCGCTGCGCGGCCACTGCCTCGGCGCAACCAAGGTGCGTGGCGCCGGAGCCACCGGCAGCTCCAGCTCGCCATGACGGCAATGCCGCCAGAACGGCGTGAACACCCGGTACGGCCCGCCGCTCTGGTTGCGCACCGTCTCCGGATCGCGGAGCAATGCCCCGCCGCCGACCACGACCTCGCGGCCCTGCGCCGCCAGCGTGGCGTGCAGCGCCGCGTCGCGCCGCCGCGCCGCCGGGTCGGGGATCGCGTTCCAGCACACGGCGCGGGCGCCGGTCTCGGCGGCGAGCGCGAGCAGGTGCTCCCGGCTGTCGCCACGCCGCAGGACCAGCCGCGCCCCGCGCGCCGCCAGTTCCCGCGCCAGCGCCGCAAGCGAGCCGTGGAGCCACCAACGCGAGGCCGCCCCGGGCGCCCAACGCCCCTCGGCAGCCTCGTCGAGAATGAAGACCGGGACGATCGCGCGGCCGCGCGCGACGGCCGCGCGCAGCGCCTCGTTGTCGTCCAGGCGCAGATCGCGGCGGAACCAGAGCAGGGCCGGGCCTTCGGGCATGCGCGCAGCGAAAGGCGCCGTCCGCCCGAGTCAAACCCGCACCCGGCCCGCCCTCCGCCGGACTGCGGCGCGGATAGGTTTCAGCCCAAGACCGCCGGAGGTTCTTGCACCACTGGCACGGGGCGTGCAGCCTCGGTCACCTTTTGATCGCCCGCCGCCTCGCGGCGCCGCTCGCCCCCACGCATGCAACACGGTTTCTCCCAGCACCTCAGCCAACGCCAGACCCAGTCGCTCGTCCTGGCGCCGCAACTGCGCCAGTCGCTGAAGATCCTGCAGGTGGCCGCGCTCGACCTGCGCGCCACCATCGCCGAGGAGCTGCAGAACAATCCCGTGCTCGAGGAGCTGCCGATGGAGAACGTCTCCCTCGAGAAGAACCAGGCCGACGCCGACACCAGCGACTCCTCCGACCAGCGCGAGGAGCTGCAGTTCGACCGCGAGTTCGAGGTGCTCGCCAAGATGGGCGAGGATTTCAACGACGAGTCGTTCGTCCAGCACGGCGACGGCGAACGTTTCACCTCCGAGGACGCCGAGCGCCGTCAGCACTTCTTCGATTCGCTCGTCGGCGAGCCGTCGCTCCAGGAGCACCTCATGGAGCAGGCCGAACTGGCCGACTGCCCGCCGGCCGTGCATGAGGCCGTCCGTTTCCTCATCGGCAGCCTCGACGACCGCGGTTTCCTCTCCTCCTCCGTCTCCGATCTCGCCCTGCTCGCCAAACTGCCGCTCGAGACGGTCCAGGAGGCCAAGAAGCTGCTCAACAGCTTCGATCCCGTCGGCATCGGTGCGGTGGATCTGCCCGAGTGCCTGCTCATCCAGCTCCAGTCCAAGGGGCGCGGCGGGTCCATCGCCGCGCGCATCGTGCGCGACCACTTCGCGCTCCTCACCCGCCGGCGCATGCCCGACATCGCGCGCAAGATGGGTTTCCCGATCGAGGAGATCCAGAGCGCGATCGGCGAGATCGGCCTGCTCGACCCCGCCCCCGGCCGCCGTTTCGCCGAGGACCACAACCGTGTCGTCGTGCCCGATGTCACGGTGGAGAAGGTCGGCGACGAATGGGTCATCACCCTCAACGACGACTACATCCCGCGCGTGCGCCTCAGCCGCGCCTACAAGGACATCATCGCCAAGGGCAAACTCTCCGACCAGGACCGCGCCTACCTGCGCGAGAAGATGCGCGCCGGCAAGTTCCTCATCAACTCCATCGAGCAGCGCCAGCGCACCATCGAGCGCATCACGCGCGAGATCCTCAACGCCCAGCTTCCGTTCTTCGAGGAGGGCCTGCACAAGCTGCGCCCGCTCACCATGGCGCAGATCGCCACGACGGTGGGGGTGCACGAGACCACCGTCAGCCGCGCCATCGCCAACAAGTTCATCCGCACCCCGCACGGCGTCTTCCCGCTCAAGTTCTTCTTCACCTCCGGCTACGAGTCCCAGGACGGAGCCTCGATCTCGAACACCAGCGTGAAGGACATGATCAAGGCGCTCATCGAGGACGAGGATGTGTCCAAGCCCCGCAGCGACCAGGAGCTGGTCGGCATGCTCACCGGCCGCGGCATCCCCATCGCCCGCCGCACCGTCGCCAAATACCGCGACGAGCTCGGCATCCTCCCCAGCAACCTTCGCCGCCGCTACGACTGACGTGAGCATTCGGGCGGCGTCGGGCGCGAGTTCGCGCGCACCGCTCGGCCCGAGCGACCTCCCGGCGTGCGACAGCCCGCCATCCGCGGTCCGACCCGGTGGGTGATCCTAAGAAGCGCGGCCGGAACCGACACAAAGCAACGAAGAGAATGAAGGGCTCCGATCTCACGAGGCTCCGGTGCGTATGCAGGAAAGGTGAAGCTGTCCGCGGGTTGGGCGACCCCGCCCGCCTTCGCTGAAGCTTCGTCGGGCGACACGTGTTCCGGGGCTGCGAAGCCTTGGCGGTGCAGGCCGGGTGAGCCGCGGCTCGGCGTTCTCCCCTGCGGCAGAATCGCCCCACCTCGATCAAGTCGATGCTATCGTGGGGATCGATACCCCGGGTGCGGGGGCACCGGTTTCCCTCGTCCGCAGTGCCTTTGTTTCCTTCGCCACCTTCTGCCGTCTGCCGAATTCCGGGTGAACGGATCAAGGCGGGGTGCCGGCAGTCCGGCTCGCGAACCGGGATACGGGCGAAAGACCTCGGGGCGCCCCAGAAAATCCCCGCAATTCCCACGGGCGTGCTGCAGTTTCCCGCCCACCGGCCGTAACCCCACACCCGAGCACTCTGCGCATTCGTCGGCCCGCCGCGCCAAGCGGGAACGATCCGCCAGAATCGCGGCCCGCCATGATCCCCATCAAGGCCGCGGCGCCGCCTCGCTGCTACTGTGGCCGTGCATGTCGTTCACCGTGCACGAACTCGATGTCCGCCCGCTGCTCGCCACCGGCCAGCCGCCGATCGACGCCATCCTGGCCGCCGTCGCGGCGCTTCCCCCGGGCGGAGCGCTCAAGCTGCTCACGCCCTTCGAGCCCCAACCTCTCTACGCGAAACTCGCCGGCCTCGGCCTCGACCACTGCGCCCTGCGCCAGCCCGACGCCACCTTCGCCATCCTGTTCTCGCCGCGGACCGTCCACCTCGACCTCCGCCAGCTCGAGCCCCCGGCGCCCATGCAGCGCACGCTCGAGGCCGCCGCCGTCCTGCCACAACGAGCACGCATCGTCTCGCGCACCCGCTTTCACCCGGTCCACCTGCTCGCGCTGCTCACCGAGCAGGGGTTTCTCGCCACCTGCACCGAGCAACCCGACGGCACCTGGGAAAACGTGATCGTGCGCGCCGCCGCGGCGGCCGCTCCCGCGCCCGCCCGATGATCGCGTCCGGCCCCAGTTTCCGCGCGCAAGCGCTGCTCTCGTTCCCCTTCTTCGGGATCGGGCTCGCCGCGTTGCTCGGCCTGGTGGGCTGGGCCGTCGCGCAACCCGATCTGTTCGCCCAGCCTGCGCTCGCCCCCGCCCCGCTCGCCTTCGTCCACCTTGCGATCCTCGGCTGGATGGCGCCCTTCGTCTTCGGCGCCGCGTATCAACTCATCCCCGTCCTCGCCGAGGCCCCGCTGTGGAGCCGGAGCTGGGCCTGGCTGCATCTCGTCCTCCACGGCGCCGCCGCCCCGGTGTTGATCCACGCGTTGGCCCGCGCCGACTTCGCCACCGCCGCGCTCGCCGGCGGTGCCGTCGCCCTCGGCGCGATCGTCTGCATCGCCGACCTGGCGCTCACCGCCGACCGTCGCTCGCGCTGGACGCCCGAGAATGTCGGCCTGTTGCTCGCCCTCTTCTGGCTCGCCGTCGCGGTCGGTCTGGGCGCGCTGCTGGCGCTGGTGCGCGCCGGCCGGCTCACCGGCTTCGATCCCGATCGGTTGCGCGAACTGCACCTCGCCTGCGGGCTGGTCGGCTTCTTCCTGGGCACGCTCGTCTCGGTGTCGTTCAAGCTCGTCCCGATGTTCCTCGTCGGCCGGGCCGGCGGCCGCTTCCGCCAATGGCTCGTGCTCGCCGCGCTCAACGGCGGGCTGTTCCTCCTGGGGCCCGGCCTGCTCGGCGACCACCGCCCGCTGCGGCTGCTCGGCGCCGCCGCGCTCACCGTGGCCGCCGCCGCCTTCCTCGACGAGATCGTCGCCATGATCCGCCGACGTTTCCGCACCCCGGACCATCCGCTGCTCACCTACTTCGTCGGCGTCGCGATGCTCGTGCCGGCCACCGTGGCCGGCCTGGCCGCCCTGCTGCGCGGCGAGGCCGGTTGGCTGCCCGCCCGCCCGGGAGCCGCGCTGTTCGCGCTGCTGGTCTTCGGCGTGCTCACGCCCTGCATCCTTGGCATGGCCGGCAAGATCGTGCCGTTCCTCGCCTGGCAATGGCGCTACTCCGCGCACATCGGCCGCGCCAAGGTGCCGCTCGTCACCGACCTGTTCCGGGACGGGCTCCTCCGTCTCCAGTTCTACGCGACTGTCGCCGCGAGCCTCGTGCTCACGCTCGGCGCCTGGAGCGACTCGCCCGTGCTCCTCCGCGCGGCCTTCGCGGGCCAGTTCGCCGCGGCCGCGCTCTTCGCGCTCAACGTGGCCGGCCTCGTCCCCCACCTGCTCCGCCCCCGCCTGCAGCCTCTGGTCGCATCGCCACCGCCCGACTCCGCCCGCCCATGAACGACACCGCCCAACCCGCCCCCACGACCGAGCTCGTCCTGCGCGCCCTGCACCACCTGATCGACCCCGAGGTCGGCGTGAACGTTGTCGATCTCGGCATGATCGCCGATGTCGAGGTCGCGCCCGACGGCGCCGCGGTGGTCGTCATCCTGCCCACCACCCCCGGCTGCCCGATGCACGAGGTGCTCGCCGACGGCGCCCGTGCCATCGTCGGCAATCTCCACGGCGTCACTTCGGTCGACGTGCGCTTCGTCTACTCACCGCCGTGGACACCCGACCGCATCACGCCCGGCGGCCGCGAAGCCCTCAACCGCCGCTGAACCCACCAATCACTTTTCATCATGACCAACCAAGCCGCCTCCTCCTGCGCCTCCGAAGAACTCTTCGACGGCCGCGAACTGCCCTGCGAGACCAAGCGTCCCGCGTTCCTCTCGCGTTGCTGCAACCTGCCCGTCGGCCGCAGCTTCATCTTCGTCAACGGCCACGATCCCGTGCCGCTGCGCCGCATGCTCGACCAAAACTTTCCCGGCAGTTTCCGCTGGGAGGAACTCGACCCGGTCGAACCCGACGCCATGCGCCTGCGCGTGACCAAGCTCGCCGACCCCGCCGGCGGCTTCCCGCCCGAATTGTTGGAGTTCTCCTGCTCCTGAGCGCCCGTCATCCCGTCCAACAACCGCCCCGGCCCTCGCCCGTCCGCCCCCTTAGCGCAGTGCGCCCCCCTTCCCCCTGATCGCCAAATAAGTCCACGGTCGTGGAAGTATTTGGCGGACCGGAAACCGTGGATCTACTTCGTACGGGAGGAGGCCACCCGGCGCCTCCGCCAAATAAGTTCACGGTCGTGAACCTATTTGGCGGCAGATCGGCCCCGGCGTTTTCGGCACGGCACGCCGGCTCGGACGCCCGCTCGTTCGACGACACGCCTGAAGGGAAAGCCCCGGTTTACGCCAAGGCTTTTCTTCATTCTTTCCCCATGGATTGAAGTATCCGCGCCGCCGGCCGTAACCCCACAACCGAGCACTCTTTCCTCCGCCACGAGACCGCCCCGCCCACGGGGGTTTCGCCGCCCTGCCTGGGGGAACTGCTCAACTCCGGGCCGGGACTGCCGATGGAAAGCGGCCGCACGTCGCCTCGCGACCGGCCCCCACACATGAATATCGGCTCCAAGATCATGCTCGGCGTCGCGGCCACCACAATGGCCGCCACCATCGCCGGCGTCGCCACCGTCTACGTCCTCGCCAAGCGCAACCGCGTCTCCGAACTACGCGAGCAGATGCGCACCATCATCGCGCAGTCCGAGGACATGGCCGCCAACATGGACAAGATGTACGCGGCCCGCTCGTTCGACCAGGCCGGCCTGATCGCCCGCGCCAAACAGCAGCTCGGCTCCCGCCCGCTCAGCCGCGACTACGCCGAGACCGACTTCTACCGCACGATCCCGATCGTCGCCTCGTGGAACTCCGCCGCCGCCGCCGCCGAACGCGCCGGTTTCAAGTTCACCATCGGCGGCCCGAAGAACTACGCGCCGCGCGACGCCAAGAACCGGCTCGGCGCCGAGTACGAGCCGATGTACGCGGCCTTCGCCGGGGGCGCCAAGGAGTGGTTTTCCCGCGACCAGACCACCGGCGAGCTCATCCTCGCCCGCCCGGTCGTCCAGCGCCAGACCTGCCTCTCCTGCCACGGCAGTCCCGCCACCAGCCCGTCGCAGGACGGCAAGGACATCCTCGGCCTGCCCATGGAGAACCAGCAACTCGGCGACCTCGCCGGCGCCTTCATCCTCAGGGCGCCCCTCACCGGCGACCAGCGCGTGCTCGCCACGGCCGGCAACATGGCCTGGGTCGGCCTGCTCGTCACCGCCTGCGCCCTCGGCGGCTTCTGGTATTTCAGCGATCGCAACATCATCCGCCCGCTCGTCCGCGGTATCGACGAACTCGACGCCGTCTCCGGGCAGACCACCGCCGCCGCCGCCGAGGTCTCCGCCTCCGGGCAGGAGCTCGCCGACGGTGCCAGCCGCCAGGCCGCCGCGCTCGAGGAGACCAGCGCCACCCTCGAGGAGATCTCGAGCATGACCAAGCGCAACTCCGAGCACGCCCTGCACGCCAAGGACCTCTCCGCCCAGACCCGCCACGCCGCCGAGCAGGGCACCTCGCGCATGGCCGGCATGCAGGAGGCGATGAACGAGATCAAAACCTCCTCCGACAACATCGCCAAGATCGTGAAGTCGATCGACGAGATCGCCTTCCAGACCAACATCCTCGCGCTCAACGCCGCCGTCGAGGCCGCCCGGGCCGGCGAGGCGGGCGCCGGGTTCGCCGTCGTCGCCGAGGAGGTCCGCGCCCTCGCGCAACGCTCCGCCCACGCCGCCCGCGAGACCGCCGAGAAGATCGAGGACTCGATCCACAAGAGCGAACAGGGCGTGCAGCTCTCCACCGCCGTGGCCGAGAGTTTCCAGGACATCGCCGCCAAGGCCCGTCAGATGGACGATCTCGTCGCCGAGATCGCGACCGCCTCGCACGAGCAGTCGCAGGGCGTCGGTCAGGTGAGCAGCGCCATCGCGGACATGGACAAGGTCACCCAGTCCAACGCCGCCACCGCCGAGGAGAGTGCCTCCGCCGCCGAGGAGCTCAACCAGCAGGCCCACGCCATCCACGACCTGATCAAGTCGTTCCACGATCTCGTCGGCGGCAGCGCCGCGCCGGTCGCCGGGGCAGGCACGCCCCGTTCGCCCGCCGCCGACTCCGGCGCGTCCGCCCCCCAGGCGAACAAGTCCGCGCTCGGTGCCGGGCGCTGAGCTCGTAGTCACTCAATTGACGCGCAGGTCCAGTCTCCGACTGGACACCATGGAGCATGAGCTGGTCGCTGCGGCCGCCGCCGAGGGGATCCGGTCGGAGACCGGACCCACCGGGATGTCGCGCTGGCGGGCGGCTTCACCGACGGTGCACGCTGGCCGGCTCGTGCCCCCGCTCCAATCGCAGGGCCACGGCTGAGCCCCCTCCGCCAGCGGCGCGCGCCAAAACGGCGCCCGCTACGCCAGCGCCGCGATCTCCCGCAGCCGCTCGCGGATCGGCAGGTGCTGCGTGCAGAGATCCTCGCACGCGCCGCACTCGGTGCATGCGGCCGCGTCCGCGGCCGGCAGCGCCCAGTGCCACTTCAGCCGATCCCGCATCGCGGCGTCCGTGCCCTCGAGGATCTTCTGGTTGAACGTATCCATGAACTTCGGGATCGGCACCCCGGCCGGGCACGGCAGGCAGTACTCGCAGCCGGTGCAGAGGCCCGCGAAACCCGCGCCGATGCCCGCCTTCACCCGCTCGATGTGATCGGCCGGATACGGAACAAAATCGCGGACCGCCGCCACCGCCTCGTCGACCTCGCGCTCGCAGGAGAAGCCGACCAGCGCGCAGGTGATCGCCGGCTGCGAGACGTTGAAGCGCAGCGCGGCCTGCACGACATCGCGATCGGCCGGTCCCTTGAGGAAGGCCAGCCGCTCGGCATGGCGCGGGATCAGGCCGCCGCCGAGTGGGTTCATCGTCGCCACGCCGAGGTTGTGCCGCGCCGCCGCCTCGAGCGTCTTCGCGCGGAAGGGGAAGTTGATCGCGTTGTAGCCGATCGTGATCCCCTCGAAGAGACCGGAATCGAGCACCGCGGCGTTGTCCTCGCCGTCGAGATGCGAGGAGACGACGAGGTGCCGGATCAGCCCCTCCGCCTTCGCGCGCTGCGCCGCCGCGATCGCCCCGCCCTGACGCCGCTCGTCGAGCTGCTCGGGGCGCAACAGGCACCAGATGTGGAAGAAGTCGATCGCCTCCACGCCGAGCCGCGTGAGCGAGCGCTCGAGGCTGGCGCGCAGCTTCGCCCCGTCGCTCTCGATGCACTTGGTCGAGACGAAGAACGAGTCCCGCGGCATCGTCCGGAACGCCCGGCCCATGATGTCCTCGCTGTGGTCGTCGCAGTAGTAGGGCGCCGTGTCGAAATAGTTGATGCCGCGCGCATGCGCGTGGTGCACCAGTGCGGCCGACGCGTCGAGGTCAGCGGGGTTGGCGAAGCGCATACCGCCGAACCCGATCACGGAGATCGCGGCGCCGGTTTTCCCGTAAGGTTTCTTCCACATGGGCGGTTGGAGGGTGCGCTCCCTCTTTACCCGCCCCGCGACGGCGAGCAAACCCCACCGCGGTCCGGCCGCACCCAACTGGCCCAGTTAACGCGTCGGCCGCTCGTCCCATTCTTGGGACACCCCCATCCCAGCCACGCTTCGCCGGCGAAAAACGTCCGATGATACCTCAAACCTTTAGCACTTGGTCAACAGTCGCTTAGGTTACTCCGGCCGCGCTGGCACAGCCCCTGCAATAGTTGATCAACACTTCCCGCATGGACATCCCCCGCCCCAACGCCGCCAAAGACAAGCGTCGCCGCCTCATCCTCATCGGAGCCGGCGCCGCCATCGTTCTCACCGGCGTCACCATCTTCCTCGCCCAGCTCAAGCCCGCCGCCCCCACCGTGGAGCGCAGCCTCGTGTGGATCGACACCGTCAAGCAGGGCCCGATGGTCCGCCAAGTCCGCGGCCTCGGCACGCTCGTCCCGGTCGACATCCGCTGGCTCGCCGCCCGCACCAGCGGCCGCGTCGAGCGCATCGTTCTGCGCCCCGGCGCCGTCGTGCAGCCCGACTCGCTCATCCTCGAACTCTCCAATCCCGACGTCGAACAGGCCGCCCTCAACGCGACCCTCTCCCTCAAGGCCGGCGAAGCCGAACTCGAGAGCCTCATCGCCCAAACCGACCGCAACCTCCTCGAGATGGAGGCCCGCGCCGCGGGCGTGAAATCCGACTACGAGCGCGCCCGCCTTCAGGCCGAGGTCAACGAGGAACTCTTCAAGGACGGCCTTGTCGCCTCCGTCGTGCTCAAGCAGTCGAAAGTTTCCGCCGAGGCCGCCGACGCCTGTTGGGTGATCGAGCAGAAACGCCTCGAGCTCGCCCGCCGCACCCGCAACGCCCAGATCGCCCCCAAGGAGGCCGAGGTCGCCCGCCTGCGCGCCCAGGCCGAACTCGCCCGCCGCGATGCCGACGCCCTCCACGTCCGCGCCGGCGTCGCCGGCGTGCTCCAGGCCCTCCCGCTCGAGGTCGGCCAACAGGTCGCCCCCGGCAGCAACCTGGCCCGCGTCGCCGATCCCACCAACCTCAAGGCCGAGATCCGCATCGCGGAGACGCAGGCCAAGGACATCGTCATCGGCCTGCTCGCATCCGTCGACACCCGCAACGGCCTGGTCGCCGGCCGCGTCTCGCGTATCGATCCCGCCGTGGCCAACGGCACCGTGCTCGTCGATGTCGCCCTCACCGGCGATCTCCCCAAGGGCGCCCGCCCCGACCTCTCCGTCGACGGCACCGTCGAACTCGAACGCCTCGACAACGTCGTCTACGTCGGCCGCCCCGCCTTCGGCCAGGAGCGCAGCACCGTCGGCGTCTTCCGCCTCGATGGCGACGACCGCATCGCCACCCGCACCCCGGTCCAGTTCGGTCGCAGCTCCGTCAACACCATCGAGATCGTCTCCGGTCTCCAGCCCGGCGACCGCGTCATCCTTTCCGACATGTCCAACTGGGACAGCACCGACCGCGTCCGCCTCAACTGATTCTCGACTCCCCGCTTCCGCTCCTCGTCGCGCCGCCCTCCGCCATCTGTCCTCCGTCGTCCGGCGTTCCCTCCGTCTTCCGCCCGATCGAAAATCGGCCATCCCAGATCGCAAATCCCCTCCGCCCGCCCTCTTTCACTCCGCAATCCCCATTCCGCAATCCGCACTCCCATGTCCACCGCACCTACACCCGCCCCCGCCGCGGCCGCCACCGAAGCCGCCGACAGCCAGATCCTCATCAAGCTCGAAGGCATCAAGAAGGTCTTCCTCACCGATGAGGTCGAGACCCACGCCCTCTCCGGCATCCAGCTCGACATCTTCAAGGGCGAGTTCGTCTCCATCGCCGGCCCCTCCGGCTGCGGCAAGTCCACCCTGCTCTCCATCCTCGGCCTGCTCGATTCGCCCAGCGACGGCAAATACCTGCTCAACGGCACCCCGGTGGAGAACCTCTCGCTGGCCGACCGCGCCCGTATCCGTAACCGCGAGATCGGCTTCATCTTCCAGTCGTTCAATCTCATCGGCGACCTCACCGTCTACGAGAACGTCGAATTGCCCCTCACCTACCGCGGCATGCCCGCCGCCGAGCGCAAGCAGCGCGCCACCGCCGCCCTCGAGCGCGTTGGCATGGGCCACCGCGCCAAGCACCTGCCCTCCCAGCTCTCCGGCGGCCAGCAGCAGCGCGTCGCCGTCGCCCGCGCCCTCGCCGGCAGCCCCTCCGTGCTGCTCGCCGACGAGCCCACCGGCAACTTGGATTCGAAGAACGGCGACGCCGTGATGGAGCTCCTCCGCGACCTCCACCGCGCCGGCTCCACCATCGTCATGGTCACCCACGACGCCCGTTTCGCCCGCAGCGCCGACCGCACCGTGCACCTCTTCGACGGCCGCATCGTCGAGGAGCACGTCGAGAACTGAGCTTCCCGCCTTCAGGCCGGGCTGATTACCCGACCTGTTCCGCCACCCTACGTGAGCGGCCTCTACCCCGCCGGGGCTGTCCCCCACCAGCCCCGGCGGTTTTCGGCCGCCGCCCTCCGCCTCCGCCCAGCCGCCCTTTCGCCATGCGCCTCCTTCTTTTCGGTCTCATCGCCTTCCCGTTCCTCCCGCTCTTCGGCCGCGCCGCCGTCACCGCCACCGTGACCGAGACCCGCCCGCTCGCCGTCACCGGCGAGGTCGTCGTCGAAAACGTCAACGGCCCCATCACCATCGAGACCTGGGACAAGCCCGAGGTCCGCCTCGAGGCCGTGAAGTCCGCCGGCAGCCAGGCCGACCTCGATGCGCTCGAGCTCCGTATCGACTCTTCCGAACGCCGTTTCTCCGTCAAGACCGTCTACCTCGACAAGGACGGCAGCTGGCTGAAGAAATTCACCAACACCGGCGAGGTGCGCTACACGCTCACCGTCCCCCACACCGCCACGCTCCGCCAACTCGAGACGGTCAACGGCGGCATCACCGTCGCCAACGCCCACGGTCGCGTCACCGCCAAGACCGTCAACGGCCGCGTCGAGGCCCGCGGCCTGCGCCACGAGGTCGAGCTCTCCGCCGTCAACGGCGCGGTCCTCGCCGAGTTCGACGCCGTCGCCGACAAACAGGACATCGTGCTCAACGGCGTCAACGGGCTCGTCGAGCTCCGGCTTCCCGCCGGCGCCGGGGCCCAGCTTGAGGCCAGCACCGTCAACGGCGCCATCGAGAACGACTTCGGTCTCGCCGCCACCACCCGCGGCTGGGTGGGCCGCACGCTCGAAGGCACGATCGGCGACGGCGCCGCCCG
>DAOOFR010000041.1:18953-21948 GCA_035415285.1 Opitutaceae bacterium
AGTTCCCGGCTGCGCGCCACCAGTTCACCGGCCTTCGACAACGTCTCCGTGGAATCCTTCGCGGCCGCCGCGGCCCGCCCGGCGAGGTTGCGCACCTCGTCGGCCACCACGGCGAAACCGGCTCCGGACTCGCCGGCCCGCGCGGCCTCGACCGCCGCGTTGAGCGCGAGGATGTTCGTCTGGAAGGCGATCTCGTCGATGGTCTTGATCACCTTGCCGGTCTGCGCGCTCGCCTCGGCCACGGCCTGCACGGCCGCGGTCAGTTCCTGCATTCTCGTGCTGGCGGCGACGACCCGCGACCCGGCGGATTGGGCCACGCGCGCCGCCTCCTGCGCCTCATTGGCGTTGGACTGGGTCGAGGCAGAAAGCTCCGTGACCGACGCCGCCGTCTCCTCGATACCGGCGGCCTGCCGCGAGGTTGAGTCCGCCAAGTCCTGCGCGCCTTGGGCGATCTCGCCGGCGTTGCTGGTCATCGTCGAGGAGGCCTCCTCGAGCACGAGGGCGGCACGTCTCAGCGGAGTCGCCAGCCGGTGCGCAAAATAGATGACCGCCACGCTGACCACGACCAAGCACATCGCCGTGAGCGCCAGCACCAACCAACGCACCCCGCGGCTCGCGGCCCGAAACTCGACCTCGTCCACACTCGCCGTGGCGCTCCAACCGGCGATGGGCACCGGAGCGTAGGCCGCCACGCGTGCGACGCCCTTGCTGTTCACGTAGTGGTCCGTGCCGGTCTCGCCCGCGAGCATGCGCTTGGCGATGTGCTCCGCCCCGGCCACCTGGGCGAAGTTGAGGTTGAGCACCCGCTCCGGGTCGGGATGCGCGACCATCAGGCCCGTGCCATCGACCACGAACGCGTAGCCGTTCTCGCCGACCTTCTGCCGGGCCACGGTCTGGATGAGGTAGTCGATCTCCAGCGACATCCCGAAGTAGCCGATCAGCTGCCCCTTCGCGTCCACCAGCGGCGTGCAGATCACCACGATCGGCACGTCGCCGATCTTCGAGCGCATCGGATCGCCGATCACCGGCTGGCGCGTCTGGCGTGCCTTCTTGAGGTACGCCCGGTCGCGGATGTCCAGGTTGGCGTAGGCCGCCGTGTCTCCATTCTTCAAACATCCGGCGAAGATGATGCCCTCCGCGTCGCTCAACCAGACGCCCTGGTAGTGGTCGCCCAGGCCCTTGATCATCGCGTCGATCTGCCGGTTGGCGGCGGCGAGCGCCTCGGGCGCGATCTGCTTGGTATTGCGCGCCTCCACCACCGAGGCGAAGAGCTCGGTGCGCGCCAGTCCCCACCCCAGCTCGACGTGCCGGGTCAGCAGCAGGTCGACCGAGTTGGCGATGCTCTGCGCCATCTGCCGCAGTTGCGCTTCGCCCGAGCGCAGAAACGAACGTCCCACCCGCGGCGGGATCACCAGCGCCACGATCAGCAGAGGGATAATCGACAGCGCCAAAGCGCCGGACACCAGCTTCACCCGCAAACCAAGTTTTCTCATACCGCCCCCCATATCGGGCGACCGCGCGCATACTTGAGCTCCCTGTGACCATCCCCCCCTCCGTCCGACGCCCACGAAACCCGTCCCACTTGCGGGACCGCCGTTTCCCACCGCCGGCGGATCCAACGCGCTCCAGCGGAGACGCAAACACCCTTTTCTGTTCTTCTCCATCGACTTAAGCACTCCACTCCAAGCTGGCACAGCGGGTGCGTTTCAGGTCGTGCCGCCGCTCTGCCGAATCCGCAACCTTGAGGATTCCCCCACCCGGGAGAACCCGACCCGAATTCCGCCCGTCTCCATGCTCACCGACCTCCGCCTCGCCCTCCGCACCCTCGCCAAGTCGCCCGGGTTCACCGCCATCGCCGTCCTCACCCTCGCGTTGGGCATCGGCCTGAGCACCGCCGCCTTCAGCCTCACCAACGTCCTGCTCTTCCGGTCCCTCCCGTATCCGGAGAGCGAGCGCCTCGTGCGCGTCTTCCGCACCACGCCCCAGTCGCAGAACAACTCCCTCGCCCCCGGCAACGCCCTCGATGTCCGCGCCGCCCTCACCTCCTTCTCCCAGGTCGGCCTCTTCTCCTACGACTCCCTCTCCCTGGCCGAGCCCGACCAGCCCGCCGTCCAGGTCAATGCCGTCAACTTCAGCGCCAACTTCCTCAACCTCCTCGGCGTCGCCCCCGCCCACGGCCGCCTCTTCGCCCCCGACGAGGACCAGCCCGGCAAGAGCGCGGTCGTTGTCCTCACCCACCGGATGTGGACCCGCCGCTTCGCCGCCGACCTGCGGGTCGTCGGCCGCACCCTGCGTATCAACGGCGAGAACGCCACCGTCATCGGCATCCTCCCCGCCTCCTTCGAGGCCCCGCTGGTCTGGGGGCCCTGCGACATCGTCCGCCCCCTCACCCAGCAGGGCACCTTCGTCAACGATCGCACCAACGCCTGGATGGACATCGTCGGCCGCCTCAAGCCCGGCGTCTCCATCGAACAGGCACACAGCGAGCTGCGCACCATCGGCGCCCGCCTCGCCCAGGACCACCCCAAGGAAAACGGCGCCGACAACCTGCGCGCCGCCTCCCTGCACGACTCCAACATGGACGCGGTCAGCCGCATGATCCTCTGGTTGATGCCGGTCCTCTCCACCATGGTGCTCGTCATCGCCTGCGCCAACCTCGCCAACCTCCTGCTCGCCCGCTCCCTGGGCCGCAGCCGCGAGTTCGCCATCCGCTCCGCCCTCGGCGCCAGCCGCTCCCAGCTCATGCGCCCGCTCCTGGCCGAGAGCTTCGTACTCGCCGTCGCCGCCGGCATCGCCGGCATCCTCATCGCCGCCTGGGGCGCCTCCCTGCTCGGCCGCAACCTCAACATCAACGGCGAGGCCGGCTTCGCCATCCCGCTCGACGCCGCCGTCCTCGCCTTCGCCGCCGTCAGCGCCCTCGTCAGCGCCCTCGCCTTCGGTCTCGCCCCCGCCTGGCTCGCCTCCCGCACCTCCGCCGCCGACAGCCTCAAGGACA
>DAOOFR010000042.1:0-21883 GCA_035415285.1 Opitutaceae bacterium
TTGCCAACCGCCGCGCCGCCTGCTCCCTTCGGTTGCGGCTCGGCCGCGCTAGGATTCTTGCGGTGATCGTCGTCCCGAAGGTGTTCTCCACCATCGCGAGTTCGCGGGTCACCAGTTCCGTCGCGTCGATCAACGCCGTGCGCTCGGCCCTGACCGAGTTCAGCGGCAAGTATGGCATGGTGCCCCTCACCACCGCCAACTCCCGCATCGACGACCTCCTCGTCACCGCGGGCAATCTCGACAATCGGTTTGTCGTGAAGATCGGCACGCAGCCGACTTCGACGCTCGCGACCGGGGCGACCTGGTCGAACGCGACCGGCGCCTGGGTCGCCGCCGGCGGCAGCACGCAGCAGAACCAGTCGCGGGTCATCTGCCTGACCGCGACCGCAACCAATCCTTCCACCGCCAACGGCACCAACTTCCGCCTCAATGGTGGCACGGTGAATCTGCCGACCGGCTCCCGGGTGGTGTCCGCGGTCCTCATGGGCGTGCCGATCACCGAAGCGCGCAACCTTAGCCTGAGCATCGATGGCGAGCCGTTCTCGACGACCGCCGCGCAGGCCACGGCCGCCGACAACAACGGCAAGGTCGTGTATGCGGCGTCCAACGCCACCACGAACGTCTACGTCTATCTCGCCCACCAGTAATCGGCGTACGTGCACAGCCGGTCCCCGCGCAGGCGGAGGCCGGCTGCCGTGTATCCTGACCACATGGGTTTCTTCACTCCAGGTCTGCCGACCAAGCGGCTCGGTGACCGCTTGCTCGATGCCGGGCTGATCTCGGCCAACCAGCTGGAGTTGGCGTTGCGCGAACAGAAGCGCGGCGGCAAGCTGATCGGCACCGTTCTCCAGGATCTGGGTTTCATCACGGGCCCGGCCCTCAGCGCATTCCTGGCCAAGGACGCGCAGACGCCCACCGTCGATCTCGCGAAGATCCCGTTCGATCCGGCGGTGCTCGATCTGTTGCCGTTCGCGTTCTGCAAGGACTCCGGGGTGGTCCCGATCGCCCGCACGGCCGACACGCTCACCCTCGTGATGGCCGATCCGTTCAACGTGGTCGCCATCGACCAGGTCGAGCAGATGACCCAGCTGCGCGTCGAGGTGCTCAACGCCGCCCTGCCGGACATCCTCGACAAGCTCAACTCCGCCAACGACCGCGCCGGCTCGCTCGACAAGACCATCGACGAGCTGATGGCCATCGGCGGCAAGAACGGCGACGACGACAGCTCGGCGCCGATGGTGCGCGCGATCGACCAGCTCATCAGCGAGGCGGTGCGCAAGTCGTCGAGCGACATCCATCTCGAGCCCGACGAGAAGTCGCTGCGCATCCGCATGCGCCACGACGGCGTGCTGCGGCCGTTCATGATGGTGCCGAAGGACCTGCAGGAGCCGTTCACCGCACGCATCAAGGTGCTCGCCAATCTCGACGTTTCGGAGACACGGCTGCCGCAGGACGGCCGCTTCAGCATCACGGTGGGCCGCCGCGAGCTGAACCTCCGCGTCTCCTGCCTGCCCACGATCCACGGCGAGAGCATCGTGATGCGTATCCTCGACAGCGGGGCGCTGCTCATGGAGCTCGCCTCGATGGGCATGCGCGCGGAGGACGAGGCCAAGCTCGCCAAGGCCTGCACCCGGCCGCATGGCATCGTGCTCGTCACCGGCCCGACCGGCAGCGGCAAGACGACCACGCTCTACACCGCGCTCAACTCCGTGAACCGTCATGAGCGCGCGGTCTTCACCCTCGAGGACCCGATCGAATACCGGCTGCCGTACATCCGCCAGACCCCGATCAACGAGAAGATCGGCCTCACCTTCAGCACCGGGCTGCGGACGCTGCTCCGGCAGGACCCCGACGTCCTCCTCGTCGGCGAGACCCGCGACAAGGATACGGCGCAGCTGATGGCCCGGGCCGCGCTGACCGGCCACCTCGTCTTCAGCTCGCTGCACACCAACGACTCCTTCGGCGCGATTCCCCGCCTGATCGACCTCGGCGTGGAGCCGTTCCTTCTGCCCGCGACGCTGCACCTCATTGTCGCGCAACGGCTGGTACGCCGCCTCTGCCCGGTCTGCCGCCAGGCCGTCGAGGACCCCGCGGCGACGCTGCGCTCCTTCAACCTGCCGGTGCCGACCGATCGCGAGCCGACGCTGTGGAAGGCGACCGGCTGCGCGGAGTGTCACAACCAGGGGTACCGCGGCCGCGTCGCGATCTTCGAGGTGCTCGAGATCGACGACGCCTATCTGCCCCTGCTTCCCGAGGGCAACAGCGAGAAGATCAAGGCGCTCGCGCGGGAGCGCGGCATGCCGCTGCTTTTCGACGACGGGCTGCGCCGCGCCTTCCGCGGCGACACCACCCTGGAGGAAGTCTACCGGGTGGCCTTCAACACCTGACCATGGGCGCCTACAGCTATCGTGCGTACAACGCCGCCGGTCGGATCACCACCGGGCTGCTCGAGGCCGAGAGCGTCGAGGCGCTGGAGACCCGTCTGCGGGCCGGGGGCATCTGGCTGCTGGAGGCGCGGGAAGGGCAGATGGAGCAGCGCGCCGGCGTCAGCGGCTTCCGGCTCAAACGCGCGGACGTCATCAACATCTTCGTGCAGATGACGCTCCTGCTGCGGGCCGGCATCACGCTGCCCAACGCGCTCCAGCGGCTGGCGGAGGACAACCGCGACACGCGCTCCGGCGCGATCCTGGACGCCCTGCGCGAGCAGGTGTCGGTGGGCGTGCCGCTGCACCGCGCGATGCGCGAGCACCCGCGGGTCTTCACCCCGGAGGTCACGGCCGTGATCGAGGCGGGCGAGATCAGCGGCCAGCTCCCGGAGGTGTTCTCCAGTCTGCAGGGCTATTTCGAGTGGTGCGACCAGCTGGTGGCGGATGTGCGCCAGGCGCTCATGTATCCGGTGATCGTGATGTGCGCCGCGGGGGCGCTGGTGCTGATGCTCTTCACGCTCGTCGTGCCGAAGTTCGTGGGCCTGCTGGGCGAGCTCTCCCTCGAGGTTCCCACGCTCACGCGGGTCGTCATGTCGATCAGCCATGTGCTGCTGACCGGGTGGCCGGTGCTGCTGGGCGCGCTCGTCGGGCTGCCGGTGCTGATGCGGTTCGCCCTGCGCTCGCCGGAGTTCGCCGCCTGGTTCGACCGCAAGAAGATGGATCTGCCCGTCTTCGGCTCGCTGGTGTCGATGATCGCGCTCTCCCGTTTCGCGCACAACCTCGCGTTGCTCTACCGCAGTGGCATCCCGCTGCTGCGCGGTCTGGAGATCTGCCGCAACGTCGTGGGCAACCGGGCGCTCGCCGCCGCGCTCGAGGCGGCGCACCGCGGTGTGCTCGAGGGCAAGCCGCTGAGCCGCTGCCTCGCCGCCGACCCGCTCTTCCCGCAGACGCTCATCACGATGATCGCCACCGGCGAGAGCTCCGGCACGCTCGACGTGGCGCTGAACAGCGTCGCCGAATACTACAACAAGATCATCCCGCGGCGCATCAAGGTCGTCTTCGCGATCTTCAACCCGGCGATGATGCTCGGGCTGATCGGCGTCGTGGGCGTCGTGGCCCTGGCCGTGATCCTGCCGATCCTCCAGCTGTGGAACGCCCGATGAAGCGGCCTGCTCCAGTCCGGTCGTCCCGCGCCACCGCGGCCTTCTCGCTCATCGAGATGATCGGCGTACTCGCGATCATGGCGATCATGGCGAGCGTGCTGGTGCCGAACGTCCTGCGCTCGATGGACCGCGCCGCGGTCCGCGCCGAGGCCGAGACGCTCAAGGCGTTGGGCGAGCAGGTGCGACAGTACGCGAAGATCAACGGTGCGCCCCCGGCGCTCGGCACCTGGCACACCGATCTCGGGACTTTGGCCGACATCGCCGCTGTCGACATTCTCACCAATCGCCGTGGCAACCAGCGTCGCTACGTCCTCGACACCGGGGCCCCGAGCCCGCGGCTGATGATCATCTCCTCGATGCGCAATGGGCTGGTCATCCCCGCCATCGGCGCCGCGCAGTTCCAGACAGTCTGGCAAACCGCGGAGCAAACCGTGCCGGCCGGCTGGACGGCGTGGACCACCGTGGCGGGCAGCGGTGAGCAGCTGTTGATCGAACGCGTCAACCTCCAGGGAATCTATCTGAGCAATCCGGCCCTGGTCACGCTCACGTTCAACACGACCGAGGCGACCGCGGCCGGCCGCTACAGCTTCCGCCCGCCGGGCGCCACGGCGGACAGCGGGCCGTATGCGATCGTGCCGTCTCGGACCTTCGCGCCGGGCACCATCCTCACGCTCTACAGCAACGGAACTCCGAACTACACCTACGCGGTCGGGACGGTGGCGCGGACTTTCGACCTGAAAGGATCGAGCTGGATACCCCAACCATGAGCGCGCCCGAGAAGTTCGTCCCCCCCGAGCCCGGCGGCTTCGTCCCGCCCGAGCCGGACGGTTTCGTGCCCGATTTCCTCAAGGAGACCGCGGCACCGGCCGCGGAAGCGCAACCGGTTGGCGGGCCGGCCGCGCCGCAGCCCGTGGCCTCCGTGCGGCGCAAGGTTTCGCGCACGAGCAGCGACCAGTTGGGCATCGTCTGGCTGCGCGGCACGCTCCACATCGGCGTGCGCCGGCAACGCAAATCCCTCGGCAGCTGGAGCGCGACCGAGCCGGTGCGCACGGCCGAGGAGTTCGCCGCCGCGTTGGACAAGGCGTTGGCCGAACTGAAGTTCGAGGGCACGGATACGTTCCTCGTCTACGAGGGCGAGCAGTTCACGCACCAGCCGGAGGCGGCGCCCACGTTCTCGGCCGGCGCCGCCAAGGCTTATCTCGACGGGCGCATCGCCCGCTACACCAAGGAGCGGGGCCCGGTGCTGTGGGTCGCCCAGCCGACGATCGGCCCCAAGGAGGAGAAGGCCTTCCTCCTGCACCTGATGCCGCAGGCGTTCTACAACGAGCTGCGGCGCGTCTTCCTGCCCCGCCGGCTCGACCTCACGCGCATCCTGCCGATGGTCGTCCCGCTGCAGCGGGAGATGAACGGCTTCCCGTTGGCGCGCGGCACTCCGGCGCTGGTGGCCGCCGAGCTGGCCGAGGCCACGATCATCATCGTCGCCCAGTCCCACGGCCCGCTCCTGTTCACCCGCACGATCCTGGCCTCCCTGGAGGAGGCGCCGGAGCGCGTGGCCATCGAGATCAACCGTTCCCTGCTCTACGCCAAGCAGCAGTTCAATGTCTCCGTGGACCGGATCTGGCTGGTGACCCGCACGGGGCGGGCCACCGAGGAGGTCACGGCCAAGTGCGGTGCCGGCAAGGTTGTGATGGTCCTTCCGACACAGCCCGACGAGTGGGTGGCGAACGCCTCCCGCGTCGCGCGCAGCCAGCCGGTCAACCTCATCGCCGGGTATCTGCGCCGCAAACGCCGCGCCCAGTTCATCCGCTACGGCCTGATCGCGATCGGCTGGCTGACGATGGCCAACTTCGTCCAGCACCTCTGGCAGGCCGACACCGATTGGCGCAACGAGCGCCAGCGGCTGCAGGCCGTGCAGGCGCGCGCGCCCGAGTTGGCGGCCGAGCGGGACCGGCTGCTCGCGCGCAACGGCACCATCGAGCGCGAGCGGGATCTGCGGCAGCGTATCGAGGAGGCGGCGTTGCCCCGGGTGCCGGCGAAGCTCCTGGCCTATCTCGCCGGCGTGCTCCCCGCGGATGCCCGGCTCAACGAGTTCAACGTGCGCTGGAGCGCCGAGGATGCCGCCTGGCTGTTCCAGTGCGACGGCTTCATCACCGGCGACGACGACTCGACGACCGAGGCCATCGCGGCGCTCAAGCGCAACCTGGAGCGTTGCCCGCTGCGCATCCGTTTCAACGAGGCGCAGGGCCTCGCGGCGCGGCCCCAGCTCGGCGGCTTCGGCGGCATCGCACAGCAACGCTTCAACCTGGAGGGCCGGCTCTTTGAGAACTAGACTTCTGGAGACGCTGCGCCGCATCTGGAACTTCCTCACGGTCATTCCGGGGTGGCCCGATGCCGGCCGGGTCGCCCGCACGTTCTACGTGCTGCCGCTCGCGGTGCCGTTCCTGGTCCTGCTGCTGCTGTGGGGCTGGGTGGAGGCGCTCCGGCTCCCGGAGATGCGCGCGGTGCGGGCGGCCGCCCAGGAGGCCGTGTCGCTGGAGGCCGAGGTCGGGCAGCTGCGCGACAGCTGGCCCGAGTCGGCCGTCGGCGAGTCGGCGGCGGCCACGGCTTGCGCGATCGCGCAGGCGCTGCGCGGTCCCGAGGACCTCGAGACGCAGTTGGCCGCGATGCGCGCCGGCGCCGCGGCGCACGGCTGGACGGCCACCTTCTTTCCGGGGGAACCCGAGCTGCGGACCACTGCCGGTGGACTGCCGACCGCGTTCCAGCCGGTGCGCGGCCGACTGGCACCGGTGGCGGGGAACGAGAACGGCTTCGCCTCGCTGCTGACTCTGCTCGACGGGCTGATCCCGGCCGGGAAGAGCGGAGCGCTCACCCGACTGGCGGTGCGCGTCGACGATCAGGGCCGGCTCGCGGCCGAACTGGGTGTGCGCTTCGCGGCGCTTCCACACGATGAGAAAACTCCTTAACAATCCGGCGTTCGTCGCGGTGCTCGCGGTGGCAGCCCTCGCTTTCGTGGGCTGGAGTTTCCTCGCGAAGTCGGGGCCCGCCGCCTCCTACGCCCCGGAGCCGATGGTCGCGGAGGAACCGCCTCCGGGCGATGAGGAGACCGGTGTCGATACCGTGGGTTTGTCGCCCGCGGAGGCGTTGCGTCTACTCGTGATCCCCTCCGCCGTGCGCGATCCGTTTACGCTGCCTGCTGCCACGGAGGACCCCGCGACAGCGCCCGCGGACGAGGCGGCCGCCTCGATCGTCGAGCGGGTCCGGTTGTCCGCCGTCTGGGTGCAGGGCACGGCTGTGTACTTGCTGCTCAATGGCAAAGTCTGCGCGCCCGGCGACAGGGTGGGGCGGTTCGCCATCGAGAGCGCCGAGATCGGGGGCGCGTGGCTCACGTTTCCCGGAGGTCGCTCTTTCCTTTCCGTCGGCCGGGATCTGGCCGTCACCACATCCGCACAGGGGATCACGACCCCGCTATCCCAATGAAAACCCACTCGAACCCCAGCGCCCGGGCCCTGTTCCTGTTCGCCACCCTGCTGCTCGGTCAGGCTTCGGCCCAGGATTCGGCGGCGCCGGCCGCTTCGGCCGAGCCGGCGGCGGGCACTGCGCCCGTGGCCGCCGCGGCGGTGGTGCCGCCGACCCTTTTCAGCTTCCGTGCCGAGGGCGTGCCGATCAAGCAGGCGCTCGCGCTCTTCGCCCGGGCCAACGCCCTCAACATCGTGCCCGATCTCGACGTCGAGGGCGACGTCACCGTGGAGTTCCGCGACCTGCCCCTGGATCTGGCGATGCAGGCGCTGCTCGATGCCAACGGGTACTACTTCGTTCAGGACGGCCGGCTCCTGCGGGTGAAGAGCCGCGAGACGCGCCTGTTCCAGATCGACTACATCCAGGTCACCCGTTCGGGCCAGGGCTCCAATGCCGTGCAGATCAGCTCCGGCGGCTCCTCGTCGGGTGGCGGCGGTTCCGGCGGCGGCTCGGCCGCGGGCGGCGGCTCGTCCGGCAGCGAGGGGTCGACCATGACGGTCACCAACTCCTCGACGATCAACTTCTGGGGCGACTTGGCGGAGCAGCTCAAGACGCTCGTCTCGGAGAACGGTTCGTTCACCATCAACAGCCTGGCGGGCACCATCGTGGTGCGCGACCGGCATCGTAATGTGGAGGGGGTCGCCGATTACCTCGCCCAGGTGACGCAGAACGTGGTCCGGCAGGTCGACCTCGAGGTCGAGATCTACGAGGTGGCGCTCAACGACAGCTTCCAGCTCGGCATCAACTGGCAGAAGGTCTCCGAGAATCTCGACACCACCTTCAGCACGCTCCCCGGCAGCCTGGGCATCCCCAGCTCCGGCGGCCTCATCGTGCAGAACCCGGTCTTCGGCGGCACCCCCGCCGCCTCCGGTATCCAGATCTCCCACCAGCGCGGCAGTGTCACCGCCATCCTCGATGCGCTCAAGCAGCAGGGCGACCTGAAGATCGTGTCGAAACCGCGGCTGCGCACGCTCAACAACCAGCCCGCGGTGGTCCGGGTCGGCCAGGATCTGCCGGTGTTCATCACTAAGACGATCCAGTCGACGGGCGACAATCCGGTGCTCTCGACCGACGAGACGATCCAGACGATCACCGTCGGCACGATCCTCTCGATCACCCCCCAGGTGTCCGCCAACGGCACCGTGACCCTCGACATCACGCCGGCCGTCAGCCGCCTCGTGCGCACCGAGACTTCGGCCACGGGCAACACCAACGCCCCCGTGATCGACATCCGGCAGGCCTCCTCGATCGTGCGCGTGCGCGACGGCGCCACCGTGATCATGGGCGGCCTGGTCCAGGACAGCACGACTTCGACCCGGCGCAAGGTGCCCCTGCTGGGCGACATCCCGCTGCTCGGGAAGGCCTTCTCCGGCACGAACAAGGTCTCCGAGCGCACCGAACTCGTATTCTTCGTCACCCCACGCGTGATTGCCGACACCGCGAGCGAGGCCTCGGTCTCGTCTCCGGCGTCGCCGAAACCATGAGCCTTCCTCCGATCGGCACCGGCGTGCATCTCGATATCCGCGTCCTCCTCGTCGAGGACGTGCCGGTGATCGCGCGCATCGTCGAACGGATGCTGATGAACTCGCAGCATTGCCTCTACCACATCGAGTGGCGCAAGACGCTGGCCGACGCGCTCGCCGCGCTGCGGCAGCAGGACTTCGATACGGTCCTGCTCGACCTGAATCTTCCCGACAGCGAGGAGTTGTCCACGCTCGCGCGCGTGATGGAGACCTCCCGCAGCGTGCCGGTGGTCGTGCTCACCGGCACCGACGACGAGGCGATCGGGCTGCGCGCCGTGCAGGCCGGCGCCCAGGACTACCTGATCAAGGGCCAGTGCACGGGGCAGGAACTCGACCGGTCGATCGTCTACAGCATCGAACGCCAGCGCCTCCAGCTCGCCCTGCGGCAGTTGGCCGTCCTCGACGAGTTGACCGGGCTCTACAACCGGCGCGGGTTCAACACGCTCGTGCCGGAGCTCATGCAGAAGGTGCGGGGCGCAACCGCCAGCGGGTACATCGTCTGTTTCGACCTCGATCGCTTCAAGGTCATCAACGACACCCACGGCCATGCCAGCGGCGATGCCGCCCTGGTCGAGTTCGCCACCCTGCTGCGCAGCGCCTTCCGCAAGGACGGGTTGTTCGTGCGTCTCGGCGGCGACGAGTTCCTGACCATGGGCATCGAACGCGAGCCCGGCGCCGCCAAGGAGGCGCTTGCGGTGCTTGCCCGGCTGCTCGAGGCCCGCAATGCCGCCGCGCTAACCCCCTTCCGGATCGAATCCAGCTCGGGCCTCGTCCTTTTCGGCCGCGAGGAGCAACGCTCGCTCGACGAGCTCCTGGCCGAGGCGGATGCGGTGCTCTACCGCAACAAGGAAGCCCGCCACGCCGCGGAGCGGTCTGCCGGCAAGGAGGAGCCCCTGCGGGAGGCGAAATCATGAGCGCGGCTCCCCGAAAGCAGCTCTGGCGGGAAGTGGTGCAGCGGCTCCAGGCCATGTGCCTCGCCTTCGACCCGGAACTCGCCGGTCACAACGAGCGTGTCGGCGTGGCCGCCGCGGCGCTGGCCCGGCGCCTCGGTCTGCCGAAGGCGCGGGTCGAGCGCATCCGCATCGCCGCCGGCCTGCACGATGTCGGCAAGGTCGGCATCCCGCGCGCGGTGCTCCACCGCTCGGGCCGGCTCGGCGCGAGGGAACTGGCCCTCGTCCGGACACATCCGGAGATCGGACACCGGATCCTCGCGGGCAGCGGCCTGCCGGAGATCCGCTGCGCGGCCGAGGTGGCGTACTGCCATCACGAGCACTGGGTCGGCACCGGCTACCCCCGCGGACTGAAGGGGACGGCGATCCCGCTGGAGGCGCGCATCGTGGCGATCGCCGACGTCTTCGATGCCATGCGCTCGTGCCGCCCCTACAAGGAGGCGTGGACGGATGAGCGCGTGATCGCCGAGATGCGACGGGGCCGCGCGGTGCACTTCGATCCCGACGTCTTCGATGTCTTCGTTGCCGGGGCGATGCCGCGCTGAGCGTGCCGCACCGGCGGTGCGCGCCGGATCAGTCCGCCGGCGGGGGCGGCAAGGTGGGACGGTAGTGGCCGGTGATCTCCCACGCGAGGAGCACATCCTCCTCCTGCGCGCCGCGCCCGATGTTGTGCACCACCAGCGGTGTCCCGCCGGCGCTCCGCCGGTCGGACACGACGCCGATGTGCGCGAGCCCGTTGCCCAGATCCCACGTCACGATGTCGCCAGGCCGGTAGTTCGCGGGGCTTCGGGCGAGGGCGACGGACCAGCCGCGCCGTCGGAAGAAGGTCCGGAGGTTGGGGACTCGCCGGTGGTCGATGTTGGCGTCGGTCTTCTTGAGGCCCCAATTCTTCGGGTACGCGGCGAAGTGGGCCCGCATGTCCTCGTGCACCTCCTTCTGGAGGTCGAAGCCGTGGGCGGTGCGCAGGGCGCGCGTGACGACGTCGCAGCACACGCCGGTGTGGGCGGGCACATCGCCGCCCGGATAGGCGAGGCGCCGATAGGCCGGATCGTAGCCGGTTGTGATGCCAACCTGGGCGCGCGCGGCCTCCGCGGTCGTCATCGCCGGCGCTGCACAGGCGGACCAGGCGCTCAGTGCCAACGACAGGAGCACGAGTCTTGGCGAACGATTTATCACCCCGTTTAGCACTGAGCCCATTCTCAGGATCGTTTCAGAGGTGGCGGGACCGGCGGGAATCGAACCCACATCTGCGGCTTCGGAGGCCACCATTCTATCCGTTGAAATACGGTCCCGGGAAAACGGTGCGGATTTCGCGGGGCCGCCGCCGGTTTGGCAAGGGTGTTTTGGGCGGCGCCGCAAAGTTCTGCGACGCCCTCTCAAGCAACATGAACCGGAAACCGCGGATCTCACGGATGAACACGGATCATCCAGCGACCATCCGCGGCGATCCGTGTTCCGCCGTACGGCAGAATGGTCACTCTCCGCCCCGCTCGCTCAGCAATGTTGCTTCCCCGCAAGGCCGTGCCCGCGCGCGCGTCTACGCTGAGGAGTCGGGGCGCTGCGGGCCTGCGCCGGACCACGCCGCCGGCTCGGGCCGCCCGACCGGGTTCAGGCGTTGCGGAACTCGGCGAGCAGTGCGGCGGGATCGGCGGCCTTCATGAGCGACTCGCCGACGAGCACCGCATTGGCACCCGCGCGGCGGGCGCGGCCGGCCTCGGTGGCGCCGAAGATGCCGCTCTCGCTGACCTTGACGATCCCGGTCGGGACCTGCGGCAGGAGGCGCTCGGAGAGGGCGAGGTCGGTCTTGAAGATGGCGAGGTCGCGGTTGTTCACGCCGATGATCTTCGCGCCATGGGCGAGGGCTCGGCCGAGGTCGGGTTCGTCGTGAATTTCAAACAACGCGTCGAGCCCGGCGGCCGCGGCGGCTCCGGCGAGCACCTTGATCTCCTCGTCGGTGAGCGCGCGCACGATGATCAGGATCGCGCTCGCGCCGGCTTCGCGGGCTTCGGCGACCTGGACGGGGTGGATGAAGAAATCCTTGCGCAGGCGGGGCAGCGCGGGACCGACGGCGGCGAACTCGCGGCCAACCGAGCGGAGGTCGTCGAGCGAGCCGCCGAAGTATTTCTGATCGGTGAGCACGGAGAGGGCGTCGGCTCCGGCGTCGCGATACTTGCGGGCCTGCGTGGCGGCGTCGGCGGTGGCGGCGATGGCGCCGGCGGAGGGCGAGCGGCGCTTGATCTCGGAGATCACGGCGAGGCGGCCGTCGGCGCGGCGCAGGGCGGCGGCGAAGGACGGCGGCCGGGGCAGGCGCGCGTGCAGCGCGGCCAGGTCGGCCTCGGCGACGGGGCGCAGCAGCGGGGCGATCTCCTGCCGCTTGTGGGCCATGATCTCGGCGAGTTTGTCGGTCATGAGGGTTGCGATAGCGGCAAAGCCGGGCGGGCGGGGCAAGCGTGTTCGGGCGACGGCGGCACGCGCGAGCGGGGGGGGGGCGCCGCCACCGCCGATGGCGGCGCAAAAATCCGGCTGGCGCAGCGGGGGGCGGGTTGGACAGGGTGGCGGCGTGACTCCGCTCCGCATCGCCACCCGCAAAAGCCCGCTCGCGCTCGCGCAGACGCAACTGGTGATCGAATACCTCGCCGCGCGGATGCCCGGCGCGGCCTTCGAGTCGCTGAAGGTGGTGACCACCGGCGACCGCAAACTGGAGTGGTCGCTGGAGAAACAGGGCGGCAAGGGCCTCTTCACCGCGGAGATCGAGGCGGCGCTGCGCAGCGGCGAGGCGACGCTGGCCATGCACAGCGCGAAGGACCTCCCGGGCGAGGATGGCGCGGGCGACCTCGTCGTGGCCGGCTACCTGCCGCGCGAGGACCCGCGCGACGTGCTCGTGCTGCGCGAGGGCATCCGGACGCCGGCGACGCTGGCCACGGGCAGCCCGCGCCGCCGCGGGCAGGTGGCGGCGCTGTTTCCGGGGCTGCAGTTCACCGAGATCCGGGGAAACGTGGATACAAGGCTCACCAAGATCGCCCGCGGCGAGGCCGACGCGACCCTGGTGGCGCAGGCCGGGTTGAACCGGCTCGGCCTCCGCGCGTGGCCCGGCGTGGTCTTCCGTCCGCTCACGCCGGACGAGATGGTCCCGGCGGTGGGGCAGGGCGCGATCGCGGTGCAATGTCGGCGCGAGGACGAGGCGCGGTTTGCGCCCCTGCTCGATGCGGCGACGCGCGCGCAGGTGGAGATCGAGCGCGCGTTCCAGGCCTTGACGGGCGCGGGCTGCCAGATCGCGTTCGGCGCGCATGCCTCGGCCGACGGACTGGTCCGGCTGTACCACGAACGTTGCGGCCGGCAGGTGGTGCGGCACGACGGGCGGCCGCCCGTTGACTTCGCCGCGCGGCTCCTCAAGGAGCTTGGGCTCGCATGAGCGACACCAAAGACACATCCGCCGCGCGCCCGTTGCAGGGGCGCCGCATCGTCATCACCCGGGCCCGCGAACAGGCGGGCGAACTGCGCACGAAGCTCGCAGGGCTGGGGGCGGCGGTGATCGAGCTCCCGCTGATCGAGATCGTGTCGGAGCTGGATGCCGCGGTCGGCGACGAGGTCTTCGGCGAGATCGCGAGTTACCAGTGGCTGGTTTTCACCAGTCCGAACGGTGTACGGTTCTTCTTCGCGGAATTCTTCCGCCGTTTCCGCGACATCCGGGCGCTGGGTGGGGCGCGGTTGGCGGCCATCGGCCCGGGTACGGCCGCGGAACTGAACGCGCTCCATCTCGATGTGGACGTGATGCCGAAGGAGCACGTCGGCGAGGCGCTGGTGCCGGCGCTGGCCGCCTTCGAGTCGCTGGAGAATCTGAAGGTGCTCGTGGTGACGGGCGACCGGAACCGCGACGTGGTGATCCACGGACTGGCCGAGCAGCAGGCGATCGTGGACCAGTTGCCGGTCTACGCGACGGAGAGCGCGGAGGCGGGCGCGAGCGACGCCGCCGCGGATTTCCGTCAGCATGGCGCGGATGCGATCCTGTTTGCGAGCGGCTCGGCGGTGGAGTCGTTCGTGCAGCAGGCGTCGACGCTGGCGCCGCGGCCCGGCGCGACACGCCCGCTGGCCGGCAGTATCGGGCCGGTGACCACCGAGGTGATGAAGCGCGTGGGGATGCCGGTGGACTTCCAGGCGACCGAGGCGACGATGGACGGCCTGGTCGCGGCGGTGGTGAAGAAACTCGGCGCCTGAGCCGGACCGGGAGCAGTATCCGGAAATCTGTAGCCGGGCGCGGCGCGGCCGGCCTCTCCGGCCGGGTTCGCCTCCCCCGGGCGGCTGCGGCAGGCAACCCGCGCTAGCCGGCTTCCGCCGTGTGCAGCGCGGTGGCGCCGGTGTAGCGCGCGGACTGCTCGTCGGCGTGGTAGGACGAGCGCACCAGCGGACCGGACTCGACGACGCCGATGCCGAGGGAGAGGCCGAACTGTTTCCACTCGGCGAACTCCGCGGGCGTGACCCAGCGGTCGATGGGGAGGTGCTGGGGCGTGGGTTGGAGGTATTGGCCGATGGTGAGCACATCGAGCCCGATGGCGTGCAGGTCGCGCAGCGTCTGTTCGATCTCCTCGCGGCGCTCGCCGACGCCGAGCATGAGGCCGCTCTTGATCGTGAAGCCGCGGCTCTTGGCGTGGCGCAGGATGGAGAGGCTGCGGTCGTAGCGGGCCTGGACGCGCACGGGTTTCTGGAGCCGCTCCACCGTCTCCACATTGTGGTTCAGGATGTCGGGTTTGGCGGCGAGGATCGTGTCGAGATCGTCGAGCCGTCCCTTGAGGTCGGAGATGAGGCCTTCGACGGCGCAGGTGGGGTTGCGGTGCTTCACCGCGCGGATCGTGGCGGCCCAGGCGGCGGCGCCGCCGTCGGGCAGGTCGTCGCGGGCGACGGAGGTGATCACGCAGTGGCGCAGCTTCATCGTGGCGACGGCCTCGGCCACGCGGGCGGGCTCGCCGAGGTCGGGGGCGGCGGGGCGGCCGGTCTGGATCGCGCAGAAGTTGCAGGAGCGCGTGCAGATGTTGCCCAGGATCATCACGGTGGCGGTGCCGCGCGACCAACACTCGCCGATGTTGGGACACTGCGCGCTCTGGCAGACGGTGTGCAGGTGGCTGCCCTCGACGAGGCGGCGCACGGCGCCGTACTCGGGGCCGGAGGGGAGCTTGGCGCGGAGCCAGTCGGGTTTTCGCGTGACCATCGGGAGTCCGAAACTCGGGGATTTCGTGCGGGGGGCAATCCGGATGTTGGCCGGGGCGGCGGGTATGAGCCGGAGGCCCGCAGCGGCGGCGGAGGATGAGGCGAACTGGGGCCCGCCCGCGACCGTTTACCTTCACGGTCGTGAAGGTAAACGGTCGCGGCGCGGGCGCGGGATCAGGTGTCCGCGCCGGCGAGGAAACGCGGCCAGCGGCTCCAGAACTCGGACGCGAGCTCGGCGCGGACTTGGTCGAGGGGGGGGCAGCGCGGGCCGAGCTCGGCGGCGAGGGAGGTGACGGTCCCGTCGGTGATGCCGCAGGGCACGATGCCGCCGAAATGGCCGAGGTTGGTGGAGACGTTGAGGGCGAACCCGTGGTGGGCGACCCAGCGTTTCACGGCGACGCCGATCGCGGCGATCTTGCGGGTGCCGAGCCAGATGCCGGTCTTGCCCTCCCGCCGGCCGGCGACGAGGCCGTGGCGGGCGACGGTGTCGATGAGCACCTGCTCGAGAAAGCGGAGGTAGGCGTGGAGGTCGCGGCGGGCGTCGAGGCTGACGATCGGATAGCCGACGATCTGGCCGGGGCCGTGGTAGGTGATGTCGCCGCCGCGGTTGGTGGACACGACCTCGATGCCCTGATGCGCGAGCTGGGGGGGCGTCCAGACGAGATTCTGTTCGGCGCCGCGCCGTACCCCGAGGGTGAAGACGGGTTCGTGTTCGGTGAACACGAGGGTGTCGGGCGCGGTGCCGGCGAGGCGGGCGGCGACGAGCTCGTCCTGCCGCTGCCAGGCGTCGCGATAGCGGGTGCGTCCCCAGTCGACGGTGACTCCGGTGGAGGCGGGTGATGGTTGGGCCACGGCGGCATTCCGCGGGCGGCGGAGCCGGGGTCAACGCGTTTCTCCGCAGGGGGCGGTGGAGCGGCGCGAAGGCCGGCACCGTGCTGTCGTGGGCATCCGGATCCGGCCCGGTCGCGGGCCGGGCGACCGGGTGGTGGCGCGGGCGGGGGACCGGGGCTAGTCCTCCGCGGTGAGCGCGGCCTGCCAGAGGTCGATCTGGGCGGGCAGGAGGAGGTGTTGGAGGAAGGCGCTGTCGAGGCGGGCCTCGACCGCCGGGGCGGGCATCTCGCCGTGGACGAGGGCGTTGGCGATGTGGACGAGCGCGAGCGGGGCGAGGGTGTTCTCGGGGGTGCGATGCGGGGTGTGGTGCAACGCGACGGCCTCGACGACGGAGGCGGGCAGGCCCCAGAGCTCGAGCAGAAGCGCGCCGGCGACACCGTGGTGGTGGCCGAAGAGACATTCTTCCTCCTGCCAGAAGGGCCGCCGCGGGGGCGGGAGCTGGCGGAGTTTGGCGTAGCCCTCGCCGTGGGCGTGGAGCATGACGATCTTGCCGACATCGTGGAGCAGGGCGGCGGTGAAGGCGGCTCGGTTCACCGCGGCGCTCGCGCGCACATGCCAGGCCACCCGGCGGACCATGACCGCGGTGGCGACGCAGTGGCTCCAGATGTCGCCCATGGGGGCGCCGGCCGGCAGGGCTTCGAAAAGATGGGCCGAGGTGACGATGCCGCGGACGGTGTCGAGGCCGAGCATCGACACCGCTTCGCCCACCGACGAGACCGTGCCACGGGGACCGTAATACGCGGAGTTGGCGATCTGGAGAAGCTTGGCCGCGATGGCCGGATTGCGCTGCACCCCGTCCTCGATCTGGTCGACCCGCACGTCGTCGTCGGCGAGCAGGCCGAGAAGTTCGCGGCGCATGGCCGGCGACTGGGGCAGGGCGAGGATGGAGGTGACGGCGGCGGTGAGCGCGGGATCGCGCCGCCGGCGGAGGGTGCCCACGGTGTCTTGGAGCACATCGTAGAGGGTGCCGGCATCGCAGGGGCGGGGCAGGAGGCCGTGGGCGAGGTGGGCCGCGGAAGCGAAGGCGGGGGCGGCGGGATCGTCGGCGATGACCAGACGGATGATCCCGGGGAAACGCCGCGCGACGGCCGCGAGGAAGGCCGGGCCGTCGGCCGGCAGGTGCAGATCAAGCGCGACGGCGTCGAAATTCTCGTTCTCAAGGAGCGCGAGTGCGCCGGCGGTGTCGGTGCGGACGGCGGTCTCGATGTGCGCATCGAGAAGAAAGAGATCGCGGGCAAGGCCGGCGACCGCCTCGGACATGGTCGCCACGAGGAGGACGCGTAAATGGCCAGATACTACATTCATCGGACGGGAGGCGGGGGTTGGAGCCGGGGGGGGGGCGTCGGTGCGGGCGTTGGCCCGGGGAACTGGAGACACGGTTTCCTCGGCAGGGAAGGCATCGGCCGGTTGGTCGGAAACTTGAGGTCGGAGCGCGGGTGGCGGTGGAGGGGCGGGCCGGTTGCCGCGGCGCGGAGGCGCCGGGGGATTATCTTCACGGGAAACCGTCGTTTGGGGTTTCCATCGCCGGCGGCGGTCCTATCGTCGCCGACGCCATGCAACCAACGACCCCGCGTTTCCAGGCGTTTGTTACGGGATTGCTCGCGCTCCTCGTGGGCGCGACTTCGGCACTCGGCGAGGGACCGGAGGTGCTGCGTATCGGTTATTTCCCGAACGTCACCCACGCCCAGGGCGTGATCGGGGCGCAGGCCACCCGCGAGGGCGCGGGCTGGTTCGAGCAGCGGCTGGGGCCGGAGGTGACGATCCAGTGGTTCCCCTTCAACGCCGGCCCGAGCGCGATGGAGGCGATCTTCGCCGGCTCGCTGGATGCCACCTATGTCGGGCCCAATCCGGCCCTCAACGCCTTCATCAAGTCGAAGGGGGAGGAGATCCGCATCCTCGCCGGTTCGGCCCGGGGCGGCGCGGCGCTCGTGGTGCCGGGGGACAGCGCCTACGCGACGGCGGAAGACTTCCGTGGCAAGAAGGTGGGCACACCCCAGCTGGCCAACACCCAGGATATCGCCGCCCGCGCCTGGTTCCGGGCCCATGGCCTGAAGGTCACGCAGACCGGCGGCGACGTTTTCATCATCCCGACGCCCAACCCCGACCAGCTCGGGCTCTTCCAGACCGGCAAGCTCGACGCGGTGTGGACGGTCGAGCCCTGGGTCTCGCGCCTCCTGCTGGAGGCCAAGGGGCGCATCCTGATCGAGGAGGCGGATGCGCTCACGACCATCCTGGTCTCGAGCGTGAAGCTGCTCCGGACGCGGCCGGAACTGGCGGCGAAGCTGCGCGCGGCCCACCTCGAGCTGACCGCCTGGGTGGCGGCGCATCCCGAGGAGGCCCAGGCCAAGGTGCGCGCCGGCCTCGAGGCGGAGACCCGGCGCCCGATCCCCGCGCCGCTGGTCGCCGCGGCGTGGAGTCGGTTGCATTTCACGGAGGCGGTCGAACAGACCGTGCTGGAGAAGTTCATGGCCGACGCGCGGGCCTCGGGCCTGCTCAAGCAGTCCATGCCGCTCGACCGGCTCTTCGGCACCGATTGAGCCCGCCGCCTGCCCTCCGCCCCATGGCCCCGCGCCCGGATCCCGCCCCGCTCATGACACTCCAACAGGAACTCGCCCCGATCGCCCCGGCGAAACTGGCGGTCGAGGAGGTCAGCAAGACTTTCCGCACCGGCAAACGCGTGGTGCACGCGCTCGATCGGGTGTCGCTGCAGGTGGGCGAAGGCGAGTTCGTCTGCCTGGTCGGCCCGTCGGGCTGCGGCAAGTCGACGCTGTTGAACATCATCGCCGGGCTGGAGCGGCCCGACGCGGGCCGGATCCTCTCCGGCGGCGTGCCGGTGGGCGGGCCCGGCCGCGACCGGATGGTGATGTTCCAGGAGCACGCGTTGTTCCCCTGGCTCGACGTGATGGACAACCTGATGTTCGGCCTGAAGCTCAAGCCGGGGCTGAAGGACTCCGAGCGGCGGGAGGTGGCGATGTATTACCTGAACCTGGTCGGGCTCGAGCGGTTCAGCACGGCGAACATCCATGAACTCTCCGGCGGCATGAAGCAGCGCATCGCCCTGGCCCGCGCCCTGGCCCCGAACCCGAAGGTGCTGCTGATGGACGAGCCGTTCGCCGCGCTCGACGCGCTCACGCGCGAGCAGCTCTACGGCGACATCCAGCGCATCTGGCTGGAGCGCAAGAAGACGATCGTGTTCGTGACCCACAACGTGCGCGAGGCCGCCTGCCTCGGCGACCGCGTGGTGCTGTTCTCGCCGAATCCCGGCCGGGTGCAGGAGGAGTTCCGCGTGGATCTGCCGCGCCCGCGCGACATCAACTCGGCGGAGCTCGCCGCCCACTCGACCAAGATCATGCGTGCCCTCAAGGGCCACCTGGAGACCACGGAGGAACCCGCGGAATGAAACGTTTCCTGACCGCCGCCCTGTTTTTCGTGGGCCTGCTCCTGATCTGGCAGGTGCTGTATTCGCTCAAGCTCTGGTCCCCGGTGCTCGTGCCCGCCCCGCTCGACGTGGCCCGCTTCATCTGGGACTACACGTTCAACCCCGGGAGTGCCGAGTTTCCGAACGACAGCCGGTGGAAGCTGTTCCGGGCGGCCGGGATCACGCTCAAACGGCTGATCATCGGCTACCTGATCGGGCTGAGCGCGGGCGTGCCGATCGGCATGGCGACCGCGCGGATGCGCGCGCTGCGCGACACCGTCGGTGTGCTGGCGCTCGGGTTACAGGGGCTGCCGAGCGTGTGCTGGGTGCCGCTGGCGCTGCTGTGGTTCGGCCAGAACGAGAGCGCGATGCTCTTCGTCGTCATCATGGGCACGCTCTGGTCGGTCATCCTCGCGACGGAGACGGGCGTGCGGAACGTCAACCCGATCTACGTTCGCGCGGCGGCGACGATGGGCTCGAAGCGGCTGCACACGCTCACCCGAGTGATCCTGCCGGCGTCGCTGCCCTTCATCGTCAGCGGGATGAAGCAGGGCTGGGCGTTCGCGTGGCGCTCGCTGATGGCGGCGGAGATCTACGTGACGATCCTCACCGGCTTCGGGCTCGGCCACCTCCTGCACTATGGCCGCGAGCTCAACGCGATGGAGCAGGTGATCGGCGTGATGCTGGTGATCGTCGGCATCGGCGTGGCGGCCGACAAGATCCTGTTCTCCCCGTGGGAGAATTTCCTGCACCGTCGCTGGGGCACGTCGGGGTGACGGTCCGTCTCCGCCGATAGCGGACGAAGAAAAACCCCGGCGTCCGCGCCGGGGTTGCGAATGGAATCTGGACTGCGCGAAGACTGCCTCAGGCGAGGTTGCGGATGATGGCGTCGGCCATGGCCTTGGTGCCGACCGGCGTCTTGCCGAAGGCGATGTCGCCGGTGCGTACGCTGTCGACGGTCACGGTCTTGCGCACCGCGGCCTCGATCTTCGTGGCGAGCGCGTCCTGACCGAAGCTGTAGCGCAGCATGAGCGCGGCGGAGAGAACCTGTGCGCAGGGGTTGGCGACGCCTTTGCCGGCGATGTCGGGCGCGGTGCCGCCGGCGGGCTCGAAGAGGCCGAAGGGTTTGCCGAAACGGTTCTTGCCGGTGCCGAGCGAGGCGGAGCTCATCATGCCGAGCGAGCCGCAGATGACGGCCATCTCGTCGGAGAGGATGTCGCCGAACATGTTTTCGGTGAAGAGCACGTCGAACTGGTTCGGGTCGCGCGCGAGCTGCATGGCGGCGTTGTCGACGTACATGTGCGAGAGCGCGAGGTCGGGGTGGTGCTTGGCGAAGTAGGCGGTGACGGTCTTTCGCCAGAGTACCGAGGTCTCGAGCACGTTGGCCTTGTCGACCGAGCAGACCTTCTTGCCGCGGGCGCGGGCGGTCATCGCGGCGACCTCGGCGATGCGCTCGATCTCGGAGGTCTTGTAGACCATCGTGTCGGAGGCTTGGGTCTCGCCGTTGTCGAGGGTGATGGTCTCCTTCTTGCCGAAGTAGATGCCGCCGGTGAGCTCGCGGATGCAGACGATGTCGATGCCGTTGGGGATACGCTCGGTCTTGAGCGGGGAGGCGTCGCGCAGGTCGGCGTAGAGCAGGCCGGGGCGGATGTTGGCGAAGAGGTTGAAGGCCTTGCGCAAGGGCAGGAGCGCGGCGCGCTCGGGCTGGTCCTTGGGCGGGAGCTTCTCCCACTTCGGGCCGCCGACGGAGCCGAAGAGGATGGCGTCGGCCTGCTGGCAGGTGGCGAGGGTGGAGTCGGGGAGGGCCTTGCCGTGGTTGTCGATGCCGGCGCCGCCGACGTCGGCGTGCTGGTACTCGAGTTTGAGGCCTGCGCCCTTGGCGGCGTGTTCGAGCACGCGCAGGGCTTCGTTCATGACTTCCGGCCCGATGTAGTCGCCGGGGAGAACCGCAAACTTGATGGCTTCCATAGGAGCGGCAGAGGCAAGCCGATGCCCGTGGCGAGTCCAAGCGGATTCTGGGCGCCTGGGTCGACGCGCGGTCGCACGCGCCGGATGGATGGCGAAGGAGTACTTTCGGAAGCTGTAGGCCGGCTACAACCCGCGGACCGTTGCGCGTTGGTCTGTGCCGTCCGCCATCGGCAACTTTCACCACGTCGCCGATGGCGTATAAGTGGCCGCCAGCGATGTAGTAGAGGCTGCGCCAACCGGCGTCGGGGTGTTCGAGTTCCCGGTGGCCGTGTCGGAAGACCCGATCGTCGGCCCAGACGCCCATGACCTCTGCGACGAACAGGTCGTAGGTGCTCGCTGTGTGCGCGTCAGGGAAGAGGTTGGCCTTTTCCGAGGAGATCGGAAGGATGCGGTTGTCCTTGGTTGAGGAATGAAAGGATGGCGGAAGAGCGGAGATAAAGTTGTGGCTTTGACGGGACTCGGAGCGGCGCTGTCGCACGCTCAGGCCCGCGAGGGCTTTGCGAGAAACCAGGGCGGGCGCGCCTGCCGATACCGCTGGCCAAGATTGAGAAAAACGCTGGCGAGTCGGTGACCGCGAATGATACGTATGGATGGAAACTGCATCCCTCGATGGGTGCCATTCCGCCTCCTCCCGTCGCACTTTCTATTATTCCGTGCCCACGCGTCCGTCCTTGATGATCTCCTTTCGCACCGCCGGCGTCCGCGCCGCCGAAGGATCGCGGGGCCGGCCGCCGGCGTCTTACCGGATGAGGCACGGGATGACGATCGCCTTTTTCGAGCTCGAAGGGCGGGAGCGCGCCGCGCTGGCGGGGCGGCTGTCGGAACA
>DAOOFR010000043.1:0-21705 GCA_035415285.1 Opitutaceae bacterium
AGTGGCTGGTTTTGAACCGACCCGAAGTGGCTGGTTTTGAAGTGACCGGTGACAGGATTGCCGCCAGTCGCGTCGGGAACGACTCCCAATGAACCACCACCGGACGCTTCAGCCGTGAACGCGTGCTGTGCGTCAGACCCTCGCAATGCATGCGGTAGCGCCGAAGCAGGTGGTCGGTCTGACCAACGTAGGTCCGCCCAGTTTCCAAGCACGCCAGAATGTAGACGAAGAACACCCTCGCACTCCCACCACCGCGGAGAAAATGGGGCGGCCAACGCTCTGCCGTACGGCAGAGGAACCCGCCACCCCAAGATCCACCGTCCACCCAAGGCCGTCCGCCTACGACTCGAACAGCCGCAGGCCTTGCGCCGCCGGCTCGACTTTCAACCGATGGCCGGCGCCATTCTTGAAATAGCGTTCGCGGCGGATTGCCGCCAGTCGCGTCGGGAACGACTCCCAATGAACCACCACCGGACGCTTCAGCCGTGAACGCGTGCTGTGCGTCAGACCCTCGCAATGCATGCGGTAGCGCCGAAGCAGGTGGTCGGTCTGACCAACGTAGGTCCGCCCAGTTTCCAAGCACGCCAGAATGTAGACGAAGAACACCCTCGCACTCCCACCACCGCGGAGAAAATGGGGCGGCCAACGGGATTTGAACCCGCGACCCCAAGATCCACAATCTTGTGCTCTAACCAACTGAGCTATGGCCGCCGTAAAGGAGCGCGGAAAATCGACAGCCCGCGAAGCGGTGTCAACCCCTTCTTCCGCCAAAAAGACCGAGCGACTCCTACCGCCCACCCAAGATCCATTCTGCCGTACGGCAGAATGCCCTAACCAACTGAGCTATGGCCGCCGCAAAGGAGGGCGGAAAATCGACAGCCGGCGAAGCGGTGTCCCCCCTTCCCCCAGTCCTCGGTCCGAGCGCCGCGAGATCGCGACTGGATGGCCCCGCCCCGACCAGTCATCCCGCTTCTCCTCGCCCGCCGGCCCCGCCCGCGGCGCCGACGCCACCACGGTCCGAAGAACGCGCTTTCCATTTCGCACCCGAAGGGGCTTAAAATGGCGGCCATGTCCCTCCGCAAACTCCTCGGCAAAGACGAAAAGTTCTTCGACCTGCTGGAAGCCAGCGCCGAAGAGGCCAAGGCCAGCACCGCCCAACTCGGCCGCTTCCTCCTCAACATCGAGGACCCCACCAAACGCCAGGGGCTCTCCGAGTTCGTTCTCACCCGCCGCAAGGACAAGCGCATCACCTCCGAGATCACCGAGCAGCTCTGCAAGACCTTCGTCACCCCGCTTGAGCGCGAGGACATCGAAGCGCTCTCGATGGCGCTCTACCGCATCCCTAAGGGCGTGGGGAAAGTGGCCGAGCGCATCTCCATCTACGCGGGCCCCCTGCCCTGCGAAAAACTCCGCCAGCAGGTCGCCCTCATCGAGGAGGCCGCCGACGCCGTCATCTTCATGGTCAAGCAGCTGCGCAAAGGCACCCAACTCGACAAGATCCAGGATGCCAACGCCCGCCTCCAGCACGCCGAAGGCGCCGCCGACAAGCTCATGCTCGAGTTCCTCAAGGACCTCTACAACGGCCCCTACGACGCCAAAACCTTCGTCATCGTCCGCGAGTTCTACGAGATGCTCGAGAAGGTCATCGACCGCTGCCGCGACGCCGGCAACGTCGTCCTCCAGATCGTCCTGAAATACTCCTGAGGAGGCCCGCCCCATGACGGTCGTCCTCCTCGTGCTTTTCGCGGCGCTAGCCTTCGAGTACATCAACGGCTTCCACGACGCCGCCAACGCGATCGCCACCGTTGTCTCGACGCGCGTGCTCACGCCGCGCCAAGCCATCGCGCTCGCGGCGTTCTTCAATCTCATCGGCGCCTTCCTGGGCGTGAGCGTCGCCAAGACGATCGCCAGCGGTCTGGTCGACACGACCGCCGTGACCCAGACGACCGTGTTGGCAGCGCTGCTGGCCGCGATCATCTGGAACCTGATCACCTGGTGGCTCGGGCTGCCGTCCAGTTCCAGCCACGCGCTCATCGGCGGCCTCTGCGGTGCCGCCTTCGCGACCAGCGGCGGCAAGTGGTCCGTGCTTCACTGGCAGATCGTCACCGCCGACGGCAAACACCTCGGACTCTGGCCGAAGGTCGTGCTCCCGATGTTCAGCTCGCCCGTCATCGGGTTCGCCGTCGCCGCGGTCGTGATGGCGTTGCTCTACATCTGCCTGCGCAAGGCCACGCCCCGGTTCGTGAACGGGATCTTCGGCAAACTCCAGTTGCTCAGCGCGGCCGTGATGGGCCTGAGCCACGGCTCCAACGACGCCCAGAAGACGATGGGCATCATGACCCTCGCGCTCGTGACCGCCACCGGCGCCGGGGTGTTCGACCACCTCCCCGCGTGGGCCTCGTTCCTGCATCATCCCGGCGAGGACATCCCCTGGTGGGTCATCACCTCCTGCGCACTCACGATGGCCGCCGGCACCGCCGGTGGCGGTTGGCGTATCATCCGCACCATGGGCCACAAGATGGTGAAGCTCCAGCCCGTGCACGGCTTCGCCGCCGAGACCAGCGCCGCCGCCGTCATCCTCACCGGCTCGCATTTTGGCATCCCTCTTTCAACCACGCATGTCATCTCCACGGCCATCATGGGCGTGGGCAGCGTGAAACGGTTCGGCGCGGTGAAGTGGGGCGTGGTCGGCCGCATCGTCTGGGCGTGGGTCCTCACCCTGCCCGTCACCGGCCTGCTCGGGTACCTCAGCGTCAAATTCCTGCACGTCTGCGGCGTGTTGTGAGGGAGCCGCAAGGCACCGGCCCCTGGCGCTCCTCGCGGCGGCCCCAGTCGTCAACCGATTGTCACACAAGTGGCGGCGCCCCGGTCCGATACTCGCGCGCCATGCTTCAACGCGCCCTGTTCTCGTTCCTGCTCCTCCTTCAATCCGGCCTCGTCGCCCGCGGCGATGAGGTGTCGATCACGCTCGCCGGCTCCAGCACCGTCACCCGTGTGCTGCTGCCGATCAAGGCGGCGGTCGAGGCCGGGGCCGATGCCCGGATCCGCCTGCTGCCCACCGGTTCCGGTCGCGGGTTGGTCGAGCTGGCCGCCGGCCGCGCCGATGCCGCGATGCTTTCCGGCCCGCTCGACTTCCTCCTCGCCCGAGTCGACAGCGCCACAGCGGACCGGCTCCACGCCACACCGCTGGACCAACTGAAACTGGCAAGGTCGGCCAAGGCCGATGTCGTGGTGCTCCTGCATCCGAGCAATCCGCTCCGGCAACTCACCTGTGCCCAGTTCCGCGATGTCCTCACCGGCCGGATAACCAACTGGAACGAGCTGGGCGGGCCCGATCGGAGGATCGTCGTCGTCCTGCCGGATGAACTCGATGGCGTGCGCGCAACGCTCGCCACCGGCTTGCTCGACGGGCGCCAGTTTGCAGCCACGGCGCGGATCTGCGCCAAGATCGCGGAGATCCCGCCGCGCGTGGCGGCCGAACCGGGCGCGCTCGGGGTGGTGACCCGCGGCTCCCTCGCACCGGACGCGAGCCATGCGGAACTCGAACCCACGATCAACGTGGGCCTCTTCCTCGTGGTCCCGCGCCAGAAACTGGAGACAAACCCGAAGCTCGAGCAGATCGTCAACTCCCTGCATTCCCGGGCCCGGTAGGGAGGGAATTTGAGCCGCACCGCCGAGCCCCGATCGGCGGTGCGGGCCGGCTGCTCACTCCGGCTTCGGCCCCTTCTTGAACTCGTCGTTGTGGCGGATGTCCTCGCCCTTCGCGAGGTACACCATCTCCTCGGCGATGTTGGTGGCGTGGTCGGCGATGCGCTCGAGCGACTTCGAGATGAACATCAGCTCGAGGGCGCGGGAGATCGTCGCGGGATTCTCCACCATGAAGCCGGCCAGCTCGCGGTAGATCTGCTTGTTGAGCGCATCAACCTCCTCATCACGGCGGATCACCGCCAGCGCCTTGTCGTTGTCGTGCTGGAGGAAGCAGTCGAGCGCGTCGCGCAGCATCTGCTGCGCGATCTCGGCCATGCGGGGGAGGTCGACATAGGGTTTGAGCGGCGGCTCGGCGGCCAGCCGGATGGCGCGCTTGGCGATGCCGTTGGCCTCGTCGCCCACGCGCTCGAGATCGTGCCCGGCCTTCATGCCGACGACCACCAGCCGCAGGTCGGTCGCAATCGGGTTGCGCAGCGACATGTAGCGCACGCCCTCCTCGTCGATCAGCACCTCGAGCCGATCGAGCTCGTCGTCGCCGGCACGCACCTTGCGCGCCAGCTCCACATCGGCATCGACCAGGGCGCGGATCGCGCCGCGAACCTGCTCGATGGACTTCTCGCCCATCTGGATGAGGTGCGAACGGAAGGCGTCTAACTCGGTGTCGAAGAAACGTTTCATGGAAGAAAGTAGCGAGGAGCGGGTAGCGAGGAGCGAGTAGGCGGAAACGGGCGAGACGGCGGCTGAGTGAGAACGGAATCCGGGGCGAGCGGCGATGCGCAAGTCGAAGAGAGGATACGATGGACGGGGCGGAGACAGCGCGAGAAGGGAGTCCGGGGCGAGCGGTGCGGGCGGGGGCAGCGTTTCCGATTCCGGTCCACTCGCTACCCGCTCCTCACTACTCGCGACTTCCGGGCATCATCCGAAGTGGCCGGCGACGTAGGACTCCGTCTGGGGATTGTCGGGCTTCATGAAGATCTTCTGGGTAGCGGCGAACTCGATGAGCTTGCCGAGGTAGAAGAAGGCGGTGCGGTCGGAGATGCGTGCGGCCTGCTGCATGTTGTGCGTCACGATCACGATCGTGTACCTGTTCTTCAACTCGTGGATGAGCTCCTCGACCTTGGCCGTGGCGATCGGATCGAGCGCGGAACACGGCTCGTCCATCAGGATGACGTCGGGCTCGACGGCGATCGCGCGGGCGATGCACAGCCGCTGCTGCTGGCCACCGGAGAGCCCCATGCCGCTGTCGTGCAGGCGGTCCTTCACCTCGTCCCAGAGCGCGGCGCCGCGCAGGCTCTTCTCGACGATCTCGTCGAGCTTGGGCTTCTGCTTGATGCCGTGCAGGCGCAGGCCGTAGGCGATGTTCTCGTAGATGGATTTCGGAAACGGGTTCGACTTCTGGAAGACCATGCCCACGCGCTTGCGCAGCTCGATCACGTCGACGCGCGGGTCGTAGATGTTGATGCCGTCGATGCGGATCTCGCCCCCGCCGATGCGGGCGACGTCGACCAGGTCGTTCATGCGGTTGAGGCAGCGCAGCAACGTGGTCTTGCCGCAGCCGGAGGGCCCGATGAAGGCCGTGACCTGCTTCTCCGGAATGCCGAGCGTGACGTCGAACAGCGCCTGCTTTTCGCCGTAGAAGAAATCCAGTTTCTCGATCTCGACGATGGGCGGGGTCGCGGGCGCCGGGGTGGCGGACGCCGGCACGGACGGGGCGACGGGAAGGGTTTGCGCGGTGGGCATGGCGAAAAAGGGAGGAGCGGCGATTACCAGCGGTACTGGCGGCGCAGCCGGGCGCGCAGGAGGATGGCGGTGAGCGCGATGGCGGCGACGGTGAAGAGGAAGACGAAGGCGGTGCCGTACTGCACGTCGCGCGTGTAGTCGTTCTGTGGAATCTTCGAGGCGACGACGTAGATGTGGTACGGCAGCGCCATCACGCCCTGGAAGAAGAAGTCGGTCCATTTCCCGACCTGCCAGGGCATCTGGTCGCGCACCACGTAGGCGGCGGTGAACATGATCGGCGCGGTCTCGCCGGCGACGCGGGCGATGGCCAGCACCGAGGAGGTGAGGATGCCCGGGAGCGCGTAGGGCAGCACGTTGGTGCGGATCGTCTGGAACTTGGTCGCCCCCAGTGCGAGCGCGCCCTCGCGCAGGCCCTTCGGCACCGCGCGCAACGCCTCCTCGCTGGCGGTGATGATGATCGGCAGGACCATGAACGCCAACGTGAACCAGCCCGCCAGCAGCGAGACGTTCCAGCCGAGCGCGACGACGAACAGGCCGAAGCCGAACAGGCCGAACACGATCGAGGGCACGCCCGCGAGATTCGCGATCGAGAGCCGCACCAGCCGGACCAGCGGGCCCTCCTTGGCGTATTCGCTTAAGTAGATCGCGCTGCACACGCCAAGCACCAGCGCGATGATCATCGCGCCGAGCACGAGCAGCACGGTGCCGACGATGTTCGGGAAGATGCCACCGGCCGAGTAGACGTAGGTCTCGGAGCGCGCGGCCTTCACCTGCTCGGGATGCGCCTCGGTGAACGCGCGATACTCGCGGTCGCCCATCTGCAACGTCGAGCCGTCCGGCAGCTTGAGCACATGCAGGGATTCGGGCGCCTCGGTGAGGAACGGCAGGTTGATGAACGGCGCCTCGGCGCGGAAGACCACGCGACCGCCCTTCCAGCCAATGTCGAGGAAGACCACGGCCGCGGCCAGCAGCACGCCGTAGGTGGCGACGCGCAGGAGGAGAAACAGCGACGCCTCCCAACGCGCCGCCCACGAGGGCTGGCGGAGGATCGAGCGGCGGGCGGGAAAGTCGGGACGCGGGGTCATGGCCGGGTCAGGTCTGCGGGAGGCGGTAGCGGCGCACGATCTTCTGGGCGCCATAGTTGACGGCGAGCGAGAGCAGGAAGAGCAGGCTGCCCACCATGAAGAGCGCGCGATAGTGCAGGCTGCCGCGCACCACCTCGCCCATCTCCTGGGCGACGATGCCGGTCATCGTGTGCACGGGCTGGAAGGCGACGCCGAGGCCGGCCGAGAAATCCGGAACAGCGATACGGTTACCCGCGCACAGCAGCACGACCATCGTCTCGCCGATCACCCGCCCGAAACCGAGCAGGATCGCGGCGGTGATGCCGGAGAGCGCGGCGGGCAGGATGATCTTCACGATCGTCTGCATGCGCGTGGCGCCGAGGGCGAGCGAGGCCTCGCGCAGGGCCTTGGGCACGTTCTGCAACGCGTCCTCGGCGAGCGTGAAGATCGTGGGGATCGCCATGAGCGCGAGCAGGGCGGCGGCGGTGAAGGCGTTGAGCCGCTCCTGCATCGGAAAACCGGGCACCCAGGAGAGCCACGGCACCTGCGAGACCAGGCGCAGCGTCTCGCCGAGCATCGCGATGCCGAAGAAGCCGAGCACCACGCTGGGGATCGCCGAGATGAATTCGATGTAGGGTTTGATGAAGCGTTGTTCGGCAGCGCGGGCGACCTGGTTCACGTAGAGCGCCGCGCACACGCCGAGCGGAATCGCGATGGCGAGCGCGAGCACCGAGATGAAGAAGGAGCCGAAGAACAGCGGCAGCACGCCGTACCAGTCCTGCCAGAAGCTGGCCGTCACCCAGGTGCGGCCGAAGAGGAAGGCGTTGAACGACTCGAAGAAGCCGATGGGCTCGTCGGCCCGCCAGCGCACGAGTTCGCCCTCGGCACGGGGGAGGCCGGCGCGGAACTCCTCGAGTGCCCGCGCCAGGCGCTGCAGGCGCCTGCGCACCGCCGGCCGGTCGCCCGACGGCAGACCGGCACCGATCGCGCCAAGTTCGGCGGACAGCGCGCGGTTGGCGGCCTGGATCTCGGGCAGGCGCGAGGTGAGCGCCTCGATCTCGGTCGCGTAGTCGACCTCCTCGATCTCGACGGCCGCGGCCTGCGCCTCGAGCGAGGCGGCCCGCTGCGAATCCGCGCCCTCCATACCGGAGCGCAGGTTCTGCCGGACCTCCTTCATGTCCTCGGCCACCTTGGCCCGCTCCTTCACGCTGGAGGCGTGGTCGGTCATCTCGGAGACGATGTCGCGCAACGGGCCGGCGGCGTCGGCCAGGCGGGTGTCGATCTCGTCGAGGGCCGCGAGCCGCTCGTTGGCGGCCTCGACGGAAAGGCCGTCGGCGCGCAGGGCCTCGAACCAGGCCAACCGGGTGGCGGAGAGCTCGCGGCCGAGCGCGGTGAAGGCGTCGGTCTGGCGTTTGAGGATGTCGACGTACTCGAGACCGGCGCGACGGTAGACCTCGAGGTTGTGGCGGTTGCCCGGCATGAAGCCGGCCGCCTCGCGGAAAAGCGTGAAGACGATGAGCAGCAGGACGACGATGGAGAGCGCGGCATTGCCCTCGAAGAACTGCTTGATCCACCAATCGCGATTCTTGCCGAAGAGCCGGAACTTGCCGGGGGCCAGCAATTGCTTGCGCACGGAGTGGGTGACGGCAATGGGCTCAGGCGAGGAGTCGTTGGCCATGAGAGTCGCGAAAGAGGACGCGGAAGACGGGGAAAGGTCTGGAGGGTGGCGAGGGTGCTTCAATCTCAAAGCCGGCAGCGCCGGGAAAAAGAGGGCCGGCCGGAGACCGGCCCCACCTGCCAGCAGGCCCGGCGAGTAGGTCCAGTCTCGGACTGGACCCCTTCGACTTGAGCCGGGATGCCAGCTCAGGTCTCCAGCGCCCGGTCGGAGACCGGCCCCACTAGCGGCGAAGGACCTTACTGCTTCGCCACCGGGACAAAGCCGATCTTCTTGGCGATGGACTGCCCCTCGGCGCCGAGCATGAACTCGACGAACTGCGCGGTCAGGCCGTGCGGCTCGCCGTTGGTGTAGAAGAAGGTCGGGCGGGCGTAGGGATAGGTCTTGGCCTGCACGGTCTCGTCGTTGGGCAGAACGGCCTTGCCGTCCTTGCCCACGATCGCAACGACCCGGATACCGGGGACGTTGATGTAGGCGAGGCCCACGTAGCCGATGCCGTTCGGGTTGTTGGCCACCTCGGCGGCGATCTGCTCGTTGCCGGCCATCTTCTGCGAGGAACCGGCATAGTCGCGCTTCTTCATGGCGAGCTCCTTCCAGTCGGAGTACGTGCCCGATGATGTATTACGGGTGTAGATCGAGAACGAGCCGGCGTTGCCGCCCACGGCGCTCCAGTCGGTGATGTCGCCGGTGAAGATCTGCTCGACTTGGCGCAGTGTGAGCTGGGAGACCGGGTTGGCCTCGTTGACGATGGCGGCCATGCCGTCGTACGCGACGATCGTGGGCTTCATGCTCACGCCCTTGGCCAGCGCGGCCGATACCTCCGTCGGCTTGGCCCGGCGGGAGGCCATGCCGATGTTCGCGGTGCCGTCGGTGATGGCGGCGATGCCGGTGGTGGAGCCTTCGGCGGCGATCTCGAAGGCGACCTCGGGATTCTGGGCCTTGAAGGCCTCGGCCACGAGAGGCACGAGCTTCGCGCCGAGCGTGTCGGAGCCCTTGATGACAAGTTTGTCGGCGGCGGAGGCGGAGCCGGCGAGCAACGCCGCGGCGAGGAAAGTGGCGAGGGCCTTTTTCATGGTATGATGTGTTTCGCTGTCCGTTGGATTGATCGGGTCTCGCTCAGAACTTGGTCACGAGGTCGAGCTGGAGGATGCTGGATTTGTCGAGGCCGGCGACCGCGTGCTTCAGGCTCTTCTGCACGTCCCAGGTGTAGAAGTAGGTGAGGCCGATCGAGGCGAACGAAGTCACGTTGTAGCTGCCCCCTAGTTTGATGCCCTGCTGGTTCATGTGGCCGAAGGCGAAGTCGGAATCGCTGAGGTTCGGATCGAGGGCACCGATACCGATGCGACGGTAATCGAGCTTCACGCTCCAGTCCCCCTGGTCCTTGCCCTTGCCCTTGGCATAGCCGAGGCCGACAAGCCAGGCGGTGGCGCCATCCCCGTAGCTGTCGCTCAAGCCATAGATGTCGTGCACCCGCGTATCGGCATCGAAGTTGTAGCTGCTGTCCCAATAGAGGCTGAGGGTGTTGGCTCCGACGTTCGGAAACTTCACCGAACCGGAGAAGGTCGCGATCGACAGGCCCTTGGTGCGACCGTCGAAGGCCGTCTCGTTGTTGTTACCCGTGATCGAGGCGTTGTTGTAGAACATGTAGCCCGGGGCCACCGTGACGCTCACGCCGTTGGAGAGCTTGTTGGTGTAGACCAGTTGCTGGGCGAAGAGAAAACTGTCGCGGTAGGAGGGGCCGGAGCCCTTGCGCTCGTCGTTGTCGTCCATGACGAATTGGCCGGCGCGCAACTGGAGGCTGCCCTCGGAAATCCGGAAGTCGTAGGTCTCGCTCAGGCCCTGCGGATTGATGTCACCATCCCAGACCAGATCCGTGGTCTGGAAGGGGTTCTTGAATTTGCCGCCGACCAGCGAGAGGTTCTCGTTCGCCTGCCACGAGACATAGGCTCGCGCCAGGTAGATGTTGTAGTCGGCGTTGCCGTTCTCGAGGGTCTGGTTGCCCGAGTCGGCGGCGTTGGCCGTCTCGAGGGCGAAACCCGCCCCCCAACCGCCGGCGAGCTTGGCGTCGCCGTTGAAGCGAAAGCGGAAGCGCTCGCGGTTGCGGTGCAACGAGGTGCCGGCACCCTGGCTGGTGGTCGCGTCATACTGGTGACGAACGCGGACATCGCCACCGAGCTTGAACTCGGTCACATGCGAGCCCAGGGAGAGTTTGCCCGCCGGGGTGGAGGCGTTCTCCTTGATCAACTCGGCGCGAACGTCTTCGGCCTCCTGATCGTTGATGAGACCTTTCTTGACGAGGAGCTCGACAAGAGCCGCGGAGTCTTGGGCCACCGCAGTGGCTGTGGTGAGGGCGATGCCGCCACAAAGGGCGAGCAGAGCGAGCGGGAGTTTGCGCATGTTGGGTGTCGGTGTGGTGGTTGAAACTCTGTCGCGACCGGCGGAACCGCCGGCGGCAACGGGCACGACCTTAACGAGCGATTGTTACGGTCCCGTGACGGCCGGGTTACGTGGCCGAAAAACCTCCCCGCTCCGGGGAACGAAGACACGGGGCCGCCGGCGCACCCTGGGCACACAGCCCGCCGCCCGCATTCCCGGCTTCCCAAGCGCCCGCTCCTTCTCCTCAATCTCCTCCTCCCCACCTACCCTTTTCACCGATGAGCAACCCGTACCACATCGTCGTCTGCGGCAGCATCGTCCCCGATCCGCTGCAAACCCTCGAACCCGTCGCCTCGCCCTCCGGCCCGGCGCTCAAGAACGAGCTCATGCTCCCCGCCGTGCTCGACCCCTGGGCCGGCCACGCGCTTTTCGAGGCCGCCAACCTCGCCAAACAACTCCCGGGCTCGAAGGTCTGGCTCGTCGCCCTCGGCCCGAAGGCAAAACTCCAGCAGGTCCTCATGACCATCGCCCAGAAGGTGCCCTTCGAGCTCGTCGCCCTCGACGGCCCCGCCGGCGGCTTCACCGAGTCCGCCGAGATCGCCGCCGCCCTCGCCGACGCGATCGCCGCGATCCCCGCCCTCGACAAAACCAAGCTGCTCGTCTTCGGCGGCTGGGAGTCCGCCTCGCGCGGCGCCGGCACCACGATGCAGATGGTCGGCGAGCGCCTCGGCATCACCGACCAGTTCCAAGGGGTCGACCAGCTCACCGTGAAGCCCGACGGCTCGTTCGAGATCCTCGAGCGCGTCGAGGGGGGCAGACATCAGGTTTCCGTCTGCGCCGGCGCCCCCGCGCTGCTCGGCTGGGCCACCGGCAACCTCCCCGAGCCCGCCAACAACCCGCAGGTGGGCATGCTCAACATGCGCACCGCGATGCCCGCCCTCCAGCGCGCCAAGCCCGCCAAGATCACCAACGACGGCCTCGCCTTCGCCGGCGTCTCGCTGCCGAAACAGCGCCGCGAGACCCGCATCGTCAAGGACATGACCCCCGACGCCATCGCCCAGGAGCTCGTCGCCTGGATCAAGCAGGACTGACCGCTCCGCGGTGGAGTTGGTAGTTGGGAATTGGAAGTTGGTTCGGAGGTCCGGCACCGCCCGCCGATCCCGCCAACGCTCCGAGTCCCCACCAACTCCAAACTACCAACTTCCAACTACTTCTTCCATTCATGGAAACCATCCTCTTCCTCGCCTTCCCCGAAGCCGACGGCTCGCTCCCCACGGCCGCGCTCGAAACCCTCGCCGCCGCCCAGCAGCTCTCGGCCGCCATCGCCGACTCCAGGATCGTCGTGGGCCTGATCGGTGCCGACATCCAGCCCGCGGCCAACGCCGTCGCCGCCTGCGGCGCCGCACGCTTCCTCGGGGTCTCCGGCGCCGAGTTCGCGCAATCCCGCTACGCGACCGATGCCGCCGCAGCCGAGGCCATCGCCAAGTCGTCCGCCGCCACGATCATCCTCGCCCCCGCCGGCTCCCGCACCAACCGCGCGTTGCCCGGCGTCGCGCAGCGCCTCGGCGGCCGGGTCGACACCCATGCCACCGCCATCGCCGCGACCGAAGGGAAGCCCTCCATCAGCCGGTGGTACTACCGCCAGCGCATGGAAGGGTCGCTCTCCCGCACCACCCGCCCGTGGATCGTGTTGTTGGAATCTGGTTGCGCGCCCGCCTACGCCGGCGCCGCCGGCACGGCCGCCGTCGAGGGCGTGCTCGTTGCCCTGCCGACGATCCGCACCGAGGTCGCCGGCTTCCGCTCCCCGCCCGCCGACCAGCAGACGATCCGCCCCGACGCCAAGCTGCTCTTCGTCGCCGGCGCCGGTTGGACGAAGAAACAGCCTGACGGCCAGGCCCACGCCGCCGAGGCCGAGCAGCTCATCCTCGGTTTCCTCGGCAAGACGCAGGCCTCGCTCGGCTCCACCAAGTCCCTCGTCGACCTCAGTGGCGAGGGGCAGGCCGTGCTCCAGTTCATGACGCATCTCAACCAAGTCGGGCAGACCGGCGCCACGCCGCGCCACGCCAAGGGCCTGGCCACCTGCTGCCACGGCGAGGAGCCGCACACCGTCGGCTGGCGGTTCATCGGCGAGCGCCGCGCGATCAATCTCAACGCCGCCTGCAGCTGGGCCCAGGGCAAGGCCGACGTGCTCTACGTCGCCGACGCCTTCGAGGTCATGCGCAAGCTCAACGCCCTGCTCGGCTGAGCCGGAGCCAATCCCTCCCCGCGCGCGACCCGCGCGCCACCTCGACGGCGGTCGCGCAAGCGACCGCCGTTCTGCTTTTCCGCGCGCCCCGGCCCACCGCCGGCCCCCGCGCCGCCCCGGCAACGCACACTTTTTTGTTCCGATCGGAACAAAAAAGTGTGCGGTTGTCTCCGCCGGCCGAGCACACCACACTCCCCGCCATGACCACCCCGCCGCCCCTGAACCACGTGTTCGTCGACTTCGAGAACGTGCACGAGATCGATCCCGCCGTCCTCGAATGCCAGGGGCTGACGGTCACCCTGCTCCTCGGACCGGTGAAGAAGAAGCTGGATCTCGCCGTCGTGGAACAACTCGTCGGCCACGCCGCCGCGGTCCAGTTTGTCCGCCTCGCCACCAAGGGGAAAAACGCCGTCGATTTCGCCCTCGCCTACTACCTCGGGCAGGCCGTCCTCGCCGACCCGACGGCCTGCTTCCACATCGTCTCGAACGACAAAGGCTACGACCCGCTCGTCGAGCACCTCCACGCCAAGCACGTGCGCGTGCGCCGGCACGGCGACTTCGCCTCGCTCCTCGGCGCCCTCACGGCCAGGCCGGTTCCGCCCCCCAACGCCAGTGCGCCCCGCGTCGCTCCCGTTCCCGCCTCCGTTGTCGCGACGCCCGCGCCCAAACCGACGCCGGCCAAACCGGTGCTGAGCGAAGGGGCCGCACACCTCCACGAGATCCTCGCCAGCTCCGTGTCCCGTCCCCGCACCCGGAAAACGCTGACGCGCCACGCGATCACCGTCCTGGGCAACAAGATCGACGAAGGGCAGGCAAGCCGGCTCATCCAGGAGCTCACCGCCGCAGGCAAGATCGCGATCAACGCCCAAGACAAGGTCGACTACCGCTTCCCCGTCCCGCGCGGCACCTGAACCGCGGACCGCGCCACACCGGCGACCGAACGACCGCCTCCCCTCGCGATGTCCGCGCCCACCCCCGGTCCTACGTGGCAACCGCTGCGGCCCGCCGACGCGTCCGCCGTACGAGCACTCGCCGACACGGCGCACCCGGGCCTGCCCGAGCGCACCGAGGTATTCGCCGAGCGGATCACGCTCTTCCCCGCGGGTTGCCGCCAGATCGTGCAAGCCGGGGCGCTCGCCGCCTACGGCATCGCCCATCCGTGGCGGCTCGGTTCCCCGCCGCCGCTCGACACGCTCCTCGGCGCCCTGCCCCGCGATGCCGATTGTCTGCACCTGCACGATGTCGTCGTCGCGCCGGCGCTCCGCGGCCGGGGCGCGTCCGCCGCGTACTTCGCCGCCATGGAGGCCGTCGCCCGCGAGTATCGCCTCGGCTCGCTCGCGTTGGTCTCCGTCTACGGAACCCACCGACTCTGGAGCCGCCTCGGCTTCGTCGAGCGCACCTCCCCCGCGCTCGCCGCCAAGCTGGCCGCCTACGGCCCGACCGCGCACTATCTGGTCCGCCCGCTCTGACCGTTCGTCCAGCACGCGGTCCGCTCGGCCGTTCAGCATCGCCTCCGGCACGCCGCACGGCCACGCTTCGCGGCGAACACTGCCCCTATGCAACGCCGCGAATTCCTCCGTCGCACCGCCGTGCTCGGTGCGACCGCCCTGGCCGGAGCGCACCTCGCTCCTTCGCTCCTCGCCGAAACCACCGCCGCGCAGCCCCCTCCTTCGGCCCCACCAGAGCCCAAGTGCGATCTCGCCGTCGTCGATGGCTCCGATGCCTTTGCCGCCACCTTGCGCGCGGTCGCCGAACTCGGCGGCATCGGCCGCTTCGTGAAGCCCGGCGCCAAGGTCGGCCTGCTCATCAACGCCCCGAACTGGTGGCGCAAGCCCGGCTCGTTCACCCGGCCGGACGTCACCCTCGCCGTGCTCCAACTCTGCCGTGAGGCCGGCGCCGCCGAGATCACCTACGTGATCGATCCGGCCTCCGACTACTGGTCGCGCACGCCCTGCGCGGCGCAGCATCCCGAACTCCTCGCGCTCGGGCGCAAGAACCCCGGCGATTGGACCGAAGTCGAGATTCCCCGCGGCGTCGCGTTTAAGAAGGCCAAGGTCAACCGCGCCGCGTTCGACTGCGACGTGCTGATCAACCTCCCGATCGCCAAGCACCACGCCGGCACCGGCTTCACCGGTTGCCTGAAGAACTTCATGGGCGCCTGCCACCGCAGCACCAACCAGTTCTTCCACGAAGGCTCCGGCGCCAAGGCCGAGTACGAGGACATCGCCTTCCTCTCGCAGTGCATCGCCGATGTGAACCTCGTCCGCCGCCCCGACCTCCACGTGGTCGACGGTACCGAGTTTCTCCTCACCAACGGACCCGCCGGCCCGGGCGAGCTCAAGCGCGCCGACCAGGTCGTGGCCGGCACCGATCCGGTCGCCACCGACGCCTACGCCTGCACGCTCCTCGGCCTCACCGCCGGGAAGGTCGCGATGATCGGCCTCGCCGCCCGGCACGGCCTCGGCGACCCGGACCTCGCCAAGGCCGGCACGCGCAACCTGAAGCTCTGAAGCCGGCCACGCATCGCGGAACCGTTTGAGGTAGGGACGTTTCTCCGAAACGTCCTCGGCGGTTTCGGAGAAACCGCCCTACCTTCCGACCTCCTCCGGAGCCTCCAATATCCCGCTACAACTCGGACTATCCACCATGCGCCGCCTCGCCACCTTCCTGATCCTCGCCACCGCCTGCCTCGCCGCCTCCGCCGCCGAAGACCCGGCCGCGCTCGTCGCGAAGCTCGCGCCGTCCGCCGGTTGGTCCGCGCCGGAGGCGCCCCGCGTCGCCACCCACGACACGCTCTTCGACCTGATCGACGGCGGCGCCGAGCTGTACCACGAATATGGCTTCAACCGCGCCGTGTCCTGGAGTCTCGCCTGCCCCGCCGGTGGCAGCATCCAGGTCGAGCTCTACGAGATGGCCGCCGCCCCGGCGGCCTACGGCGTGTGGTCGCTCATGCAGACGGGGAAGTTCACGCGTGGCGATCTCGGGCAGGGATCGCTGCGGTTCAGCTACTACGTCGCCTTCTGGAGCGGCCCGTATTTCGCCAGCGTGACCGGCGCGCAGGCCGACGCCGCCACGCAATCCGAGGTCGACCGCCTCGCCGCGCAGCTCGCGACGGTGCTGCCACGCGACGGCGAGCTCCCCGCCTGGTTCACCGGCCTGCCCGCCCAGAATCTGCAGAAACGGAAGTATTTTCGCGGACGCATCGGACTTTCCAACATCCCGCTCGGCGAAGTCACCGAGCTGTTCGACTCCCACGAGGGCCTCGTCGCCACTTATCCGGGATGCCGGTTGTTGCTCTTGCACTTCCGCACCCCCGACGAAGCCGTCGCGCAACTCGCGGCCGCCGCCATCCGCGCCACCGCCCGCCCGTCCCTCACCGGCGTCGAAGCCGACGCCGCCGGCGGGTTCACCTGTTCCGACCGCGACGGCCAGCGGATCGCCGTCCGCACCCGCGGCGCGGATCTCCTCGCTGTCGTCTTCACCGACGAGGCCGCCTTCCGGGCGCTGGCCGACCAGTTCGACCGCAGGAGCGAGTAGGCGTGCAGCCCGGACGCGAGCCCGCTCCAACAAGGGGCCGGCCCGGACAGAGAAAGGCCCGGGCGGCAGGTTGCCGGCCGGGCCGTTCGGGGAAAACGCGGGCCGCGCTCAGAACGTCGTCGTGAGTTCGGCGCGGATGAACATCATCTCGTCGGTGTGCTCGTAGTAGCTGCCCATCGGAGCCCACTCGGCGAGAATCAGGCCGCTGAGTCGTTTGCTGAACTTGTGCTTGGCCGAGAGCTGGAACAGATGCCCGCGGAAGCTGCCGTCGCGGCTGAAGAGCGCGCTGGTGGTGCGCGTCGGGTTGTCCTCGATCGCGAAGAGCGCGTTGTAGGTCGCCGCGAGGCTGGTGTTTTTGCTCGGGGCGAGGCTCCAGGTGGCGCCGAGGCGGTAGAGGTTGTTGTACTGGGCGTTGCGGCCGGTCTCCTGCCCGATCGCCACGGCCCACACCTCGCTCACACGCGGGGTGCGGCCCCAGAGGACGTCGAACATCTCGTCCTTGCCGGTGCTGCTGCGGCGGTCGCCGGAGAGGTACTCGGTGACGAACGCGACCTGGTTGTTGAGGCTGTCCTTGAACGAGTACGTCAGCTTCGCAACGCCGCCGAAGGCCGACACATCGCGCGAAGTCGGGAAGACCGAGTCGGCGCGGCGGCCCCACTGGTAGGCGGCCTCCACCGAATACTGCCAGTGCTCCTCGGGCGTGCCGACGATGCGGCCGCCGAGGGTGTAAATGTCGGCGTTGTAGCCGCGTGCGGTCACGCGGTCGTCGCCCTTGTAGATGAAGTAGCCGTCGAGCGTCGTGTTCTGCACCGACTTGTTCGAGGCGTAGAGGATGAAGCCGGTCTCATCCTGCTCGGTGAGCGCGCCGGCCTTGCGGTCGCTGCCGAGGATGGCAAGCCGGTCGCCCGGATACGCCTGCTGGTTGAAGCCGATCACGTCGAACTTGGTCTTGATGCTCTTGGCATCGAGGGAGACGCGCAGGCCGTCGAAGTGGTTCGTCCAGGAACCATCGAGCGGCGTGCCATCCGTGACGAGCCACTGCTCGCCGAGCTGGATATCCTGGCGTCCGACGGTGGCGACGAGCGGGTCGCCGGAGACATCGGTGGTCCACTTCGCGTAGAGGTTGTCGACGATGGCGTACTTCCATTCCTCGTCCTCGCCGGCCTTGCTGGCGGCGTTGAACCAGTAGCGCGGCTCGGCGGAGACGCGGCCGAAGAGGGTCAACCCCGGGAAGGGGTTGGTCGTCTCCCAGACGCGGAGACGGGAGCGGAAGTAGTTGCGGTCGTTGAAGGCGGCCGCGTTGTTGAGCGTCTGGGCGTTCACGTAGCCCTCGTAGCGGAAGCGGAAATCGCCGCCCCACTGGAAGACCGGCTTGGCGTCGGAGGGCGCACCCGAGGTCTGGGCGAACGCGCCGGTCGCACCGGCGGCGCAGAGGGACAGGACACAGAGACTGCAGCTGAGTAGTTTGGTCATGACTGGATGGCTTCGAGCGGGGGGGCGTGGAGAGGCCAACCCTATCGGCCCATTCCACGGAGCGCTGAAGAAGAACGTGTTGCGCGCGGCGTGCAACAAAACAACCGCTACACCCGCACGGGCGCCGCCCGCGGCGCAAGGCCCCGACCTCCAGCGACCTGCACAACCGCCCCAGCCACCGGACGACCGCCCCCCCGGCTCAAACCTCGACCACCGTCGTGTTCTGGGCCTCGCCGAGGGCATGGCCATGCGCGGCCGCGCGACTGCGCTGGGCGTAGGGCAGCCATTTCCATTTCCGCCAACGCCAGTACATCAGCAGGCCGCGCGTCCACTCGTCGCAGGCCATCGCGATCCAGATGCCGGGCATGCCCCACCCCAGCTTCAGGCCCAGCAACCACGAGAGGAACACCCACACGCCCCACATCACGACCAGCCCCACCAGCACTGGGAAACGGGCGTCGCCGGTGGCGCGCAGCGAATTGATGACGACCACGTTGAACACGCGTCCCGGCTCGATCAACAACCCCATGCGCAGCAGGACCACCCCCGCGGCGATGATCGCCGGATCGCGTGTGAACCAGCCCAGGATCCAAGGCGCGCCCACCGCCAGCACCACGGCGCCCAGCATCGCGCACCGCATGCCCAGCTTCACGCTGCGCAACAGCCCGTCGTAGGCGTCCTGGAAACGCCCCGCGCCGATCAGCAGGCCCGTGAGGATCTCCGTGCCGAGCCCGATCGACACGTTCATGAGGATCACCCAGCGCACGATCGTCATCACGTACTGCTGCGTCGCCAGCGGGCCGTCGCCCAGCTCGGCGCAAAAGCGGGTGATCACCATGAACGCCACCCACCAGCTCGTGTGCTCGCCCGCCGCCGGCAGGCCGATGTGCAGGATCGCCCCCAGCTTCTCGCGCTGGAACCGGAAAAAGTCCCGCAGGCGCACCTTCAGGTGCGTGCGCCACTCGAGCAGGAACCACAACGCCACGGTCGCCGCCGCGCGGCTCACGATGCCCGAGATGCCCACCCCCACCACGCCCAGCTTCGGGAACCCGCAGAGCCCGAAGAGCAGCAGACAGTTGCCGATCACGTTGAGCACGTTCTGCCCGGCCGTGACCCACATCGCGTCGCGGGTGTGGGTGTGCGCCCGCAACGTCGCCGCGATCGCCCCGTTCATCGCCTCGAAGAACAGCGTGCCGCCCATGAGCAGCAGGAACGGTTTGGCAAAACCCATCGGCCCCGCCCCCAGCCCCATCACCGCCAGCATCGGCTCCGAAAACGCCAACACCAGCAAGCTCGCCCCGACACCGATCCACGTGTTGGCCGCGATCGCGGTCATCGTGATCCGGTCCGCCCCCGCCCGATCCTTCGCCCCGAGGTAATGCGTGATCACCACGCTGCTGCCGATGCCGATGAAGGCGAAGATGATGATGAAAAACGTGAAGACTTGCGACGCCACCCCCACCCCGGCCACCGCGTCGTCGCCAAGGTGGCTCACCATGAACATGTCCACCGTGCCGATGAGCACGCGCAGGCCTTGCTCGACGAAGATCGGCCAGGCCAGCGACCACAGTTTCGGTTGGTCCACAGAGGGAGCTTTCATGGGAGAGGGGCGAAATGAGCCCCGCCCCACCCGGTTAACGACAAAAATCTCGGCCCCTCGCCCGCCGCGGAGTCCCAACGATAGCACGTTAATGCGCCCGGGATTCGGGAGCACAGCCGCCCGCGCTGCGCCGCCGCGCAGACGCCCGGCGAGTCGCTCGCGCCATCTCGATGCACGCTGCGCCCTGCCGATCGAGACGCGGCTCGCCCGGCGCTACGAGTGTCTCCGCCCCCCTCTGAAATCCGCCGCGGTCCCTGCGTAACCCGCACCCCGCAAGTCGCCCGCGGCGCTCTCCGGGAGCGTCAGCACGCGGCTCAACAGTGCCGTCCACCGCCCACCGTCCACCGCCCACCGTCCACCGTCCACCGCCCACCGTCCACCGCCACCGCGCAGAATCGCCGTGCGGCCTCCCGCAGCTCCGCCTCGGCCAGCACGCCGAACGTGAGGCGCGCGGTGTTCTTCGCCGCCGCATCGCCGTAGCACAGCTCACCGGGCACGTAGAGCACGCCACCCGCGACGCAGGCGCGGTAGAACGCCGAGTCGATGCCGAGATCCATCCCGGCCGGCGCCGTGAGCCAGAGATAGAGGCCGCCGCGCGGTTGCGGCCAGCTCCAGCCGCGCGCCGCGAGACCGCCCTCGACCAACGCCCCATGCAGCACCTGCATCTTCCGCTCGTAGGCCGGACGGATCCGCGCGAGATGCGCATCGAACGTGCCATCGGCCAACACACGCTCGAGCACCGCCTGGTTGAGATTCGCCGAACCGAAATCGTGGTGCCCCTTCACGTGCAGCATGCGCGCCAGCCACTCCGGCGCGGTGCAGATGCCGTAGCCAACTTTCAACCCCGTCGCGAACGGCTTGGTGAGCGTGCCGGCGTAGAGTTTGGGAAACGCGTCCCACTCGGGAAGCGCGAGCAGGCTCGGCGCACCCGCGGCGCCGTCGAACGCCATCTGCCGGTAGGCGGCATCCTCGATCGTCGGCACGACCAGCCCGTGCGCCGTGAGCGTGCGCGCGAGGCCGCGTTTCTCCTCCGTGTCGAGCGAACGGCCGGAGGGGTTCGCGAAATAGCCGATCACGTACACGGCCTTCACGCGCCGCGCGGAGCCGTCGCGCCCCATCCCCGCCAGCAGCGCGTCGAGCGCCGGCAGGTCGAGCCGCCCGTCGACGCCGACCGGCAGCGAACGCGCCTCGACCCCCAGCCCGCGCAACATCTCGAGAAACACGAAATAGCTCGGGCGATCCACGAGCACGATGTCGCCCGGGTCGCACAACGCCTGCATGGCGAGATAGAGCGCCTGCTGAGAACCGTTGGTGACGAGCACGCGCGCCGGATTCACCCGGTCCGCCGGCCAACCCTCCTCGTGCGCCAAGCGCTCCGCGAGCAGGCGCCGCAGGCCGGGGCGCCCCTGGTTGGTGCCGTACTGCAACGGCTCCGACGAACCGCCCGCCGCCGTGAGCGCGGCGACGGCAGCCCCGAACGGCTCGACCGGCAGCGTGGCGTTGTCGGTGAAGCCCGCCGCGAGCGAGAGCAACTGCGAATTCTCCAGCGCCGCCGTCATGAGGCGGGCGATGATCGGCGGCGCAGCGCGCCGGCCGAGAGCGGAAAAGGAGATCGGGGGCGTGGCGCTCATGCGGAGCGTTAGGCCATGCCCGAACCCCCGTCCCCCGACAATGCGAAGTTTCATCACAGGGCCGAACGGCGCACCGCGGCCCGGCCGCCGGTCGCGCCCCGTGCCGGCCGCCTTGCAGGCCGGCGAGGCCCCCCGGTATCGCTGCCGCCCCGGAAATTTTTGTTGGCAAGCGCGATGCCGCCCGCCAAACAAACCGCTCCGTTTTTCGCCAGAGTAGCTCAGTGGTAGAGCAGGGGACTCATAAGCCCTTGGTCGGCAGTTCAATCCTGCCCTCTGGCACCACCTTCAATCAGGGAGTTGGGGAACTCCGATCGGGCGCAGAAGAAGGCGACTGACTTACTTCTGACCTGCTTTTCGGGTTCTCAGGTGGATGAAAGTTCCTACCACCCTTGCTGCATCGCCTCCCGCACTACGATGGGCGAGAGCACGGTGGTGCAGGACTCCCAGTCGACCCGCTCGATCTTGTGGTACTTCAGCTCGAACGGATGCCGCGGCGGCAATTCGTCGATCTTGCGCTTGGCGGCTTCGATGTCGCCGAGCGCGGCCTGCACCCAGACGTCTTCCAACACGTCGGGAATCTGGCCGAAGAGCTCGAAGATGCTCTGCAGCCGCTCCGAGAGCAGCTCATGCACGCGATCCTCGACCGAACCGCGGTA
>DAOOFR010000044.1:0-21632 GCA_035415285.1 Opitutaceae bacterium
CATGCAGCACCCCGAGTATCGCTCCCATCCCGAGCGGGCGCGGGCGGCCTATGCCGAGCGGCAGGCGTGTTGGCGCCAGGAGGAGGACGCTTGGAACCGAGACCGTTCCGCGTGGGAGCGGCGCCAGCAGGACTGGCGGTCGCGCGAGGAACAGCATTGGCGGCGGATGGAGGAGCGCCAGCGGCGTGCGGAGGAGAGCCGGATGCGCGAGGAGGAACGACGCTGGCGTGAGGAGGAACAGCGCACGAACCTGGACGAAGTGAAGCGGCAGCGCCGCAAGGTGGAGGCGGAGCGGCGCCGTATCGAACTGGAACGGGAGCGGATCCGGGAGGAGGCCGAGCGCGAGCAATGGGAGCGCGACCGGGCGAATCGGGAGCGGGAACGGCAGAGACGCGAACGCCCGTGGGAGAACCGCGAGACGGAGAGTCCGGAGCGGGAAGCCGATCCGGAGTGAGCCGCGGCGGGCGCGAGTGGTGTGCGCACGCGCCGGCCGGTGGCGTCGTTGTTCACAGAAAAACGACGTTTTCCGTTTCGACAGGTGAAGTGCGGGCGCCATGATGCCGGCGTCTCCCGTCACCCGCTTTCCTATGTGCGCAACCAATCTTCGTGCCCCCAGTCTGCTTGAGATCATCCTCGGTTCGATCCTCTCGGTGCTGCTGGGCGCGGTCTTGGCCGCGACCATCCTCGTCCTCAAGCCGGTCGAGGTGCTGAAGGAGGCGCCCAAGGACAAGGAGCTGGATCCCGCGAAGGTCTACTATTTCGAGGGCCGCAAGGAGTACACCGCCGGCCAGCGCTGGCGCTTCAAACGCGACTCCCTGATGCAGGGGCACTCGATCCGCGTGAACGAGGACGAGCTGAACACTTGGATCGAGGAGATCTATCCGCGGCTTCCGGTGGAAACGAAGGCGGCGCGGGCGGCGACCAAGCCGAAGGCCAAGGGCAAGACCACCGAGGCCGCGGCGAAGGAGGCCGATGGCCCGATGTTCTCGATCGAGACAGGCACGCCGAATTTCCGGGTCACCAGCGACACGCTACGGATCGGGGTCATCTATTACATCAATGTCTTCGGCCACGCCTTCCAGATCGTGGTCCAGAGCGCCGGCACCTTCGAGAAACCGCGGCGCGCCGACGATCCGGTCGACTACAAACCCTCGGTGCTCTTCGTCGGCAGCCTGCCGGTGCACAAGCTGCTTGTGCTCAAACCGCTGATGCTCGGGCGGGTGGTCGACACCTTCGAGTTCCCGGCGGATCTCGCGGCGGTCTGGACGAAGCTGACCGAGGTCAAGGTCGAGAATCGCGAGCTCGTGTTCGTGCGGCCGGAGGCGGAGAAGTCGGGATCCTGAGCAGTGGCCCTGCCGTTGCCGCCAAGCCCCGAGCGATAGGACCCACGGCCAAGCCTCAGCCCCGGGGCCGCGTGCTCGGGCGCCACGGTTCCGCCAAATCAGTCGGCGGCCGTCCCCACGTGGTTGGTGAGGAACGTATTTTGGTTTCGATGCCGCCGGGCCTGGAATCGGCCCGGCTGAGCGGGCCCCGGTCGCACCGTCAGTCGGCGATCGCGTGTCCCGCGAGCCAGGCGGCGAGCAGTTCGTCGGCGTCGAGCACGACCGCCGCCTGCAACTCGGGATCGAGCAGGTCGCGATAACTCTTCTCCGCGAAGCGGCGGCAATGCAGGAGGACCGTGGCGCGGTGTCCGGGGGCGCGGACGAGGCGCCCGAGCGCCTGGTTCACCTTCTGCATGCCAGGTACCTGATACACGAGACGGAAGGCGGCATCGCGGGACTTGGCCGGGGAGTGGGCGAGCTTCGCGCGCTGGACGGCGTTGACCTCCGGCAGGGCGGGACCGACGACCATGGCGTGCGTCACACGCCCGCCGAGCAGATCGATGCCCTCGGTGTAGCCGGTGCCGAGCACCAGGAAGAGCGCGTCGTTCTCGGCGAGGGCCGATTCGATGAACGCCGTCTGGGCGGCGAGATCGAGGCCGCGCGGTTGCTGCGCGATGCGCAGTGACGGATGCGAGGCCGCGCAGGTCTGCGCGACCGCATCGGCGTAGGCGTAGCTGGGGAAGAAGACGGCGACCGGTGAACGGCGGACGGAGGCCGGAGCGACCGGTGGACAGTGGCTGGTGGGCTGTTGATGGTCGGCGGTGGGCGGAAGCGGAGTCGCGGCGGCGCCCGCCGGGGCGGAAGCGGAGAACGCGGAGGCGGCCCGGTGCAGTTGCGCGACCGTGGCCGCGGTGGCCTCGAAGTGGTGGGTGCGCCGTTCCCAACGGGTGTCGACGCGGGTGTCGATGGCGACACGATACGCGCCGCGGCGCCAGGGGGTGTCGGCGCGCAGGAACGGCAGCGGTGGGGCGGCCGGCACCTCCTCCACGCGGAGCAGCGCGGAGCCGGTGGTGAGGCCGCGCAGCGCCTTCTTCGCGGCGCGGGGCAGCTTGCCCAGCGTGGCGGCGAGATCGACGGGCGGAGGGGCGGCGGGACCCGGTGTGCCGGGGGGCGACGCGCTCACGCGCGCCGCTACGGGGAAACGATCGAGGCCGCAGGCGGCGGCGAAGGCGTCGGGCGGGTTGAGGGTCGCGGAGGTGAGGACGACGTGGCGGAACTCGCGCAGCGTGGCGGCGATCGCGTTGGCGGCGTCGAGACAGGTGACGCGGAGTTCGCCGCGGGCGGGAGACCAGAGGAGCTTGGGGAGTTCGGCGGCGTCGAGAAACTCGTCGAGCTGCGGCAGCTGCCACAGAAGTTCGGAGACGCGGGGGCCGAGGGCGACGAAGTCGAGCGCGGTGGCGGGCACGAGTTCGGCGAGGCGGCCGGCGGCGGCCCGCAGCCCGATCTCGGTGGCGCCGTCGAGCGCGTCGCAGGGGCGGAGGTCGTCGAGCTCGCGGGCCCAGGATTCCCAGGCGAGGATGAAGCCGGCCGGGGCGCGGGCGGCGCGCAGCGCGTCGTAGGTGGTCCAGGCGTCGGCGGCGCGGAGCGCGTGCGAGTAGGCGTCGGCCACGCGGGCGGGAAGGTTGTGCGCTTCGTCGACGATCAGGAGGGTGGCGGCGGGATCGAAGCCGGGCTGCTCGAAGAACAGGCCGCGGTTGGCGGGGGCGAAGACGTAGTTGTAGTCGCCGACCCACACGTCGTTGAAGGGTAACGCCGCGCGGGTGATCTCGTAGGGGCAGAGCCGCGCGGCACGGCCGGCGGCGCGGAGCGACTCGAGGTCGCGCGCCTCGCCGTCGAGCAGGTAGAACCGCGCGAGGCCGGAGCCGGGCCAGCGCTCGGCGGCGTCGGCGATGAACGGACACGCGTCGGGCAGGCAGTGGTAGACGGTGTTGACGCAGTGCTCGGCCTTGGAGCGCACCTGCCAGACGGGGAGGCGGTGGACGGTGGGCGGTGGACTGTCGGCGGTGGGCGGTGCTTGATCACCGGTCACCGGCAACTGCGCACCGGCCACCGGCGCCTCCGGTGCGAGCATCGACTCGAGTTGACGGACGACCTGGAGCTGGCCGGTGGATTTGCCGGTGAGGTAGACGAGCCGGTCGTAGATCCCCTCCTTCAGCGCGGTGAGGGCGAACTCAAGCAGGCAGCCGGTCTTGCCGAAGCCGGTCGGGGCCTCGAAGCAGAGAATTGCGGAGTGCGGAGTGTGGGTTGCGGAACGGCGGACTGGACACGAAGGCCTGAGCGTGGTGGGAGGACTCGGATCGCTGGAGGGCGGCGCTTCGTCGCCGCCGGGCACCGGGAACGGCGCCGGCCGAGCGGCGCGCTCCAGCGGACCCGAGGAAGACGCGATCTCGGCGTGCGGCGGGATGCCGGGCTGCTCGATCCCCAGTGCGGCGCGCAGATCGCGTTGGACGTGTTCCTGGCCGGGCCGGAATCGGGCGAAGGCGGGCCGGACGGGGAGCGCACGGCGACGGGCGGCGGCGCGGCGGCGGGCGTCGAGGAAAGCGACGAGTTCGTCGAGCTGACCGTGGAGAATGGCGACGCTGGCCGGCGGCGCGGCGACGGTCTGCACGAGGCCGGAACCGGCCTCGATGAAGACGAGTTCGCCGCGGGCCGGCGCGGCGTCCGGTGCGAGCGCGTGCAGGACCAGGTAGGCGGCGAGTTGGACGAAGTAGCCGGGGTATTCGGCCTGGAGCTCGGCCTCGGGCGCGGGGAGCGGACGGGAGACTGTCTTCAGCTCGCGGAGACGGACGCCGCCGGCCGGCGAGGGGAGATACTGGTCGATGCGCCCGGCGAGGCGGAACGTCCAGCCGCGGTGGGGGTAGTCGCCGGCGATCGGCACCTCGAAGCGTGCGCCGGGTTCCTCGGCGGCGCGGAGGCGGAGTTCGCTGTGCCAATGCTGGCCGAGCTGGGCGCGCCACAGCCCGCCGCCACCGCCCCCGGATTCGCGCGGGCCGAGCGCGAAGCCCGCCAGTTCGCCCACGCCGAGCGTGACGATGCGAGTGGCGAGATCGAAGTGCATGGAGGCGATGAAGGCGGGAAAGCGGCAGACGCGGAAGGAAGAAGAAGCGGAAATCGCGCGCTGTTGGGTCGCGCGCCGGGTGCAGCCAAACCGCGCCGGAAGCCGGAGGCAGCCGAGGGGGGGCGCGGGCCGCGCGTGGGGCGTCCGTTACGATTCCGGCGCTTTCGCTTTTCCGGGGCCGGCGTAGCTGTGCTCCACGGCGATGAACGTTCTTCTGCTCTACCCGGAATTCCCGGACACGTTTTGGGGTTTCAAACACGCGCTCAAATTCATCCGCAAGAAGGCGGCGTTCCCTCCGCTGGGCCTGCTCACCGTCGCCGCGCTGCTGCCGGCCGAGTGGGAGAAACGGCTCGTCGACACCAACGTCCGTCCGCTCGCCGACCGCGATCTGCGCTGGGCGGACGTGGTCTTCCTGAGTGCGATGATCGCGCAGCGCGCCTCGGTGCAGGAGCTGATCGTGCGCTGCCGCGCCGCGGGGAAGCGGATCGTGGCCGGCGGCCCGCTCTTCACCAGCGACCACGCGCAGTTCCCCGGCGTGGAGCATTTCGTCCTCAACGAGGCCGAGCTCACGCTGCCGCCGTTCCTGCGCGATTTCGCCGCCGGCACGGCCGGCCCGCTCTACCGCACCACGGAGTTCTCCGCGATGAGCGCCGCGCCGGTGCCGCTCTGGCATCTCGCCGAGGTGCGCCGCTACGCCTCGATGAGCGTGCAGTACTCCCGCGGCTGCCCGTTCGACTGCGAGTTCTGCGATGTCACCGCGAAGTTCGGACACCGGCCGCGCACCAAGACGGCGGCGCAGGTCCTCGCGGAGCTCGATGCGCTGGTCGCCGAGGGCTGGCGCGGCCAGGTGTTCTTCGTCGACGACAACTTCATCGGCAACAAGCACACGCTCCGCACCGAGCTGCTGCCGCGCCTCATCGAATGGCAGCGCGCCCACCGCCGGCGGCTCACGTTCTACACCGAGGCCTCCATCAACCTCGCCGACGACGACGCGCTGATGCGCCTGCTGGTCGAGGCCGGTTTCGACACCGTCTTCATCGGCATCGAGACGCCCGACGACGCGGCGCTGGCCGAGTGCCACAAGGTGCAGAACCGCGGGCGCGATCTGGTCGCGGACATCAAGCGTATCCAGCGGGCCGGCCTCCAGGTCCAGGGTGGGTTCATCGTCGGTTTCGACAGCGACACGGCCTCGATCTTCCGCCGGCAGCTCGAGTTCATCCAGAAGAGCGGGATCGTGACGGCGATGGTCGGGCTGCTCAACGCGCTGCCCGACACCAAGCTCCACGCCCGGCTCTCCCGGGAAGGGCGCCTGCGGGGTCGTTCGTCGGGCGACAACGTCGACGGCACCACCAACTTCATCCCGCGCATGGACCTGGCGGAGTTGCGCGCCGGTTACCGGCGGCTGATGGAGTCGATCTACGCCCCGCGGCCCTACTACCAGCGGGTGCGGACCTTCCTGCGCGAGTTCCGCCAGCCGCGCATGGCCTCGTTCACACTTCGGCCGGCGCTGTGCCTGGCCTTCGCGCGCTCGTGTTTCCGGCTCGGCCTGCTCGGCCGCGAGCGGTTCCAGTACTGGTATCTGCTCGCGTGGACCTGCCTGCGGCGCCCCCGAGCGCTGCCGCTCGCAGTCACGTTGGCGATCTACGGCCACCACTTCCGCCGGTGCAGTGCGACGCTGGGGCGTTGTTGAACGGAACACGCGGAACGGAGCCATTCGCGACGCGGTTGGCCCCCTCCTTTGCCCCTCGACGGGCCGGCTCCGCCCCGCAACGCTTGTCGCCCGATTGGTTCTTCAGGGCGGAGCGTTCTCCCCTTGCAGGGGTGTGGGCGTGGCGCAATCTCTCGCGCGATGTCGGAAAAGACTGCTCTCGCCAAGCTTCGCACTGCGTTCTTCACCGGGCTGATGCTGCTCGCGCCGCTCGCGGTGACGCTGATCGTCTTCGTGTGGCTGGTGTCGCAGGTCGGCGGGACGTTCCGCAACTACTTCTTCTTCTGGGTGCCGTCGGAGTGGCTGGGCAACCCGCGGTTGGCGCTGGTGTGGGACCTCCTGTCGACGTTGGTCGTGATCGTCTTCACCACGGCGCTGGGCTTCGTCTCGCGCTGGGTGTTGGGCCGCTTCTTCGGCGAGTACGCGGAGCGGTTCATCGAGGGCATTCCGGGCATCGGGGCGTTCTACAACGCGGTGAAGCAGATCGTGCAGACGTTCGGCGCGGAGAATCGCGCGGCCTTTTCGAAAGTGGTGCTGATCGAGTTTCCCCGTGCCGGCAGCTACGTGATCGCCTTCCTCACCAACAACTCCGGCGGCGAGGCCAGCGAGCGCACGGGGCGCGAGTTGGTGTCGGTCTTCGTGCCGACGACGCCGAATCCGACCTCCGGTTTCCTGATCCTGGTGCCGCGGGAGGAGGTGCGCGTGCTGACGATGAGCGTGCGGGAGGGCATGAAGTTCATCATCTCGGGCGGCACGGTGCTGCCCGGGGACAACGGCGCGCCGGTGGAGATACGCCAGCCGGTCGCCCCGGGGGGTGTCGGCAAATAGCGGTTACGCCATGGCGGGCCAGAGCCTCCAGACCACGGGTTTCGTGCTGCAGAAGCCGCCGGCGCAGGATCGCCACCAGCAGGTGCTGTTGTTCAGCCCCGACGGCGGCCAGATGCTCTGTTTCCAACGGCTGTCGTCGCGGCAGCCGGCAGTGGCGCTGGACCTGTTCGACGAGGTGGCGGCGATGCTGACGAGCACCAATCAGGGGCGCACGTGGTTCTTCGGCGAGGTGCGGGTGGTGCGACGGTTCGCCGGCATCGGCCTGAGCTTCGCGGCGCTCACGGAGGCCTCGGCCTTCGCGACGCTGCTGGCCCGCAACCCGGTGCACGAGGAGAGTCGCGCCGCGGTGCTGGCGCTGCTCGGCACGGCCCTGCAGGCGTGGAGCGACGGCCGGCGCGCCGACGCGGTGGCGCTGAAGGCGCTCTACACCTTTGCCCGCGACGAGGGCTACCCGGTGAAGGAAGAATGGGCGGCGGGGTTGCGCGGCAGCGATCTGGAATACGCGCGGCGGGTGCTCAACGAGCCGCTGGCCGCGCTCGACGGGATCGCGGCCGACTCGGTCGCGCGGTTGCGGGAGAGCCTGCGGCGGTATCTGCGCGGCGGTGCCGAGCTGGTGCTTGAGTAGGCCGAAGCCGCGTAACCCGCGGAGCCGGAAGTGAACCGCGGAGACCCGAGCGCGGCGAAGCCGCGACCGAACGGGCAGACGGAGGATTTTCGCCGCAGGTGGGTTGGACACAGATCTGGTGGGGCCATCCGCGGCAGCCGGAAAGACTCAACCGAAGGGGAGCTTGCATCGGCTTTCTGGCGGGTGTGAAGCCCTCCCTCCGACGAGGCAGGGGAGCGCAGCGCTCACTCCGCCCCGCGCACCTGGACTTCGACGATCATCTCGCGGGTGCCGAGACCGCGGAAGGTGCCGCTGACGGGGCGGATGTCGCCGTAATCGCGGCCGATGGCGAGTTTCACGTAGTTTGTGCCGGGGAGGCGACGGTGGGTGGGATCGTAGCCGCGCCAGCCGTAGCCGGGCAGCAGGATCTCGACCCACGCGTGCGAGGCCTCGATGGCATCGGGCGCGCGCTGCGGGTTGAGAAAGTAGCCGCTCACGTAGCGGGCGGGAATGCCGGCGCCCCGGCACAGGCCGAGCATGAGGTGCGCGTAGTCCTGGCAGACGCCGCGGCGCGACTCGAGCACGTCGACCACGCGGGTGTTCACCTTCGTGGCGTTGGGCGAGTAGGTGAGGATGTCGTGCACGTGTTCGCCGAGGCGTACGGCATCGGCCCAGAGATCGTGGATGGTGTCGCCAAGAAGTTGTTTCACTTCGTGGCGCAGCGGCACGGCGAGCGGCACGAAGCTGGAATCGGCGAGGAAATCGAAGTGCTCGAAGCCGAAGGCGGGATCGTCGAGCAGGGAGGGCGCGAAGGGCGTGAGCGGCAGCGGGCGCCGCTCGGGCTGCGTCTCGACAAGGGAGATCGCCTCGATGTCGAGTTGTGTGTGCGGGGCGGGGAGATCGAAGTAGTGGACGCGGTTCTTGTGGAAGTCCTCGTACTCGCGAACGGTGGCCTCGGGGGTGAGGCGGAGTTCGAAGCGGGTGCAGGTCTGAGTGGCGTCGCTGAGCGGGCGGAGGCGGACCTCGTTGAAGCTGTCGGTGACCGGACCGTGGTAGAGGAATCGGGTGAGGTGGCGCACGCAGATGCGTTGGCCGGAGGGGGAAGCGGAATCGGCGCTGGGCTCGGCGGCGGGCAGAGATGTCGGATCGGGCATGCGGAGGTTCTCGATTTCGGACTGCCGATTGGCAGTTGGGCGAACGAAGGAGAGCGGACGGAAGAGGACAGCAGACGGATGACGGTGGACCGGAAGAGGAGAATGTGGAACTCAGGAAATCAGGAACGGTGGCGGCGCGAGCGATGGAGCGGGCGGACGGTGGTTCGGTGGTGGGGCGGGCTTTATGCCCGCCAGTGCGGCGGAGACGGCGTGTTGGGCGTGAAGTTCACCCGCCAGAGACGGTGCCGAAGGCGACCAGGGCCCGACCCACGTTCTGAGGGCGGAGCGGCGTTGCCAGAGGCAGTTTCCGGCTAGCCGCCAGTCGGCACTCCCGAACCGGAAATGCCCGTGGCGCGCGCGTCACACGCGCGGCTGTTGCTGTTGTTCCTCCTGCTGGTGGAGGCGGACCTCGGCGACTTCGTCGACGGGGCGGTGGGTCATGAAGGTGTCGAAGATGATCGCGCCCACCTGGTCGAGCACGGGCAGGATCTGGGAGAGGAACTCGTGCAGGCCCTTGCGAAAGACCTCGTCGATCGAGGTGTAGTTGAGTTCGGAGACCAGGCGGCCGCAGAGGCGCTCGGCCTCGTTGCTGTGCTGGCCGACGGGGGTGCCGCTGATGCGGCGCAGGTAGAGGTCGATCTGCCCGAGACAGTGGCGCACGGAGCGGGGGAACGTCTCCGAGAAGAGGAGGAACTCGGACACCTTCCAGGGGAGGATCTCGGAGACGTAGAAACGGCGATACGCCTCGAGCGCGCTGGCGCAGCGCAGCACGGCGCGCCACTGGGCCGTGTCGACCGCGCCGCCGACGTCGTCGGCGGCGGGCAGGAGGATGTGGTACTTGAGGTCGAGCAGGCGGATGGTCTTGTCGGCGCGTTCGATGAAACGGCCGAGTTGGATGAAGTTGTAGCCCTCGTCGTGCGGGAAGGTCGCGCTGGTGAGGCCCTGGAAGAGGTGCGAGGCGTTCTTGATGCGCGCGTAGAATTCGGTGGGGCTGTGCTGCCAGAGCGAGCGGGCCTCGCGGCTGTGGAGGAAGAGGTGGAGGTCGTTGACGGTCTCCCACATCTCGAGGGAGATGCGGTCGCGGATCATGCGGGCGTTCTCCCGGGCGGCGAGGGTGCAGGAGAGGATCGAGTTCGGGTTGGCCGTGTTGAACGTCATGAACTCGGTCACGGCGGCCGCGTCGGCTTTCGCGTAGTGCTTGGCGAAGAATTCGGCGCTCGAGGTGGAGTGGATGATCGAAAGCCAGTGCTCGGTGAGCGCGGCGTCGTCGTGCTTCTCGAAATCGAGGAGGAGTTGGAGGTTGACGTCGAGGAGGCGGGCGGTGTTCTCGGCGCGCTCGAAGTAGCGGCCCAGCCAATAGAGGGAGTTGGCCACGCGCGAGAGCATCGGGAGCTTGCGGCGGGGCGGGGCGGCGAGGGCGGCGGCTTTCATGAAATGCGGAGTGCGGAGTGCGGATTGCGGAATGGCCGGAGTGCGGAACGCGGGATGAGGAGTGGCCGGACGGCGAGGCGGAAGATTGGTGAATGTGGAAATCAGGAAATCAGGAACGGAGGTGGGGGGCTGCGCGAGAGATGGAGCGGGCGGACGGTAGTTCGGCGGTGGGGCGGGCTTTATGCCCGCCAGTTCGGCGAGAGCGGGAGAGAGACTGGGGGCGAGCGCGGAGCGGGTTGTGGGCAGCGGTGTTTTCTCGGGCGTAAAGCCCGACCCACCATCGGAGGAGTGGAGCGCGGGTGTGGAGGCGGAGGTGAGGGAGGGGCGGCGGTCGGTTGGCGAAGCCTGCGATTGGATTCGAGAGTCTCTTCACTCGTCGCCGTGGAGGACCCAGGTGTCCTTCGAGCCGCCGCCTTGGGAGGAGTTGACGACGAGCGAGCCTTTGCGGAGGGCGACGCGGGTGAGGCCGCCGGGGGTGACCTTGATCTTCTCGCCGCAGAGGATGTACGGGCGCAGGTCGATGTGGCGGCCCTCGAACCCTTCGCCGCACCAGGTGGGATGGCGGGAGAGCGAGATGGGCGGCTGGGCGATGAAGTTGCGCGGGTTGTCGATGATCATGGCGCGGAACTTCTCGATCTCCTCCTTCGCGGCCCAGGGGCCCATCAGCATGCCGTAGCCGCCGGCCTCGTTGGCGCTCTTCACGACGAGCTTGGCGAGGTTGTCGAGGATGTAGGTGCGGTCCTTCTCCTCCGAGGCGAGGTAGGTGTCGACGTTGGGCAGGATCGGCTCCTCGCCGAGGTAGAACTTGATGATCCGCGGGACGAAATAGTACATCACCTTGTCGTCGGCGATACCGGTGCCGATGGTGTTGGCGAGGCTGACATTGCCGGCACGATACGCCTGGACAAGACCGGGGACGCCGAGCAACGAGTCGGCGCGGAAGACGGAAGGGTCGAGGAAGTCGTCGTCGATGCGGCGGTAGATCACGTCGACCGGCACGAGGCCGGCGACGGTGCGCATGAAAACGCGGGCGTCCTTCACGACGAGGTCGCGACCCTCGACGATCGGGATGCCCATCGAACGGGCGAGGAAAGTGTGCTCGAAATAGGCGCTGTTGTAGACGCCCGGGGTGAGCAACACGCAGGTGGGCGTGTCGCCGCGCATGCCGGCGGGGGCGGTGTACTGGAGGGATTTGAGCAGTTCCTGCGCGTAATTCTCCACCGGGCGGACTTTTGCGGCCTGATAGAGCTCGGGGAAGGCGCGCTTCATCGCGGCGCGGTTCTCGATCATGTAGCTCGCGCCGGACGGGCAGCGAAGGTTGTCCTCAAGCACGAGGTAACGGCCGTCGTGGTCGCGGATCAGGTCGGTGCCGCAGATGTGGACATAGACTCCCTTCGGGACGTCGAAGTTCATGAACTCCCGACGGAAGTGGCGCGCGCTGAGCACATAGTGCGCGGGGATCACGCGCTCCTTGAGGATACGTTGATCGTGGTAGATGTCGTGGAGGAAGAGATTGAGCGTGGTGAGGCGCTGCGTGAGACCGGCCTCGAGCGTGGCCCATTCCTGGGCGGGGATGACCCGGGGCATCAGGTCGAACGGGAAGATGCGCTCGGTGCCCTGGTTGTCGCTGTAGACGGTGAACGTCACGCCGCCGCGCATGAACGCCACGTCGACGGCGGCCTGCTTCTTGAAGTAGTCCTCCTGGGACAGGCCGCCCAGATGCCCGTGGACCTTCTGGTAGGCGGGGCGCACGGAGCCATCGCGGGCGAACAGCTCGTCGAAGAATCCGCCCACGTCGTAGGGCTCGAGGAGCGAACGAGCGGCGGCGGGGGAGGCGGCGGCAGGAGCGGCGGACATGCTGGGGGCTCCCAGCAGGCCGCGGGCCAACCTCGCCGCGACGTGCCCGGGGCTCAAACACGCAATCCGTGCGGCGCTGGCATGCGCCCTGCAATTCACCCTCTGCCTCAACCGGCTCCAGTCCGCGCGCCCGCGGTCCCTCCGATCTCGGCGCCCCGTTCCCGGTCGCCCGCCCATGGCCATCCACGTCGCTCTCCACCACCGCACGACCTACCGCTACGACCGCCTGGTCACCCTCGGTCCGCAGGTTGTCCGGCTGCGGCCGGCGCCGCACGCGCGCACCCGGATCCTCGGCTATTCGCTGCGGGTGGCGCCAAAGAAGAACTTCCTCAACTGGCAACAGGATCCGCAGGCCAACTTTCTGGCGCGGTTCACCTTCCCGGAGCCGACCCGCGAGCTTGTCGTCGAGGTGGACCTCGTGGCCGAGATGGCCGTATTCAACCCCTTCGACTTCTTCCTCGAACCCGCCGCCGAGACCTTCCCCTTCACCTACGACCCGTCGCTGGCGCACGATCTCGCGCCGTTCCGCCTTTGTGCCGCCGCCACCCCGCGCTTCGCCGCCTATCTCGCCGGTACGCCGCGCACCGAGCAGCGCACCATCGATTTTCTGGTCGGGCTCAACCAGCGCCTCTGGCGCGACATCCGCTACGTCATCCGTCTGGAGCCCGGCGTGCAGACTCCCGAGGAAACGGTGACGAAGCGCTCCGGCTCCTGCCGCGACTCCGCGTGGCTGCTGGTGCAGCTCTGCCGCCACCTCGGGCTGGCCGCCCGCTTTGTCTCCGGTTATCTGATCCAGCTCGTCGCCGATCGGAAGTCCCTCGACGGTCCCTCCGGCACCGACAAGGACTTCACCGACCTTCACGCCTGGTGCGAGGTGTACCTGCCCGGCGCCGGTTGGATCGGCCTCGACCCGACCTCCGGCCTGCTCGCTGGCGAGGGGCATATCCCGCTCGCCGCCACGCCCGATCCGCAGTCGGCCGCGCCCATCGACGGGGCGTTGGGCGAGTGCAAGGTGACGTTCGACGTCGAGATGAAGGTCACGCGTCTCCTCGAAACGCCGCGCGTCACCAAGCCCTATTCCGAAGCCCAGTGGTCGGCCATCGATGCGCTTGGCCGGCGCGTCGACGCAGACCTCAAGAAACAGGACGTGCGCCTCACCATGGGCGGCGAGCCGACCTTTGTCTCGATCGACGACTACGACGGCGCGGAGTGGAACAGCGCTGCCCTCGGGGTGACCAAACGCCTCCGCGCCGACGATCTCCTCCGGCGGCTCCAGCACCGTTTCGCCCCGGGCGCGTTCCTGCACCACGGCCAGGGCAAATGGTATCCCGGCGAGCCGCTGCCGCGCTGGGCGTTTGCCGCCTACTGGCGCCCGGACGGCGAACCCGTCTGGGATGATCCGCATCTACTCGCCGACGAGACCACTCGCACCGACAACACCGCGGCGCTCGCCGAGTGCTTCATCCGCGCGCTCGCTGGCCGCTTCGGCCTCGCCGAGCGCTGGATCATGCCGGCGTACGAGGACGTGTTCTACTACCTCTGGAAGGAGCGCACGCTTCCATCCAACGTCGATCCGCACCGCTCCGAGCTGCGCAACCCGGAGGAACGTGCGCGCCTCGCGCGTCTGTTCGACGCCGGGCTCGATGCCGTCGTCGGCCACGTGCTGCCGCTGCGCCGGAAGCCCGCCGGCGACGGACGCGGCTGGACGAGCAGCCCGTGGTTCCTGCGCAACGGTCGTCTGTATCTCATCCCCGGTGATTCTCCCGTCGGACTGCGCCTGCCGCTGGACTCGCAGCCGTGGGCGACAGAGGAGGATACTCCCTCGGTCATCGAGGCAGATCCGTTGGCACCGCGCCCGGCGCTCCCCCCGCGCCGGCAGTTTGTGGAAACGGTCGCAACCGGCGCCAGCCCGTCCGCCACGCCGACCGCCGCCGAACTTGCGGCCATCGCCGCCGCGGAGCGTGCGCCGCTGCCCGGCGAGTCCGCCTCGTGGATCGTACGCACCGCGCTCTGTGTCGAGCCGCGCGACGGGCGCGTGCACATCTTCCTCCCCCCGGTCGACACTCTGGAGGATTATCTCGAGATCGTCACCGCCGTCGAGGCGACGGCCGCCGCGCTCGGCACTCCGGTTGTGCTCGAGGGGTATCCGCCGCCGGCCGATCCGCGGCTCTGCGTCGTCAAGGTCACGCCCGACCCCGGCGTCATCGAGGTGAATATCCATCCGGCGGCGACCTGGTCCGAGCTCGTCGAGCGCACGACCGGAGTCTACGAGGATGCCCGGCAGGCCCGGCTCGGCGCCGAGAAGTTCATGATCGACGGACGCCACACCGGCACCGGCGGCGGCAATCACATCGTCCTCGGCGGACCGACTCCGGCCGACAGCCCGTTCCTGCGCCGCCCCGACCTGTTGCGCAGCCTGGTCACCTACTGGCAGCACCATCCCTCGCTCTCGTATCTTTTCAGCGGCCTGTTCATCGGCCCCACCAGCCAGAGCCCGCGGATCGACGAGGCGCGCCTCGACGCGCTGCGGGAGCTGGAGATCGCCTTCGCCCAGATTCCGCCGCAGGGCGCCTGCCCGCCGTGGCTGGTCGACCGCGTGCTGCGTCACCTGCTCGTGGATTCGACGGGCAACACCCACCGCGCCGAGTTCTGCATCGACAAACTTTACGCGCCGGAAAGCGCCTCGGGGCGGCTCGGCCTGCTGGAGCTGCGCGCCTTCGAGATGCCGCCGCACGAGCGGATGAGCCTCGTGCAGCAGCTCCTGCTGCGCGCGTTGGTCGCCCGTTTCTGGGCCGAGCCGTACGCCAAGCCGCTCGTGCGCTGGGGCACGCAGCTCCACGACAAGTGGATGCTGCCGCACTTCATCGGCCGCGACATCGAGGACATCTGCGCCGATCTCGCCGTCCACGGCTACGAGTTGCCCGTCGCCTGGCTCGCCCCGCATCAGGAGTTCCGCTTCCCGCTGGTCGGCGACCTCACGGTGCGCGATGTCCACCTCGAGCTCCGGCAGGCGCTGGAGCCCTGGCATGTCCTCGGCGAGGAGGCCGGCCCCGGCGGCACGGTGCGTTTTGTCGATTCCTCCGTCGAGCGTGTTCAGGTGAAGGTGACCGGGCTCACCGACGGGCGGCATGTCGTCGCCTGCAACGGCCACCCCCTTCCGCTTCAGCCGACCGGCACCGAGGGGGAATTTGTCGCCGGCGTCCGCTACCGCGCCTGGCAACCGACCTCCTGCCTGCACCCGACGATCCCCGTGCACGCGCCGCTGGTGTTCGACATCGTCGACACCTGGAACGGCCGGGCGCTCGGCGGCTGCACCTACCACGTGACACACCCCGGCGGACGCAACTACACGACCTTCCCGGTGAACGCCTACGAGGCCGAGAGCCGCCGCCTCGCGCGCTTCTTCCGGCACGGCCACACGCCCGGGGAGCTGGTGGTCCCGGCGGCCGTGATCGACCCGGAGTTCCCCTGCACCCTCGACCTGCGCAAGGCATGAGCTTCGGCCGCCACGATTCGGAGCTGCGGCCGCACCGCGGCTCTTCGGCGGGTGGGCGAGCGCGGGGTAGAGCCGCGGGCGATGGCATCTTGGCGGGCGTAAAGCCCGCCCCACCATCTGAGTGGCTCGCGCCCGGTGTTGAGGGCGAAGGGCTGACTGTTCGACCGGCTTCTCCCTTTGGTGCGAAATCGGCCCCCGGCGTCCGCCCCTCCGATGGTGGGGCGGGGTTTATCCCCGCCATTCGCGGTCGCGCCGCGGCCGCCATCCGTCGGTTCCTCGGTTCAGCGGAGCTCCAGCCATTCGGGGAATGGAGTTCCCTCATCGGTCAGCGTTCGGAACCACTCCCAATCTTCGGCATCGCAGAAGTAGCCGGGCCAGCTTTCGCCGGCGGCGAGCAGGCCGGCGCGATACGGGTTCAGGAAGATGTAGCGAAAGACTGGAAACGCGTCTTCCCCGTGCCGCAGCCGGTGGTCGTAGAAGGAGCGTTGCCAGTTCAGGCGGTGCGGCCGCAGCACGGCGGCGAGATGGCCTTTGAACAACCGGATGACATCGCCCACCTCGGTCTCGGCGCGCAGGCGCACGAGCAGGTGCAGGTGGTCGGGCATCACGACGGCCGTGCGCACTTCCCAATGGCGCGCTTCGCCGAGGCGAACCCACTCGCGGCGAACGGCGGCGAGCAGCTCCGGCTCAGTCAAACCCGTTTGCGGCCGCGCGAGGTTGAAGGTCAGGAAGTACTGTTCCCCGATGGAGGAGTAGCGCCCCTTGCTCAGCGCCGAGTATCCGGGACCATGAACCTTCGCCATGGGCGGACGGTGGAAATTGGGGAGAGTCGGCGCAACGAGGAACTTGGTACAAGCGACGTGAGGGTACTGGCGGGGCCCGTGGCGGGCCGCGGATTTTTGGCGGGGATAACCCCCGCCCCACCATCGGAGAGGCTCGCGCGCGGGGTGGGGCGCATGGGCCAGACGCGGAAGGTTTCGATCACCGGCAGGAGCCTGCTCCCCGGCGTCCGCCCCTCCACCGGTGGGGCGGGGTTTATCCCCGCCATCCGCGGTCGCGCCGCGACCGCCCTTCGCCGGCTCAGCGGCTCCCCGCCAGCCACCGCCGATTCCATCTTCCTTCCCCTGCACGGTTGCTGCCCGGTCGCCTTCCCTTCAACTCTCGGCCTCCCACTTGATGCCGCCTGAAACCTCAGCCGTCCCTTCGGCCCCGTCCGCCGCCGCGCTTGCCGCCGCGCGGGCGCGGCTGCTCGCCTGCTATCGCCCGCCCGCCGGGGCCTTCGACGAGCTGCTCGCGGCCGACGGCACTGTGCGGCCGCATTGGGAGCCGTTGGTGCGCGACTTCGCGGGGGAGAGTGTCGCCGAACTTCACCGACGCTGGGAGACCGGCCGGCGCTTCATCCGCGACCAGGGCATCACCTACAACGTCTACGGCGAGGCCGACGGTCTCGACCGGCCGTGGCGGCTGGATCCGGTGCCCTTCGTCTTCGCGGCGGCGGAGTGGCGGGCGCTGGAATCCGCGCTCGTGCAACGGGCGGTGCTGATGGACCGCGTGCTCGCCGACTGCCATGGCGCGCAGAACCTCATCCGCTCCGGCCAGCTCCCGCCGGCGATGGTCTTCGCGCAGCCGGATTTCCTGCGGCCGCTGCACGGCGTGAAGCCGGCGGGCCGGCGTCATTTGCAGTTCTACGCGGCGGACCTCGCGCGCTCGCCCGACGGGCGCTGGTGGGTGGTGGCCGATCGCACGCAGATCCCGACCGGGTCGGGCTACGCCCTGGCCAACCGTCTCATCGCCTCGCGCATGCTGCCCGAGGCGTTCCGCGACCTCCCTGTGCAGCGGCTGGCGGGATTTTTCCGTGACACGCAGAGTGCGCTCGCCGGCCTGTCGCCGCGCGGCGGTGGCGAGGCGCGGGTGGTGGTGCTCACGCCCGGCCCGTACAACGAGACCTACTTCGAGCAATCCTACCTCGCGCGCTACCTCGGCTACACGCTCGTCGAGGGCCAGGACCTCACCGTGCGCGACGACCGGGTGTTCCTCAAGACCCTCAGCGGCCTCGAGCCGGTGGACGTGATCCTGCGGCGCGTGGACGACGATTTCTGCGACCCGCTCGAGCTGCGCAACGATTCGATGCTCGGCGTGCCCGGCCTCGTCGAGGCGGTGCGGCGGGGGCATGTCGCGGTGGTGAACGCGCTTGGCAGCGGCCTGCTGCAGAGCCCGGCGTTCATGGCGTTCCTGCCGGGGTTGTGCCGGCAGGTGCTCGGCGAGGAGCTGAAACTCCCCTCGGTCGCCACGTGGTGGTGCGGCCAGGAGTCGGCCGAGCGCTACGTCGAGGACCACTTCGGCAACCTCATCCTCAAGCCGGCCTTCCGCGCGCTGCCCGGACCCGCGCCGACCGACCGCGCGGGCTGGCTGCGCCAGATCCGCTGGCAACCGCACGCGTACGTCGCGCAGGAGAAGGTGCCGCTGTCGTTCGCGCCCTCGTGGGAGGGCGGCGGTTTTGTCGCCAGCCCGGTGAGCGTGCGCGTCTATCTCGTGGCGCACGGCGAATCGTACCGCGTGATGCCGGGCGGGCTGGGGCGCATCGCACCGGAGCCCGCGGGCCGCTTCGTGTCGTTGCAACATGGAGGTGCGAGCAAGGACGTGTGGGTGCGCGCCGCGGCGCCGGTGGCGGACGACACGTTGCTCGGGCAGTCCTCGCAGCCCGTGGAGCTGCGCCGCGTGGGCAACAACCTCCCCAGCCGCCTCGCCGACAACTTCTTCTGGCTCGGCCGCTACGCCGAGCGGGCCGACGCGACCGCGCGCCTGCTGCGCAGCGCGCTCGTGCGCTTCAATCCGGAGAGCACGGGCAGCGCCTGGCCGGTGCTCGCGCCGCTCCTGCGCACGCTCGCCGAGCACGGGCAGCTCACCGCCGAGGACATCCTCCCGCTGCGCCAACAGCCCGAGGCGCTCGAGGCCGAGCTGTTGGCGGCGGTCTTCGATCCCGCGCGCCCCGGCAGCCTGCGCGACACCGCCGACCAGCTCCGGCGCCTCGCGATCCTCGTGCGCGACCGCACCTCGAACGATCTCTGGCGCGTGCTCACCCAGCTCGACGACCGCCTGACCCCGCCGGCCGGCGTCTCGTCGTTGCTCGCCGGTGACGCGGTGGCGGTGATCAACCAGACCCTGGTCGACGTCGCCTCGTTCCACGGCCTGACCAACGACAACATGACGCGCGCGCAGGGCTGGCGTTTCCTCGACATGGGACGCCGCATCGAGCGCTCGATCCAGATCTGCACCTTCCTCGACAGCGTGTTCTCCGCCCCCGACGCCGAGAACCTCGGGCTGCTGGAGGCGGTGCTGGAGGTCTGCGACTGCTCGATCACGTATCGCTCGCGCTACAACGTGCTCCCGCAGCTCGCCGCGGTGAGCGACCTCGTGCTGCTCGACGACACGAACCCCCGTTCGCTCCTGTTCCAGCTCAACCAGCTGGTGAAGCACTTCGAACGGTTGCCGCGGGAGAAACTCACCGCGCTGCCCAGCGCCGGCCAACGGGTCCTCATCGACTGCGTCGCGCGGCTGCGCCTGGCCGATCCGCGCGAGCTCGGGTGCGCCGGCGAGAAGGCGGCCGACACCGGGATCGCGAAGGTGATCCGCCACATCGCCGCTTCGATGCCGCATCTCTCCGACGCCATCGCCGTGAACTACTTCGCCCATTCCTCCATCTCCCGCGCCGGGGGCGAGGCGACCCTGCCGAAGGAGGGCGGACCATGACACCGCACCGGCGCCGATTCTCCGATGGTGGGGCTGACCCTGGGTGCCTTCGGCGCCGCCACTGGCGGGGAACCTTCACGCCCGACAGGAATGCGCGATCGCGGATGGCGGGCTTCACGCCCGCCATTTGGGCTCAGCACGCGGCTGGCTCGAGTTCCACCCCTGGGCTTCAGATGGGCGCCGGCGCCTACTCGCTACCCGCTACCCGCTACTCGCTCCTGCCGCCCACGCCATGAACTACCGTATCACGCATCGCACGACCTACGAGTATGCCGAGCCGGTGGCGGTATCGCACCATGCCGCGCGCGTGGAGCCGCGGGTGACCGCGGTGCAGTCGCGCACCGACTGGCGGATCGCGATCTCGCCCGAGCCGGCGGTGCAGGTGCAGCGGCCGGATTTCTTCGGCAACCGGGTGTGCTTCTTCGCGATCCAGGAGCTGCATGCGAAGATGGAGGTCACCGCGACGAGCGTGGTGAGCGTCGAGGAGCGCGATGTGCCGGCGCCGGCGCTGTCGGAACCGTGGGAGCAGGTGGCACAACGGTACCGCGATCCGGTGGCGGTTGCGGCCATCGGGCCGTTCCAGTTCGTCTTCGGTTCGCCGCTGGTGCAGCCGCGGCCGGAGTTCGCCGACTATGCGCGGGAGAGCTTCCCGGCCGGGCGGCCGCTACTGGCGGCCGTGGCGGATCTGAACCGGCGCATCCACGCGGACTTCGCCTACGACCCGGTGGCGACGACGACCGCCACGCCGCTCGCCGAGGTGTGGGAGAAGCGGCGCGGCGTGTGTCAGGATTTTGCGCACTTCGCGATCGCGTGCCTGCGCTCGCTCGGGCTGCCCGCGAGCTACGTGAGCGGCTACCTGCGGACTTTGCCGCCGGCGGGCAAACCGCGGCTCGTCGGCGCGGATGCGACCCACGCGTGGTTTTCGGTCCATTGCCCGAATTTCGGCTGGGTGGATTTCGACCCGACGAACAACTGCCAGCCGAGCGGCGAGCACATCACGGTCGCGTTCGGCCGCGACTTCAGCGACGTGAGCCCGGTGATGGGCATCCTCACCGGCGGCGGCAGCCACACCGTGAAGGTATCGGTGGACGTCGAGCCGTTGTGAGGGGCGGGAGCCGGAACCGGATCGGGCCGCTCAGCCTCGAGCCGGCAGTGCGGACAGGTCACAGAGGCAGAGGAGCGACGGAAGGAGATCACAGAGGAGAAGTTGGGTAAGCAAACTTTGGTCCGCCCAACGCACCCAAATGGTGAGCGTTTCTGGCCTCCGCTTTCTCTCCGATCTCTCTGTGTCCTCTTGCCTTATCTCTGTGCTCTCTGTGCCCAACTGCTTCTTGTAGGCTCAGCTGCCGAGCGCGAACGCGGGCATCTTCCGGGCGGCGCGCAGGGCGGCGATGGCCTGGCGCTCGGCCCCGCGCATCTGGCGCCGCGTGACCGGGGTGCGGTCGTCGTAGCCGCAGAGGTGGAGGTAACCGTGGACCAGGTACAGCGTGAGTTCCTCGGCGAACGGCCGGTCGTGCTTGGCGGCGTAGGCCCGGGCGGTGTCGACGGAGATGCAGACCTCGCCGGCCTGGTCGTGGCCGGCCGCCGCGGCCGGGAAGGTGATCACGTCGGTCGTCGTCGGGTCGTCCATGAAGTCGCCGTGCAGGCGCGCGAGGGCGGCATCGGTGAGGAAGGCGATGGACATTTCGCCGGCGGGCAGGCGCCAGGTGCCGCGGTTGCAGTCGGTGGCCGGCGCGGCGGCCGCGTCGAGCGCGTGGATGGCGGCGGCGACGGCCGGACGGGTGAAGCGCAACTGGGCGTGGCCGCAGTAGACTTTAACGGGGCGGCTGGATTTCGCGGGCATGGTCGGTGGGGGCGGCGGCAGGGGGCTGGGCGGACGAAACGGGACCAGGGGCGGCGGACGGCGAGGAGGCGGCGTTGCCGTTGGCCGGCGGCTCCGGCGCCGGGTAGGCGATGCGCGAGTGGAGCATGTTGAGCGAGGTGAACTCGAAGCTGGTCTTGATCTGGGCGATCTCGGCAAGGGTGAGCGGGCACTCGTCGAGCTGGCCGTCGTCGATGCGCTCCTGCACCAGGCGATCGATGAGTTCGGCGAGACTTTGGCGGGTGACGGTGCGGAGCGAGCGCGAGGCGGCCTCGACACAGTCGGAGAGGAAGAGGATGGCGTTCTCGCGGGTCTGGGGTTTCGGGCCCTCGTAGCGGAAGGGGGCCTCCGGGACCTCGGCGGTGGCGGACGGCTCGGGTTGACCGGGGAGCGGGGTGCGCAGCTCCTTGCGCGCGCGCTGGTAGAAATACTGGATGAGGGTGGTGCCGTGGTGCTGGCGGATGGCATCGACCACGAGCTTGGGCAACCGGTGGTGGTGGGCG
>DAOOFR010000045.1:0-15826 GCA_035415285.1 Opitutaceae bacterium
GGGGCGGCCTCACCGCCCTGCGCGGTCTGCGCCGCTCGCCCTTCGGTTGAGCGGTTATTCTGCGAGGGGGAATTGAAGGGCTCATGTCGCGACTCTTGACAAAGTAACCAGGAACCGGAGCCAAGCGGCACTGGTCGCGCCGTCGCCGGAGGCTCCGTCACGGCAGCGGCCTCCTCCCTGCGCTCCTGACGCCGCTCCGGTCCGGTAAACGTCCGACCCCGCTGGCGGCGGCGAGCCTTCGTGGGAGCTCGGGCGCTACGCGGCGTTCCTGGAAGACCCGCTCCGGCGAGCCCGGATTGGGCAACCCCTGCACGAGGACGCGCCACACTTGGCCGTTGATGGAGGCGGTTTGTGCCGTTTGTCTCGGGCAGAATGTCCGCCAATCCCATCGTCCAACGCGCCCGGCCGCACCTCCGCGCCCTCTACGCCTACGTGCCGGGCCTGCAGCCGCAGGAACCGGGCTGGATCAAACTCAACACCAATGAGAACGCCTACCCGCCGAGCCCGCGCGTGGTCGAGGCGCTGCGCCGCGAGATCGGCGCCGATGGTGCCTCGCTCCGGCTCTACCCGAACCCGACCAGCGCGCCGCTGCGTGCGGCGGTGGCGGCGCGACACGGGCTGGCGTCGGCCAACGTCTGCATCGGCAACGGCGGCGACGACATCCTCAATCTGCTCGTACGCGTGTTCTGCGGACCGGAGGTCGCCGGTGCGTGGACGGTGCCGAGCTATTCGCTCTACCCGGTGCTCATCGGGCTCGAGGGCGCGCCGGTGCAGGAGGTGGCCTTCACCCGCGAGATGCGGCTGCCGGTCGATGATCTCGTGAAATCGGAGGCGCCGATCCTGTTTCTGACGACGCCGAACGCGCCGACCGGCGTCGGGTTCCCCGCGGCCGACCTGCGCGCGGTGCTCCAGGGCTTCCGCGGCCTCGTCGTGGCCGACGAGACCTATGCGCCGTTTGCCGAGACGAACATCGCCGGCTGGGTGCGCGAGTACCCGAATCTCTGTGTCACGCGTTCGTTCTCCAAGGTCTACTGCCTGGCCGGCCAGCGCATCGGCTACGCGCTCGCGCATGCCGAGGTGATCGACCTGCTCGACCGCGTGCGCGACAGCTACAACGTCAGCCGCCTCGCGCAGACCGCCGCCTTGGCGGCGTTCGAGGATGTGGCGTACTACGACGGGCTCGTGGCGAAGATCCGCGCCACGCGCGAGCGTTTCCGCCGCGAACTCACCGAGCGCCGCGGCTGGTTCGTGTATCCGTCGCAGACCAACTTCGTCTTCGCGGAGCCGCGCGACGCCGCCGGCCGCACCGGCCCCGAGGTCGCGCAGGCGTTCTACGATTTCCTCTGCGCCAACAAGATCCTCGTGCGCTGCTTCCCGAGTCACCCCTTGACCCGCAATTTTGCGCGAATCAGCATCGGCACCGACGAGGAGATGAACATTCTCCTCAACACCATCGAAATATGGCTCCGAAACGCACCGCCACCGTCCAGCGCCGCACCCGCGAAACCGACATCGAGCTGACGCTCACCGTCGACGGCACGGGCGAGTCCAAGATCGAGACCGGCATCCCGTTCTTCGACCACATGCTCACGCTCTTCGCGCGGCATGGGTCGTTCGACCTGCAGGTGCGCGCCAAGGGCGACGTCGAGGTCGACTACCACCACACGGTCGAGGACGTGGGCATCGTGCTCGGGCAGGCGTTCGCCGAGGCGCTCGGCGACAAGGCCGGCATCCGCCGCTACGGCTTCTTCTTGCTCCCGATGGACGAGACGCTCGCGCGCGTGGTCGTCGACCTGAGCGGCCGCGCCGTGCTCGTGTACAAGGCCGAGTGCGCGCATCCGTTCATCCGCGACTTCAATCTCATCCTCGTGAAGGAGTTCTTCCGGTCGTTCACCAATGCGATCGGGGCCAACGTGCACGCGGCGATCGAGTACGGCGAGGAGCCGCACCACATCGCCGAGGCGCTCTTCAAGGGCCTGGGCCGTGCGCTCGACGTGTGCTGCCAGATCGATCCGCGCCACGCCGGCAAGGTGCCGAGCACCAAGGGCAGCCTGAAGGGCTGAGGCTGCTCGCGTTTCGCGCTCGTTGTGCCGTTACCAGTTTCGGGTTGCCCCAGATCGGTGTGACCCGAAAACACGTCTGCGCTTCAGCGCCCGCAGGACCGGTCCACCGCCGGAAACGCGGGCCCGAGCCCCATCTTCGCCGCCCATGAACTCGCCCTCCGCCGTCCGCGATCCGCAAACCGCATCCGCCCGCCCGCGGCTGGCCCTGCTCAACTATGGCATGGGCAACCTGCGCAGCGTCGCCAAGGCCTTCGAGGTCTCCGGGGCCGAGGTGCGGGTGGTCGAGCGGCCCGAGGACATCGGCGCGGCCGACGGGCTGGTGCTGCCCGGGGTGGGGGCGTTGCCCGACTGCGTGGAGGCGCTCAAGGCGACGGGCCTCGGCGCCGCGGTGCAGCGTTGGATCGCGGAGGATCGGCCGTTTTTCGGGATCTGCCTGGGCATGCAGGCGCTCTTCGAGGAATCGGAGGAGGGGAGTTGTCGCGGGCTTGGCGTGTTCCCCGGCGCGGTGCGGCGCTTCCGGTTGCCCGCGGAGTACAAGGTGCCGCACATGGGCTGGAATCCGGTGATGTTCCGCCAGCCCGACTCGCCGTTCGTCGCCGGGCTGCGGCGGGAGGGCGAACCGTTCTACTTCGTGCACAGCTACCACTGCGTGCCGGCCGACGACGCGCTGACTTTCGGTGTGTGCGACTACGGCGGCCCGTTCGTTGCGGCGATCGCCCGCGGCCGGTGCGTGGCCACCCAGTTCCACCCCGAGAAGAGCCAAGCCGCCGGCCTGCGGCTCTACCGCAACTTCGTCGATCGCTGCCGCGGCGCGGCGTGAGCGGGACGGCGGGTGGGGTGGTCCGCGCCCGTGCGGGGCCACGGCGCTGCGCGTTCCGCCCGGTCCCGCGCGGTTTTGTCTCCAGCAGTTGCGCTCATCCGCCGCGCGGCCAGCGCGGCGGTATCTGAAATCGCGGACGCGAGCGTTGTCGGCTTTGCAAAAGCGGGGCGGTCGTGTTCTCTGCCTCCACCATGCCGACTGAAGCCACCCTGCGAATCGAAGACCGGGAATTCAAACTGCCGATCATCGTCGGCACCGAAGGCGAGAAGGCCATCGACTGCCACAATCTGCGCGCGAACACCGGACACATCACGTTCGACGAGGGCTACGGCAACACCGGCTCCTGTGTGAGCCAAGTGACGTTCATCGACGGCGAGGCGGGCATCCTGCGCTACCGCGGCTACCCGATCGAGCAGCTCGCCGAGAAGTCCGATTTTGTCGAGACCGCCTACCTGGTCATGCACGGCGAGCTCCCGTCTCCCGGCCAGCGCCAGCGATTCTCCGCCTACCTGCGGGAGAACGCGGACATGCACCGCGGACTCTACCGCGTGCTCGAGGAGTTCCCGCCGGATTCGCACCCGATGGCCGTGCTCTCGGCCGCGATGAACGCGCTGGGCTGCTACTACCCGCACCTGTGCACGAACAACCACGAGCGCGACCTCAAGAACTACGAGGAGGCCTCCGCGGTCGCCGTCTCGAAGGTCCGCACGCTCACCGCCATGTCCTACCGCCTGAGCAAGGGCCTGGCGCTGGTGCATCCGAAGCGCAACCTCACCTACTGCGAGAACTTCCTGCACATGATGTTCTCCGAGCCGTACTACGACTTCATCCCCGAGCCCGAGGTGGTGCGCGCGCTCAACCTCATCCTGCTGCTCCACGCCGACCACGAGCAGAACTGCAGCACCTCCACGGTGCGCATGGTCGCCTCCTCCGGCGCCAATCTCTTCGCCTCCATCTCCGCCGGCATCTCCGCGCTCTGGGGACCGCTGCACGGCGGCGCCAACATGGCCGTCATCGAGATGCTCGAGCAGATCCACGCCACGGGCGACGACGGCTCGCGCTTCATCGAGGCGGCCAAGAACGGCAAGGCCCGCCTGATGGGCTTCGGCCACCGCGTCTACAAGAACTACGACCCGCGCGCCAAGATCATCGGCCGCGCCTGCGACAGCGTGCTGGCCAAGCTCGGCCGCAAGGACCCGCTGCTCGACATCGCCCGCCACCTCGAGCAGGCCGCGCTGAAGGACTCCTACTTCGTTGAGCGCAAACTGTATCCGAACGTCGATTTCTACAGCGGCATCATCATGCGCGCCATCGGCATCCCGCTGAACATGTTCACGGTCATGTTCGCCATCGGCCGCATGCCCGGCTGGATCGCCAACTGGCGGGAGGTCGCCTCCACCTCCAAGGCGCGCATCTACCGCCCGCGCCAGATCTACACCGGCGCCCCGAAGCGCGACTACGTGGCGCCCAACCTGCGCTGAGCCGTCACCAGCCTACGGATTCGAGCGGCGGCGCCCTCCCGGGCGCCGCCGCTGCCGTCTCCGGTGGGCGCGCCGGCGGGGCGGGGCCCCGGTGGCCCCTTCCTGCCCGCCTCGGGCGGTCTCCAGCGGGCGAAGTCGCCGCCGCCCCGCGATCGGTCACTCCCGTTGGGGGCGGCCGGGCCACGGGACGGCCCGACGTGCCTCGCGGGTGGGACCGGGCGGCCGCGCCGCCCAGTTGCGGCAGCTCGGCGTGGCGCGTGTTCTTTCCGCCGAACCCTCGGTCGAGGGCTTGACACCGGCGGAGCCGGCCGGCCAACTTCCCCCTCTTTTTTCCTTCACACCATGAAACCGACCTATCGTCCGCATAAGAAGAAGCGCGCCCGCCAGATCGGGTACCGCGCGCGCAAGTCCACCCGCGGTGGCCGCAAGGTGCTCGCCGCTCGTCGCGCCAAGGGCCGCAAGCGTCTCACCGTTGTCTGACGCCCCGCAGGGCCGCCTTCTCCTCGGTTCGGCGCAACGCGTCCACCGCAGCGCCGATTTCTCGGCTGCGCGGGAGGCCGGGCGCCGGATTGATGGCGGGTGGTTCCTGCTTTGGGTGCGCGATCGCCGCGACGACCGGCCGGCCCGGTTAGGGGTCGCCGCTTCGCGGGCTGTGGGTGGCGCGGTGGTGCGCAACCGCTGCAAGCGGATCGTGCGCGACCTCTTCCGCCGCCACCAGAACGAGCTTCCGCCCGGCCTCGACGTGATCGTCTCGGCCCGGCCTTCGATGCCCAGGGTCGGCACTGCCGACCTTGAGAAACGTTTCCTGAAAACCCTCCGCAGAATTGCCGGCGAACTGTCAGTCCAGCAGTGAGCGCACCGCCGCGCCCTGGCGCCGGCTCGGCCGGATGGTCTGGCGTGGGCCGCGGCTTGTGGCGGTTGGCGCGGTCCGGCTCTACCAGCTTGTGCTCTCGCCGGTGCTGCCGTTGTTCTTCGGCCCCGGCTGCGGCTGCCGTTTTCATCCGTCCTGCTCGCATTACGCGGTCGAGTCGCTCCAGCGCCACGGCCTGCTGGCCGGGCTGTGGTTGGCCGGCCGCCGGCTCCTGCGCTGCCACCCGCTGCACCCGGGCGGCGCGGACCCGGTTCCGAAAACTTTCCGCTGGCTGCCGCGCTCCGCGCGAGCGGCGACCGGCGCGCCTTTTGCCCTGACTCCCCGCCGCGCCCCACGCACTCATGGATAAGAAAAACACGACCATCGGCGTCCTCCTGCTGATCGCGGCTTTCGCCGGCATGATCTGGTTCCGGCCCCAACCGGCTCCGCGGCCGGTGGCGCCGCCGCCGCCCGCCGTGCCGCCCGCTGCCGAGGGCACCGCGCCGTCCGTGGCCGGTGCGCCGACCGCGGCCGCGCCCGCCCCGGCGATCGCGCCGGTGGCCAACGGCTTCTATGCGCTGCCCGCCGCGACCCCGGCCGAGGCGCAGCAGGTGACGCTTTCCAACGACACGTTGGCCGTGACGTTCAGCGATTTCGGCGGGGCGATCCGCGATGTCGCGTTCCGCCAGCATCCGGTCGCGAAGGGCGCCGCGGCCCCGTACGTCTTCAACGCCGTGCACGCCGCCCCGATCCTCTCGTTCACCGGCGTGCCCGGACTGGACGCCGCGGCGAAGTGGGCGCTCGTCGAGCAGGCGGCCGACCACGTGACCTTCCGCACCGTCGCCGACGGCAAGCTGGAGGTCACCCGCACCTTCACCCTCCCGCAGCCGGGCCAGCCGGGCGACCCCTACCGGCTCCAGGTTACAACCACGCTGCGCAACGTCTCCGACTCGGCCCTCGCCGCGCAGCGCCTCTCGCTCAACCTCGGCACCGCCACCCTCGTCGACAAGAACGACACCGGCCTCTACCTCAACGCCGCCCTCTGGGACGGCGAGGACACGACCTATGTCGACCGGGCCGCGCTGGAAGGCGGCGGCTTCTTCAAGCGCATGTTCGGCGGCGATGTCTCCCCGAAGCCCTACCTCGAGCAGCCGGGCAAGGTCGTCTGGGGCGCGGTGAAGAACCAGTTCTTCGCCTCCATCTTCACCCCCGACCAGCCCGGCACGGGGCTGGTCGTGCGCCGCGTCAAGGTGCATCCGGAGTTGCCCGACGTGCCGACGGCCTTCGGCGTGACCGGCGAGATCAACCTCGACGTGCCGCGCCTCGAGGCCGGAGCCTCCGTGGTGCTCGGCGGCAAACTCTACGTCGGCCCGAAGGAGTACGCGCGCCTGAAGGCCTTCGAGCAGAACGAGCACAAGGCGATGCAGTTCGACGGCTACTTCTTCAACAAGATCTTCCTCGCCGGCTTTTTCGCCCCGCTGCTGCTCACGCTGCTGGAGTGGTTCCACGGCTTCCTCGGCAACTGGGGCTGGGCCATCATCTTCACCACGCTGCTGCTGAAGATCGTCACCCTGCCGCTCACGCTCAGCGCCGCGAAGTCCTCCAAGCGCATGGCGAAGATCCAGCCGCGCCTGAAGGAGATCAACGAGAAGTACGCCGACAATCCCCAGAAGAAGCAGAAGGCCACGCTCGAGCTCTTCAAGGAGGCCAAGGTCAACCCGGTCGGCGGCTGTCTCCCGATCCTCATCACGATGCCGTTCTTCATCGGCTTCTTCGCGATGCTCCAGACCTCCTCCGAGCTGCGCTTCGCCGAGTGGTTCTGGATCAAGGACCTCGCCTCGCCCGACACCGTCGCGCACCTCTACGGCTTCCCGCTCAACATCATGCCGCTGCTGATGGGCATCTCCTCCATCGTCCAGATGCAGCTCATGCCCACGCCCTCGATGGACAACGCCCAGGCGAAGATGATGAAGTTCATGCCGATCCTGTTCGTGCTGTTCTGCTACAACTTCGGCTCCGGCCTCGCCCTCTACTGGACGGTCTCCAACATCTTCACCATCGGGCAGCAGCTCATCATCAACCGCATGCCCGACCACGATCCGCTGGCGCCGGCCGCGGGCGCGGTGAAGAACGTCACCCCCGCGGGCAAACGCCCGAAGCGCAAATAAGCATCGCCGCCCGTCGCCTTTTTCCCCTCAACTGTTCCCCTCCCTCTCACCCCGAACCATTCCTCACCATGTCTGGCCATAGCAAGTGGGCTACGATCAAGCGCGCCAAGGGCGCGGCCGATGCCAAGCGCGGCAAAATCTTCAGCACCATCGGCAAGGAAATCACCATCGCCGCGCGTGCCGGCGGCGGCGACCCCAACGCCAACGCCCGTCTCCGCACCGTGCTGCTGAAGGCGCGCGAGGCGAACATGCCCAACGACAACGTCGAGCGCGCGATCAAGAAGGGCACCGGCGAACTCGCCGGCGCAGCGATCGAGCAGATGACCTACGAGGGCTACGGCCCTGCCGGCGCCGGCGTCATCGTCGAGGTCACCACCGACAACAAGAACCGCGCCGCCTCCGAGGTGCGCTCCGTGTTCACCCGCTACGCCGGCAATCTCGCGCAGTCCGGCGCCGTGTCGTTCCAGTTCAACCACTGCGGCCAGTTCCTCGTCGGCAAGGACAAGACCACCGAGGACAAGCTCATGGAGCTCGCCCTCGACGCCGGCGCCGACGATGTGCGCACCTCCGACGAGGGCTTCGAGGTCCTCTGCCCGGTCAATGCCTACTACGCCCTGGCCGGCGTGCTCGAGAAGGCCGGCATCAAACCCGATTCCAGCGAGATCGTGTACCTGCCGAAGGTACCGCTCGTGCTCAGCGAGGCCGATGCCGCCAAGGTGCAGACGTTGCTCGACGCGCTCGAGGACCTCGACGACGTGCAGCACGTCTTCTCCAGCCACGAGGTCGCCGGCTGAGCGCCGCGCCCCTCGTCTCCGTTCTTCCAGGCCGCGCGGTTCGCCCGTGCGGCCTTTTTGTTTGGTGTACGGCGCGAATCCCGGCCGGCGCCGGCGCGGTGTTGGCTCAGGACGGCCGGACTGGTGGCGGCGCTCCCTCCTGAAGCTCACCCGCAAGTGCCGGCGCGCAGCGCGGTGTGCGCGTGCACGTCCCTGCCGGCCCGGTGCGAAGGGCAGGCAACGCTGGCTCGCCGTGGGGTGCGCATCCGGACCGCCCGGGCGGAGCCGGTTCCCGCCCGCGGGTGCGAGCGCGGGGCCCGGCGGCGCGGTCTGAAGAACCGCGCCTCGACCGGCAACCCGGACGATTGGCGGGGAATCGGCGGGATCGCCTTCACCCCTGCTTCGCCGCGAACCCTCCGGCGTGGTGCCAGATCGTGCGCGCCAAGTCCGAGGAAAACGGATTCGGCCGGCAGAAATCCGGCAGCCAATCCGAGCCGGGCACGAGTTCCTGGTAGAACCCCTCGCCGAGCCCGAGTTCGTCGATCAGCGCCACCAGTTCCTCGTACTCCGCCTGCCCGAGCGCATCCTTCGGCGCCGGCCGGCCGGCGAGCGCGGCGATGGGCGTGTACTGCGTCATGATCGAGGGCAGCGCGCGGCCGGCAAGGTGCCGGGAAAACCAGGTCAGCACGGCGCGGCTGTCGGCGAGCTGCCCGGGCAGCACGAGATGCCGCAGGATCAACCCGCGGCGCAGCAGGCCGGCCTCGTCGTATTCGAGCGGGTGGGCTTCGGCCATCGCGAGGATCGCCGCCGTCGCCACCTCCGGGTAGTCGGGGGCGGCGAAGTAGCGGCGGGCGGTTTCGCGGTTGAGCGTCTTGAGGTCCGGCAGCCACACGTCGACCGTGCCGCGCAGCGCGGCGACCATCTCCACGCGTTCGTAGCCGGAGCCGTTCCAGAGCACGGGCAGCGCCAGCCCCGCCGCGCGGGCGGCGGCGATCCCCGCGACGATGCCGGGGATGAACTGCGTGCCCGTCACCAGATTGATGTTCGCCGCGCCGGCCGCCTGGAGCGCCAGGCAGATGGCGGCGAACTCCTCGGTGCCGACCTCGCGCCCGAGCCCCTGCTGCGAGATCTGGAAGTTCTGGCAGAACGCGCAGCGCAGGGTGCAGCCGGAGAAGAAGATCGTGCCCGAGCCGCGGTTACCGACCAGCGGCGGTTCCTCGCCGAAGTGCAGCGAGGCCAGCGCCAACCGCAGCCGATCGCCCTGGCCGCAGAAACCCGTCGCGCCCGCCTCGCGTTGCGCGTCGCACAACCGCGGACAGAGCCGGCACGGCTCGTAGCCGGGCGGCTCCGGTGCGGGCGGGGTCGTTGGTGGTCGGGCGGACATGGTGGTGCGGCGGACGAGGGGAGGGGAAAACGACGCGGGCTTCAATGTCATCGTCGTGCGCGGTGCCGGCTTTCTTGGGCCGGCCGCCGGCGCCCCGTTGACGCCGCGCCGGCGCTCGCCACGATGGCGCGGCGTGAACGACTCCTCCGACGATCTTGAACTGGCGTGCTCCGAGCCCGGCGAGGTGGGCCTGGTCGAGGCGCGCGACTTCGTCTCCGCCGAGCCGTTCACCTTCGACAACGGCCAGTCGATCCCGGGCTTCACGCTGCGTTACGAGACCTACGGCCGGCTCAACGCCGCGCGCGACAACGCCGTCTTCGTCGCCCACGCGCTCAGCGGCGACCACCACGCCGCCGGCATCCATTCGCTCGCCGACCGCAAGCCCGGCTGGTGGAACAATCTCATCGGCCCCGGCAAGGCTCTGGATACGAACCGCTACTTCGTCGTCTGCTCCAACTGCCTGGGCGGCTGCGTGGGCTCGACCGGCCCCAGTTCGCCCCAGCCCGAGACCGGGCGGCCGTGGGGCGCCGGGTTCCCGCAGGTGACGATCCGCGACATGGTCCGCGCCGACAAACGCCTGCTCGACCACCTCGGCGTGACGGCGTTGCACGCGGTGGTCGGTGGTTCGATGGGCGGCATGCGCGTGCTGCAGTTCGGCATCGAGTACCCCGGCTTCGTGCGGCGTCTGCTGCCCATGGCCACGACCGCCCGCGAGAACGCGCAGGCGATCGCCTTCAACGCCGTGGGCCGCGAGGCGATCATGCAGGACCCGGGCTGGAACCGCGGCGAGTATCCGAAGGGCGGAGGCCCGCGCGTGGGCCTGGCGATCGCGCGCATGATGGCGCACATCACGTACCTGTCGGACGCATCGATGGAGCAGAAGTTCGGCCGCCGCAAACGCGGGGGCGGCGCCGTGGCGCCCGAGGCCGCGGCCAGCTTCGATGCGCAGTACGAGGTCGAGCGCTACCTGCAGCACCAGGGGCAGGCGTTCATCAACCGCTTCGACGCCAACACCTACCTCTACATCACCCGCGCGATCGACGACTTCGACCTCGCGGCCGCCTACGGCTCGCTCGAACAGGCGTTCGCCGGGGTGACGGCGCGCACGCTCTGCGTGGCGTTCACCAGCGACTGGCTCTTCCCCACGGCGCAGAATCGCGAGATCGTGCTGGCGATGCTGCGCGCCGGGAAACCGGCCAGCTACGCCGAGCTGGATACCGATCTCGGCCATGACTCCTTCCTGCTGGATTCGCCGCAGCTCTACGATCTCGTGCGCGATTTCCTCGCCGCGCCAGCCGACTGAGATGTGCCCCTGCAATGGACGGGGGTACACCGCGGAAGCCGCGGCTCTTCCGGCTGTAGGGGCTCCGGTTGCACAGGCCGTTGGCGTGGTGCCTGGGCCGGGCCAGCGCGAGCGAACCCGAGCCCTCCGCCAAGGCAATGGTCACGCCTGAGCCGGTCCCGGTCCCTTGCGCGACGAGGGGAGGTGGGATCGATGACCTGCCGTCACGCCGCTCGCGTACGGGTGGCGCCCAGCGATGGTTCCGCGGGCCGCCCGGCCGCTGGGCGGCGACGGTTTGGCGGTTAAGGAAGGCATGGTCCGGCCGATGACTGGGCAGCACGGCGGACCTTCACGCCGGGCCGTTGCCACATGTCAGTTCCCGACAACCGCGCAGTGCTTCCACCCGGATTGTCGGCACGGGTCGCCATCATCGCGGTGGCGGTCGTGCTTGTGGCAGGGGTGTGGATTATGCAGGGGTGGCAGGCGGGGCTGTCGTCGCTGGCCGGTGCCGTGTTGGCGGCACTCGCAGTGGGATGGTGGTGGCGAGGCGAGCGCACCCACCTGCTCGGGGAGTTGGCGCAGGCGCGCGAGCAACTGACCCATTCCCGGCGGGCGCTGGAGGCGCAAACGGTCATGGCGGAGAATACCCCGGCCGCGATCGTGATCACCGATTCGGACGGCCGGATGGAGTGGGGCAACGAGGCCTTCGGGCGGCTGACCGGTTATCCGCTCGCGGAGTTGGCGGGCCGGCCGCTCGGCCCCCTCCTGCAGGGCGCGGGCACGGATCCCGCGGTCATGGCACGCATCCACGAGGGCCGGTTGGCCGGCCGCGGTTTCGAGGTCGAGTTGCTCAACTACCGCAAGGACGGCGCGGCCTATTGGGTGCACATCAAGGCCGATCCTGTGGCCGACCCCGATGGGCGGGTCCGGCGTTTCGTGGAATTCCAGAGCGACGTCACGGCGCGCCGCCGCTCCGAGAGCCTTCGCGCCGGGCTGCTCGAGAGCGCCGCCTGTGCCTTGATCGTCACCGATCCACGGGGCGTGATCGAGGTGTTCAACCGGGGTGCCGAGATGCTGCTCGGCTACAGCGCCGCGGAGGTCGTCGGTCGGCGCACGGCGGAGCAGATGCACCTCCCGGCGGAGCTTCGCCAGCGCGCCGCGGAGCTTTCGCGCGAGCTCGGGCGGGACGTGGCGCCGGGGTTCGAGGCGTTGACGGCGAAGCCCATTGCCGAGCGGGCGCCCGAGGCCCGCGACTGGACGTTCGTTTGCAAGGATGGCACGCCTCTGCCGGCGCATCTGGCCATCGCGCCGCTGCACGATCCCGACGGGCGGATCACCGGTTTCATCGGCATCGCGCAGAACCTCACCGAGCAGGTCGAGGCCCTCGCCCGCCTGCAACGCAGCGAGGAGCGCTGGCACCTGGCCATCGCGGGCAGCAACGACGGGGCCTGGGAGTGGGACATTCTTTCCGACCGCATGTGGGTGTCGCCGCGCGACCGGGAGATCCTGGGGCTTCCGGCTTCCGAGGAGTTCCTTTCGCGCTCCCGCTGGCTCGAGTCGATGGACCCCGCGGAGGTCGAGGGGGTGCGGGAGGCGGTCCGGCGCTATTTTGCGGGGGAGACCCCGATCTACGAGCGCACCTACCGGGTGCGCCGCGGCGACGGCCAATGGCGCTGGATCCTGGTGCGGGGCAAGGCGGTGTTCGATCCGGAGGGGCGCCCGTTGCGTATGCTCGGAACGCACACCGATGTGACCGCCAGTCGCCGGCTCCAGGACCTGTTGCGCGAGAGCGAGGCGCGCCTGCTCGAGGCGCAGGCCGTCGCCCACATCGGCAGCTGGTCGCTCGACGCGTCGACCCGGGTGCTCGACTGGTCGGAGGAGGCGGGGCGCATCTTCGGGGTGCGCTTCCGGTGCGCCCCGATGGGGGTGGTCCTGCGGCTGCTCCCGCGGCCGGCGCGTTCGGGCGTGCGGGCCGCGCTGGGGCTGGGGCTGGCCCGCGGCGAGGGCTCGCAGTTCGACGTGTCGTTGTCTCTCCCCGACGGACGGCCGCTCGGGGTGCGGGTGACGATGCGGGCCGCGCTGGCGGACGGGAAGGTGCTCCGTGTGTACGGGACAGTCCAGGACGTCACGGCGCTCCGCACGGTCGAGGCCCGGCTGCGCGCGCAGGAGATGCTCCTGCAGGAGATCTACAGCGGCATCGAGCTGCCGCTGTGGGTGGTCGAAGTGGATCCGGGGGGCGGCCTGCGGTTGGCCGGGGCGAATCCGTCGTTCGAGCGGGTCGTGGGCGTGCCGGCGGGCGAGTTGATCGGCCGCCGCCTGGCCGAGCTGGCGACCGCGTTTCCCCGGGATCTCGGCCGCCGGTTGGAGGCGCATTGCCGCGACTGCCTGGCGGCCGGGGCCACGGTCACCTACGAGGAGGAGGTCTCCGCCGACGCGCAGCCGCGCTGGTGGCTCACCCAGCTCAAGCCGGTGCGCAACGAGGCCGGGGGCACCACCCGCATCATCGGTTCGGCGATCGAGATCACCGAGCGGCGGGAGATGGAGCGGCGCCTGCGCGAGAGCGAGGAACGTTTCTTCCTCATCGCCCGCGCCACCAGCGACGCCGTGTGGGACTACGACCCGCTCGGCGGATCGCTCTGGTGGAGCGACGGCGTGACACGGCTTTTCGGTTACGAGCGGCCGGGCCCGGCCGCGGGCCCGGCGTGGTGGTTCGCCCGGGTGCATCCCGCGGACCGCGCGATGGTGGAGACGGGCTTCGCCGCCGTGCTCGCCTCGACCGCGGAGCGCTGGGAGCTCCAGTACCGGTTTCTCCATGCCGACGGGCGGTGCCTCCATGTGCGGGATCGTGCGCTGATCCTGCGCGGGGCGGGCCAGCGCGCGGTCCGGGTGGTGGGCGGCATGATGGACATCACCGGGGAGCGGGCGGTGCAGGACGAGATGCGCCGCGCCCGCGAGGCGGCGGAGGCGGCCAACCAGCGCCTCGAGGAGGCGGCCCAGCGCGCCCACCAGCTTGCCCGCGAAGCGGCGGCGGCCACCGTCGCGAAGTCGGAGTTTCTCGCCAACATGAGCCACGAGATCCGCACCCCGCTCAACGCCATCATCGGCATGGGCGGCCTGATGCTCGGCACCGAGTTGTCGGACCAGCAGCGCGAGTTCGCCGAGACCATCCGCCTGTCCGGCGATGCGCTGCTTTCGCTCATCAACGACATCCTCGACTTCTCCAAGATCGAGTCCGGCAGCCTCGAGTTGGAGGCGATCCCCTTCGGGGTGCACGATTGCGTGGAGTCGGCCCTGGAGGTGCTGGGGCCGCGGGCGGGCGAAAAGCGGCTCGACCTGCTGTATTGGATCGATGCTGCCGTGCCCGGCCTGGTCGTCGGCGATGTCACCCGGCTGCGGCAGGTGATCGTCAACCTCGTGGGCAACGCGATCAAGTTCACCGAGCGCGGGGAGATCCACGTCGGCGTCGAATGCTGCGGCCGGGAGCCCGACGGCTTGTCCCGGCTGCGCTTCACCGTGCGCGACACCGGCATCGGCATTCCGGCGAGCCGGATGGACCGGTTGTTCAAGAGCTTCAGCCAGGTGGATGCGTCGACCACGCGCAGGTTCGGCGGCACCGGGCTGGGGTTGGCGATCAGCCGGCGGCTGGTCGAGCTGATGGGCGGCCGCATCTGGGCCGAGAGCGAACCGGGGCAGGGCAGCCGTTTCATCTTCGAGGTCCTGCTCGGGCGCGGCGAGACGACCGCCTCGACGTACGCCGACCCCCTCGCGGGCGTGGCCGGCCGGCGGGTGCTCGTCGCCGAGGACAACCCGGCCGGCCGGGCCATCATCGAGCGGCACTGCGTGCAGTGGGGGCTGGTGCCGCACGGCGTGGCACAGGCCGGCGAGGCGCTGGCCTGGCTCGCGCAGGACAACCCGGTCGACCTGGTCATCCTCGACCAGCAACTACCCGGGGCCGACGGGGTCGCGTTGGCGCAACAACTGCGGGCGTTGCCGGGGCGCGGCGGTGTGCCGCTGCTGCTGTTCTCCGCGCTCGATGCGCTCGGCCCCCTGCCGGCCGCGCTCGTGGGCGTGGGGCAATTGTCCAAGCCGCTCAAGACCGGTGCGCTGCGCGATGCGGTGGCCCACGCGATCATCGCCCCGGCGGGGCCGGTGCCGGCGCGCCCCGCCGCAACGGCGCGGAAGCTGGCCGAGGACTTCCCGCTCTCGATCCTGCTGGCCGAGGACAACGTCACCAACCAGCGCGTCGCCCAGCTCATCTTCGGGCGGCTCGGCTACCGGGCCGACCTCGCCAACAACGGGCTGGAGGCCCTCGCGGCGCTGGAACGACAACGGTACGACGTTGTGTTCCTCGATGTGCAGATGCCGGAGATGGACGGGCTCACGGCCGCGCACGAGATCTGTGTGCGCTTCCCGCCGGAGGCGCGGCCGCGCCTGGTCGCGATGACGGCCAACGCCATGGTGGGGGATCGCGACGAGTGTTTCGCCGCCGGGATGCACGACTACGTGGCCAAGCCGGTGCAACTGCCCGCACTCGAGGCCGCCTTGCGCCGCGCGCTCGACGGCCGGCGACCCGCCGCCGGGTGAGGCAGCGTGCTGTGACTGGCCGCTGGTGACGGAGGTGGTCGGGTGCCGCTCGGGGCGGTCGCGATTTGCGCCGTGGTGGACAATTTCCGCTCGCCTGTCGTCACAGAACCGTTGCAATCAACCCTCAGGTCAGGACCTAAACCCGCAGTTGCGGCCCTGACCTGCTCCCCCGCTTTGCCCCCCACAAAGGTTCAGCGGGGGTTTTTTATGCCCGCCGCCGACGGCGGGGGGCGGGATTCCCGAAAACAAAAACCCGTTACCGCCGAAGCGATAACGGGTTAAAGTGGTGGCCCAGCCCGGAATCGAACCGGGGACACGAGGATTTTCAGTCCTCTGCTCTACCAACTGAGCTACCGGGCCACGTCGGTGAGGGGGCGAATGAAGGTGGCGGCCGCGGGGTGCGTCAATGGTTTTTTCCGCG
>DAOOFR010000045.1:15926-21159 GCA_035415285.1 Opitutaceae bacterium
GTCGGCGAGCTCGAGTCGGGAGTTGAGCGCGTCGCTGGCCTCGAAGATGTCGGCGAGGAGCTGGCGCTTCGTCTCCTGCAGTTGGAGCACCTTCTCCTCGACGGTGCCGGTGGCGACGAGCTTGTAGCTGGTCACCACACGGGTCTGGCCGATGCGGTGCGCGCGGTCCGTGGCCTGCGCTTCGGCGGCGGGATTCCACCACGGGTCGAGGTGCACGACGGTGTCGGCGCCGGTGAGGTTGAGGCCGGTGCCGCCGGCCTTCAGCGAGATCAGGAAAACGGGCACGGAGGCGTCGCTTTGGAAACGGTCGACCTCGGCCTGGCGGGCCTTGGCGGTCATGGAGCCGTCGAGGTAGCAGTGCGGGATTTCCTGGGCGGCGAGCTCCTCGCGCACGAGGCCGAGCAGGCGGGTGAACTGCGAAAAGACGAGCAGGCGGTGGCCGTCGTCGAGGGCTTCGGCGAGGAGCTCGCGGAAGACGGCGAGTTTGGCGGAGTCGGCCGCGGCGTAGCGCGAGGTCTCCTCGGGTCTCTCGATCAGGCGCGGGTCGCAGCAGACCTGGCGCAGGCGCAGGAGCTGGGTGAGCACGGCGAGACGGACCTGCGATTCGGGGCGACGGTCGTAGGCGAGGGCGTCGATCTCGCGGTCGGTGGCGGCGCGGACCTCGTCGTAGCAGGCGCGCTGCTTGGCGGAGAGTTCGCACCAGACGACTTGCTCGAGCTTCGCGGGCAGCTCGGTGGCGACCTGCGCCTTGGTGCGCCGGAGGATGTAGGGCGCGGTCTGGCGCTGGAGGCGTTGCTCGTGCCATTTGCGCTCGTCGCCGCGGGCGTCGCCGGGGATCGGATCCACGGCGCCGGGAAGGACGATGTCGAAGAGCGAGCGCAGGTCGTCGAGGGAGTTCTCGACCGGCGTGCCGGTGAGGCAGAAGCGCGCCTCGGCGGTGAGGGCGCGCAACGCGGCGGCGGCCTGGGTGCGGCGGTTCTTGGCGTGCTGGGCCTCGTCGGCCACGAGGCAGCGCAGTTCGGCCTCGGCGAAGAGCTCCTGGTCGCGCACGAGCGTGCCGTAGGAGGTGACGACCACCTCGTGCGCGCGGCCGTCGGGCGGCGCGACGAGGCGGGTGGCGCCGTGGTGCACGAAGACGCGCAGCGCGGGGGCGAAACGCCCGAGCTCGCGTCGCCAGTTTTCGGTGAGCGAGGCGGGGCAGACGACGAGGGAAACGCCGCGAGGCGGTGCGGACTTCCCGGTTTCCGGTCTCCGGTATCCGGTATCACAGTGCAGGGCGGAGAGGAGGGCGACGGCCTGGGCGGTCTTGCCGAGGCCCATCTCGTCGGCGAGCACGCCGCCGAGGCCGTGGCGGTGGAGGTGCCAGAGCCAGGCGACGCCGAGGTTCTGATACGGGCGGAGCGTCGCGACGAGGCCGGCCGCGAGCGGGGCGGGCGCGAGCTGGGTGAGCTGGCGCAGCGCGTCGCTGTGCGCGCGCCAGGCCGCGGGCGGGCGGAAGTTGGGCGAGAGGGTTTCGAGGGTTTCCTGGAGCTCGGCGGCGCGGCTGCGGGCGACGCGCTGGCGGGCGCTGGGCAGGAAGGGGGCGTGGAGCGAGCCCGCGAGGGCCTGCTGGGCCTGGTGCAGTTTCTCGACGGCGGCGGCGGGCACGAGGTAGACCGCCCCGGCGTGCTCGACGTAGCCGCGGCCCTGGGCGAGCTGGGTCTTGAGCGTGTCGAGCGAGGCGCCGCCGGCCTCGAGTGCGACGGAGACCTCGAACTCGTCGCCGATCTCGGCGACCTCGGCGGTGAGGGAGGCGATGCGGAGCTTGGCGGTGTTGCGGCGGAAGTTGTCGGTGAACTGCGCGCCCCAGTTCTTCTCCAGCCGCTCCCAGTGGGCGGCGAGGAAGGTGAGGGTGCGGTGGCGGTCGCGCAGCCACCACTTTCTGGAGGCGGCCTCGAGCTGGAAGCCGGCGGCCTTCACGGCCTCGAGGATGGCGGGGTACGAGAGGCTCTCGCGCGAGGGCAGCGTGATCGCGAGGTAGTGCTCGGAGCCGTCGACGACGAGGCTGGTGCCGGCCGGCACGGCGGGCCGCACGCTCTGGCCCGGGCGCAGGGGCGGGACGTTGGGGCTGTGGCCGGTGCGCAGGCTGGGCGGCAGCGAGGGGCGCGGGGCGCCGAGGGGTTTGCGGTTGCCGGCGAGCTGCGCGATGAGCTGCGCGCGGTCGGGCGCGGCGGGTGTGGACGATCTGGACTCGGCGGACGGCGTGGACGGGACAGGCGCGCCGGCGGCGGGCGGCTCGGCGAGGAGGGCGCCGACGGTGGCGAGTTCGTCGCCGCGCCACGGGATGGGGTCGAAGGGGAGGTTGACCCAGCGGAAGACGGGTTGGCCGCGGAGCAGGTGGATCAACACGCGCAGCTCGGCGCGTCTCATCGGGAGCAGCCACGGGCCGGCGCCGGGACAGGCGGCGAGGAGGATCTCGGGCAGGTTGGAGGGCGAACCTTCGATCTTGAGCGGGATGGAGTCGCGCGGGGCGCAGGCGGCGAGGTTGGGCGGCAGGAAGACGCGCAGCGGCCGGGTCGGGGAAGTGGGCGGCATGGCGGCGGGTCAGGCGGAGCGCCCGGCGGTAGTGGAAAGCTGGTTCTTCAGCGCGACGACTTCGCCGTGGAGGTGAGCGGCGAGAGCTTTGCGCTCCTCGGCGGACGCGACCGGTGCGCCGAAGCGCACGTGGGCGGTGACGGCGTCGGTGCGCACCAGGCGGAAGAGGTGCTCGAAGAAGCCCATGTCGCCCCACCAGCACACGTCCTGCGCCACGTCGCCGCCGGTGCAGGTGTAGTGGATCGCTGCGGGCGTGACGGGCCAGCGGTGCTCGATGGCGGGCTCGAGGAGCGAGGAGCGGAAGGGGCGCACAGTCGAACCGTCGGTGCTGGTGCCCTCGAGGAAGACGGTGAGCACGGCGTCGTTCTCGACGATGTGGACGAAGTCGGCGTTCTGGCGGGCGACATCGCTGCGGCGGTTGCGGTCGATGAACTGCGTGCCGGCCATGCGGGCGAACCAGTTGAAGACCGGCCAGTCGCGGACCTCGGCTTTGGCGAGGAAGACCTGCGGGGTGGCGGCGGCGAGCACGAGGATGTCGACGTAGCTGACGTGGTTGGAGGCGACGACGCCGGTGCGCGGGAGGGCGGCCCCCTCGACGGAGTAGGAGACGTTGAGGGTGCGCAGGACGATGCGACAGGTGCGTTGGAGCCAGATCGAGCGGCGGCGGAAACCCGCCCAAGGTCCGGTGGTGAGAACGAAGAGCAACGCGCCGCAGAGAAACCCACCGCCCAAGGCGCAGAGCCGCCAGCCGGCGCGCAGGCGGCGGCGGAGCGTGAACGGCGGGCGAGCGGGAGCGGTGACACCGGTGGGCGGCTGTGCGTGGAGATCAGGCATCGGGACGAGCCTTCTTTCGTGCCGGGCAGGCCGGGCCGCGGCAAGGCGCGAAGCGGCGTGGGGCTGCCGCTGCGCATTGCGTTGCGCTGGGTAGCGCGCAGGCCGGTCCCTGCCTCGGGCGGCCGCGCGGCGGTTGATGGGTGCGCTCGGATGGGTCCCGGCCGCAGGGGGACTCTCGCGATGCGCTCGCGTTGCCCGGTGCGTGGCGCAGGCGTGGCGGTGCCGTGCCACCCTACTGCGCGCCCGGGCTGCCCCCGCTTCCGCCAAATACTCTCACGGTCGTGAGCTTATTTGGCGGTGTTTGTGTTCGCGGTTCTACGGTGAGGCCGGGTTTGGATCGGAGTAGCGCAACCAAATACTCTCACGGTCGTGAGAGTATTTGGTTGGATGTTTCCGGGGGGGGGCGCGTGCTCGGGTGCGTCCGATAGGGGGCGCTAATCGAAGATCGGGTCGTCGGGGCGAATCTGACGCCAGGAATTGAGCACGAGAGCGGGGGCGGCGTTGGCGGAGCCGCCGAGATTCTCGTCGTAGTGGAAGGCGAAGCCGTTGGAGCCGGAGATCGAGATCGATTTGGCCAGGAGGGAGCCACAGTAGTCGGAGAGCTTCCCCTTCTGGCCGGTGGCGCTGAACTGGGTGGCGGAGTAGGGGGCGAGGATCGAGCCGACGAAGGTGGAGTTGTCGTCGAAGTTCATGATGATCTTGCCGCCGTCGGTGGGGTTTTTCACGGCAGTGGAGACGTTCGTGTTGATGGCGGTGGGCTCGAGCGACTCCATGTTGATCTTGTGGTTACCGGGGAGCATGCCGATGGTCAGGCGGGCGGCCTCCCAGTTGGGGGAGATGGTGTCGGTGTTGATCTGCTGGGTGGTCTTGATGACGCCGCTGACATCGCTGGCGGAGTAGATGGTGAGATTGGCCTTGGTGGACTGGTAGTTCACCACGAGGCCGTTGGAGGCATTGACGGGCCCGAGCACGACGATGATGACGGTGCCGCTGACGTTGATTTTGCCGATGTTGTCGAGCGAGGTGGTGGCGATGTAGACCTTGTCCGCGTCGGACCTGCCGGCGTTGAGCGTGCTGTTGGCGACGGAGACGGAAGGGGTGGCGGCGTTCTTCTTCGGTTGGTACTGGGCGATCTTGCCGGCGGTTTTCCACTGGTCCTCACCGTCCTTGGGCAGGACGTGGATCCAGCCGTCCTTGGCGGGGGCGTCGGGCGGGACCACGGGGTCGTAGGTGAAAGAAACGTCGTGGCGGACGAGTGCCGGGTCGTAGGCGACGGCCTCCTTCACTTTGTCGTTGGGGTTGTCGATCTTGGCGAGGATGTCGTAGGGCGGGCTGGCGTTGGTGGCGTAGCCGACGGTGGGCGTGCTGTTGGCGGCGGAGGAACCGGTGCCGACTTGGGAGTAGTAGTTGCCGTTGCCGAGGTTGAGGGCGCCGTTGGCGGCGCTGGTGGTGCCGACGAGGCACTTGTTGTCGCGGTTGTAGGCGCTGGGGGCGGCGTTGTTGGCGCTGGAATAGCTGTCGAAGGTGGGGCCGATCTGGTCTTTGCTGATCGAGGAGGAGGCGGTGCTGGCGGCGAGGAAGTCGGAGAGGGAGAGGCAGCCGCCGGGGAGATTGGCGGAGTTCTTGGTCGTGCGCTCGTAGGTGACCTCGATCGCGCGCTGGGCGACGACCGCGGCGCCGGGGTTGTGTACCCAGCCTCTGGAGGCGATGGTGTAGGTGGTGGTGGAGCTGCCCGCGGTCTTCCGCACGACGACCTTGTTGTGGCCGGTGGCGCCGCCGAGGGCGGCGGAGTCGGCGGTGAAGGTGCGGGTGTAGGTGCCGGCGG
>DAOOFR010000046.1:0-20665 GCA_035415285.1 Opitutaceae bacterium
CGTGGCGGCGCGCCAGATGACCGACTCGCTGCGCTACGAGGCGGACCAGGCGACGCGGGAGTTCGCCACGGTGCTCGACTTCTCCCGCTGGGGCGGGGTGCTGCGCCTGGCCGAGCAGTGCAACGGCACGGCCGACTGCCGCAAATCCGCGAAGATGGGCGGCACGATGTGCCCCAGTTTCATGGCGACGCTGGACGAGCGCCACTCGACCCGCGCCCGGGCCAACGTGCTGCGCGAGGCGCTTACGCGCTCGACGGCGGCCAACCCCTTCGCCGAGCCGATGGTCGCCGAGGCGATGGCGCTCTGCCTGTCGTGCAAGGCGTGCCGGTCGGAGTGTCCGTCGAGTGTCGACGTGGCGCTGCTCAAGGCCGAGTGGCTGCACCAGCGCCGCCTCACGCGTGGCATGCCGCTGCGCAGCCGGGTCTTCGGCCACTTCGCGGTACTGGCGCGGGCGGCGGACGTCTGGCCGGCGGCCGCCAACTGGTTCGCGCGCAGCGGGCTCACGGCGCCGCTGCTCAAGCGCGCGCTCGGCGTGGCGCCGCAGCGCGCGTTGCCGCAGTTCGCCCCCGAGACCTTCCGGGCCTGGCTGCGGCGCCATCCCGGGGCGCTCGCGCCGGCGGCGGGGGTGGCGCGGCGGGGCCGCGTGCACCTGTTCGTCGACGAGTTCACCGACCACCAGGAGCCGGCGCTGGGGCGGGCGGCGGTCGAGCTGTGCACGGCGCTTGGTTACGAGGTGGTGGCGGTCGAGCACGGCGAGAGCGGGCGGTCGCTGCTCTCGAAGGGCCTGCTGCCGGAGGCGCGCGAGGCGGCGCGGCGCAACGTGGCGCTGCTGCACGGCCGGGTGACGGCGGCGGAGCCGCTGCTCGGGCTGGAGCCGTCGGCCCTGCTGGGTTTCCGCGACGAGTATCCGCTGCTGGTCGGCGCGGAGCTGCGCGGCCGGGCCGAGGCGTTGGCACCGCACTGCCTGCTGTTCGAGGAGTGGATCGCGCGGGAGGCCGCGGCGGGGCGGATCACGGCCGACGATTTCGGCGACGCGCCGGCGGAGATCCTCCTGCACGGGCACTGCCACCAGAAGGCGCTGAGCAGCCTCGACGACGCGGTGCGCGCCCTGTCTTTACCGCGCGGACACCGCGTGCGGACGATCGCTGCCGGCTGTTGCGGCATGGCGGGGGCGTTCGGTTACGAACGGGAGCATTACGCGGTGTCGATGCGCATCGGCGAGCTGGCGGTGCTGCCGGCGGTGCGGGCGGCGGCACCGGGAACGGTGATCGTGGCGGCGGGCACCAGTTGCCGCACCCAGATCGCCGACGGCACGGGCCGGGGGGCGGAGCATCCGGCCGAGGTCCTGCGCCGCGCGCTACGGCGGTGAGGGGCGGCTGCCAGTGGCCAGTTGCCGGTGGCCGGTTGCCGGTGGGCGGTGGACGGTGGGCGGTGGACGGTCGACGGTGGACGGGGCCAAGGCATCGACGCGCTCACGCGCGTCGCTACGGTCCCATCCCGCACGCTTGCGCATCAACGTCCATCAGCGTCCGCTGCCGTACGGCAGAATGGTTTCTCCTCCCTCCATGCGACGCGCCGTGGCGCAACGCTTACCATCGACGCTCTCACGAGCGTCGCTACACCCAGGGACCGTGCTCCGTTCCTGATTTCTTGAGTTCCAGATTCTCCTCCGGAAGCCGTCCGTCTGCGGAGCGCCGGTGCGCCGGGCGCCATTAGCGACCGGCATCGTGCCGGTGGCGGCGATCATGGGTCCTTCTGGTTGTGCTGGCGGGCGGTCCGGGCGTTGACCGCGGGCGCGGCGCCGACATCGTCCGGAGCCAGCGGAGACGGGGCCGGCGCCGAAAAGCAAAGGCCCCGGTCCCGCTACCCCAGGACCGGGGCTGTTCTGCGATCCACCGTTGTGGACGTGGGTCGGTGTTCACTCACAACACCGGCCCACAAATTGGCGAAAGGGGGATGGGCTCCACCGACAGCTCCCGGCTAGGCCGGCGCTCGTCTCGGAGCGTTTCGAGGGTAGCGAACCCACCGGTTGCGGGCCACGCGCGCATTGCAATTTCCAACGCATTTATTGCGGCGGGGTGTCCGGCCGCGGCCGGATTTCCCGTTGACCCGGTTTTCCGCGGAGGCGTTCATCACCGGCATGATACCGTCGGTGCTGATCGTGGACGACGAAAAGCATACCCGCGAGGGGTTGCTGCTGGCGTTTGAGGACAACTACGACGTCTCGGTGGCGGCCAGCGCCGACGAGGCGTTCAACCTGTTGGAAAACCACGAGTTCGACGTCATCATCACCGATCTGCGCATGCCGGGGAAGTCGGGCCTGCGGGTGATCGACAAGGCGCTGACGCTGCCGAGCAAGCCGGTGGTGATCATGATGACGGCCTACGGCAACATCGACTCCGCGGTGGAGGCGATGAAGCGCGGGGCGTTCGATTTCCTGACCAAGCCCGTCAACCTCGAGAAGCTCGAGATCCTCGTCCAGCGTGCGCTCAAGTCGCGGACGCTGGAGGTCGAGGTGCAGCAACTCCACGAGCGGCTCGACAAGAAGTTCAGCTTCGAAGGCATCGTGGGCCATTCGTCGCGGCTCAACGAGGTGATCGAGCGGGTCAAGCTCGTGGCGCCCTCGCGCGCGACGGTGCTGATCGAGGGGGAGACCGGCACGGGCAAGGAGCTCATCGCGCAGGCGATCCACCAGGCCAGCCCGCGGGCGCGGGCGCCGTTCCTGGCCGTGCACTGCGCGGCGTTGCCGGCCACGCTGCTGGAGAGCGAGCTGTTCGGACACGAGAAGGGCGCGTTCACGGGCGCGACCGAGCGGCGCGTGGGCCGTTTCGAGGCGGCCGACGGCGGCACGATCTTCCTCGACGAGATCGGCGAGGTGAGCCCGTCGACGCAGGTGAAGTTGCTCCGGTTCCTGGAGACGCGCGCGGTCGAGCGCATCGGCAGCCAGAAGGGCGTGCAGCTCGACGTGCGTCTGGTCGCGGCGACCAACCGCAACCTCGAGCAGATGGTCGCGCAGGGCACGTTTCGCGAAGACCTGTTCTTCCGGCTCAACGTCGTACGCATCACCACGCCGCCGCTGCGCGAGCGCGGCGACGACATCCCGGTGCTGCTGGAGCATTTCATCGCCGAGTTCAGCAAGGAGAACAACTCGCCGCCGCTCACCATCGAGCCCGGCGCGCTCAAGCATCTCACCGCCTACGCGTGGCCGGGCAATATCCGCGAGTTGCGCAATTTCGCCGAGAACGCCGTCGTGCTGCGGCGCGGGGGCCGGCTGACCGAGTTCGACCTGGAGCCGAAATTCCGCGGCGAGGTGCCGCTGCCGCCGATTCCCCGCGCGGTCGGGCCGGTGGACGCGAATGGCAACTCCGGCGCCGCGGTGTCGCCGTTGGCTCCGCTCTCGCCGCCGGCGGTCGCTGGTGCGGCCGGTGGCGTGGCGCCGCTCGCGCCGCCGCCGCTCTCCGTGGAGGAGAACGAGAAGCGGCTGCTCCGGCAGGCGTTGATGGAGTCGCGCGGCAACCGCACGCAGGCCGCGAAGCTGATGGGCATCAGCCGGCGCACGCTCCACCGCAAGCTGGCCCAGTGGCCCGAGCTCGATGTGACCGACCGCGGGTGACCGGTGGGCGGTTGCCTGTGGCCGGTTGTCGGTTGGCGGTTGCCGGTGGACGATGACCGGGGTGGCGACGCTCGTGAGAGCGTCGATGACTGGCGGAGACGCGGAACCGCTCTGCCGCACGGCAGCGAACGCGGATGCACCCTGATGCGGATGCGTGAGTGATCGGGCCCGTAGCGACGCGCGTGAGCGCGTCGAATGGAGCGGCGCCTCGCCACCAGCAACCGCCCACCACGCACTGCCCTCCGCCGTCCGGCTTTATTGAGTCTCGCGTATTGGACTGACGTCCGATGGTAGGGCGTTCTGCCGTACGGCAGAATGGGCCCGCCGAGCGAACGGCTGGCCCGGCAGTTCTTCTACCTTGGTCAGTCTATTGTGCGAGGCTTGATAGTCGGCCGCCCACGGGTCGCCGGTCACCGGCAACCGGCTACCGAGGATCGCCCACCGCCCACCGCCCCAGCTGCCCAAACAACCGTTGCGCTACGGCAGGTTTCGCGATGATTTCGGCGCATGGCGTCCGGCCTCGGCGACTTCATCCACATCAAGGGTGCCCGCGAGCACAACCTCAAGAACCTCGAGGTACGCATCCCGCGCGGGAAGCTCGTCGTCGTGACCGGCGTGTCGGGCTCGGGCAAGTCGTCGCTGGCCTTCGACACGCTCTACGCGGAGGGCTACCGCAAATACATGGAGAGCCTCTCGGCCGCCGCGCGCCAGATGCTCGAGCAGCTCAAGCGGCCCGACGTCGATTTCATCCACGGGCTCTCGCCGGTCCTCGCGATCGAGCAGCGCACCGGCGGCGGCTCGCCGCGCAGCACGATCGCCACGGTGACGGAGATCGCCGACTACGCGCGCCTGCTCTGGGCGCTGAAGGGCGAGCAACGGTGCCCGAAGGACGGCGGTCGCGTGATCCAGCACACTCTCGACGAGTGCGTGGAACGCCTGCTCGCCACCGCGCCCGGCCAGCGCGCGATGCTGCTCGCGCCCGTGCTCACCGCCAAGGCAGCCGTGCTGCGCGACGAGCTGCCGCGGCTGCGCCAACGCGGCTTCCAGCGCGTGCGGCTCGCCGGTCAGATCGTCGATCTCGACGACCGCAACCTCATCCCACCCGGCCTCAAGGAGGCGACCGTCGAGCTCGTCGTCGATCGTCTCGTGCTCAAGCCCGACCAGCGCAGCCGGTTGGCCGACTCGCTGGAGCTCGCCTTCCGCGAGGGCCAGGGCCGCGCGCTCGCGCTCACGCAGGCGGCCAACGACGCCCCGTGGGTCGAACACGGGCTCAGCCAGAGCCTCGCGTGTGAAGTGTGCGGCGACACCTTCGAGAAGCTCACGCCGCGGCATTTCTCCTTCAACCACTCCGAGGGCGCGTGCCCGACCTGCGGCGGCCTCGGCCGCGCGCTGCGCTTCGACGAGGAGCTCGTCGTGCCGGATCCGACGAAGTCCGTGCGCGAGGGCGCGCTCAAGCCGCTGCGCATCGGCGGGAAGAACGTCATCATCAAGAACAACGCCCTGCTCAAGCAGCTCGCCGAGCAGTTGCCCTTCGACCCGGAGACACCGTGGAAGGAACTCCCTGAGGAGACGCGCCACGCGCTGCTGCGCGGCGCGGGCGAGCGGCAGTTCACTTTCCGGCTGCGCCGCGGCGCGAGCGCGGAGAGCGGGCCGTTCCCGGGCGTGTTCGCGCTGCTCGACGAGGCGCGGCGCACGACCAGCAGCGACGGGTTTGCCGCGCGGTTGGCGACGTACCAGCTCTCGTGCGACTGCCCGACCTGCCACGGCGCGCGGCTCGCACCGGCGAGCGCGGCGGTGGTCGTCGCGGGGATGAAGTTGCCGGATTTCTTCGCGCTCGACGTCGAGCAGGCGCTCGGGTTCGTCGCCACGCTCGGCGGCGAGGGCGCGGGCGAGGCCGGCACGCCGTACGGCGAGGTCGTGGGCGGCATCCGCCAGCGGCTGCATTTCCTCAACGAGACCGGGCTCGGCTACCTCACGCTCGACCGCGAGTACTCGACACTCTCCGGCGGCGAGGCGCAGCGCGTGCGTCTGGCCACGCAGCTCGGCATGGGGCTGACCGGCGTCGTGTACGTGCTCGACGAGCCCAGCATCGGCCTGCACCCGCTCGACAACGAGCGGCTGCTCCAGTCGCTCACCGAGCTGCGCGATCGCGGCAACACCGTGGTCGTGGTTGAGCACGACGAGGATACGATGCGCCGCGCCGACTGGCTGATCGAACTCGGGCCCGGTGCGGGCGCCGAGGGCGGGCAGCTCCTGTTTTCCGGTACGCCGGCCGATTGCATGCGCACGCCGATGGCGAAGTCGACCACCGGTCCGTTCCTCGCGCGCAAGATGAGCGTGTCGAAGGACGCGAAGGATTATCCCGCCGACGACCGCTGGCTCACCGTCCGCGGCGCGCGCGAGCACAACCTGCGCGACGTGACCGCGGCGTTCCCGGTGGGCGTATTCACGTGCGTGACCGGCGTGAGCGGCTCGGGCAAGAGCACGCTCGTCAACGACGTGCTCGCCGCCGCCGCCGCGCGCCGGCTCAACGGTGCGAAGATCATTCCCGGCAAGCACAAGGCGATCGAGGGCTTCGACCACTTCGACAAGGTCGTGCAGGTCGACCAGGAGCCGATCGGCCGCAGCCCGCGCTCGAACCCGGCGACGTTCACCAAACTCTTCGACCGGCTCCGCGACCTCTACGCGCAGGTGCCGCTGGCGAAGGTGCGCGGCTACAAGGCGAACCGTTTCTCGTTCAACACCCGCGGCGGCCGCTGCGAACGCTGCCAGGGCGACGGCCAGATCCGCCTCGACATGCAGTTCATGGCCGACGCGTACACCGAGTGCCCGAGCTGCCGCGGCCAGCGCTACAACCGCGAGACGCTGGAGATCCGTTTCCACGGCTACTCGATCGCCGACGTGCTCGCGATGTCGGTGAGCGAGGCGCGCACGCTCTTCCGCAATTTCCCACGGGTGGTGGAGATTCTGGACACGCTGGAGGCCGTCGGCCTCGGCTACCTCGCGCTCGGCCAGTCGGCCACGACGCTCTCCGGCGGCGAGGCGCAACGGCTCAAGCTCTCGCTCGAGCTCAGCAAGCGCCAGCAGGGCCGCACGCTCTACATCCTCGACGAGCCCACGACGGGGCTGCACTGGGTCGACGTGCAGAAGCTGCTCGATCTGCTCTTCAAGCTACGCGACGCCGGCAACACGATCATCGTGATCGAACACAACCTCGACGTGATGAACCTCGCCGACTGGCTCGTGGACCTCGGCCCCGGCGGCGGCCGCGCGGGCGGCGAGGTCGTCTACGCCGGCCCGCGGGAAGGCATCCTGGACGAGCCTCGCAGTGTCACCGGGCAGGCGTTGGCGAAATGGCGGGGCGCGGTGGGCGGTAACCGGTAGCCGGTGCCTGTCGATCCTCGCGCCACAGACTGCCCATGGTAGCGCGCGGATCGCCGGGCTGTCCGTCCGTTCGCCGGGCCCATTCTGCCGTACGGCACAACGCCCTACCGCATGGCGCCAGTTCACCACCCAAGACTCGGTAGTGGAGGGGAATCGGAGGGGCGGCTGCCGGGCGCGCGAGGCGGGAGACTGCATGGCCGGGAACTGGAGACGGCCGGCGGCGCGCGGCGAGAATCGGGCTTCCCACGGGGCGAGGGCTTCTCTAGCAACTGCGCCGATGCGTACACTTCTGGTTGGTGCCCTTGTCCTTTCCAACGCGGCCGTGTGGGCCGCCGATACCGCCCAGCCGGCGGCCGCCGCGGCGCCTGCGCCGGCCGCGGCTCCCGCGCCGGCCGCGCCCGAGGCGTTGCCCCCGGCGCCCGCGAAGCTCACGCCCGAGCAGGAGAAGCAGGCGTTCATGGTGCAGGGCTACTTCATGGCCCAGCAGTTCGGTCTCTCCAGCGTCGTCAAGGAGTTGCGGATGGATGCCGACGAGGTTGCTGCGCTGGTGCAGGGCATGGCCCATGCGGCCAAGGGCGAGGAGCTGCCGTTCCAGTTTGAGGCGATCATCCCTGGCGCGCAGGCGTTCTTCGGGGGCCGGGCGGCGATCTCGGCGCAGGAGCGTGCGGCGGAGGCGAAGGTCTGGGCCGACGCGAACACCGCGTTCCTCGCGAAGGTCGATGCCGACAAGGCCGTGACCAAGACCGCCTCGGGCCTGCGCTACCAGATCATCGAGGCCGGTTCGGCGGAGAAGCCCACGGCCACCAGCACCGTGAAGGCGCGTTACACCGGCAAGCTTTGCGACGGCAACGTCTTCGACAGCACCGACAAGAACGGCGGCGAGCCGGTCGAGTTCTCGCTGGCCGGCGTGGTGAAGGGCTGGACCGAGGGCCTGCAGCTCATCGGCAAGGGCGGCAAGATCCACCTCTGGGTCCCGGCCGAGCTCGGCTACGGCAACCAGGCCGGCGGTCCGCTCCCGGCCGGCTCCGTGCTCGATTTCGAGGTCGAACTGGTCGACTTCAAGTGAGGCGGTGCCGCGCAGGCGGCCTCCCGTTCGATTCTGCCAAGGCGCCCCACGCGGGGCGCCTTGTGTGTTTACGGAACGGTGACAGCGGCGGCCCGCTCGGACCGGTGGCCGCGGGTCGTCAGTTCTGCTCCTTCAGGAAGGCCTTGAGGAAGGCGACGCTGCTGTTCATCTGCGCCAGGCGCCGGGCCATGCCGGTGGCCACGGCTTTGTAGAACTTCGCCGCGGTCACGGGATTGTTGTCGAGGAAGGCCTGGAGGGTGACGTAGGGGAGGAGGGCGATCTCGGTGCCCTCGAGCGCGGTGCCGGTGGCCGAACGCAGCCCCTTGCCGAAGAGGGCCATCTCCCCGATGTAGCTGCCGCTGCCGAGCACCGCCACCTCCTCGTCGCCGCCTTCGGGCGCCTGCTTGGTGATCCGCAGCGAGCCGTTGGTGATGACGACCAGGCTCTCACCGGGCTCGTTCTCGCGGAACAGGCAGACGCCGGGCTCGAGGCGGGAGCGTTGCGTGATGGCTCTCATGGCGGAGAGCTCGACTTGGTTGAACTCGGCGAAGAGCGGGCACTCGTGCAGGGACATGGGCATCCTCCGGTTGGTGGCGGGGGTTGGTGTGTTGGTTGCGGGCGGACACGGTGGGACCATCGGGCCGCACTCTGCCGGCCGCCCGGGCCTGGGGCGAGAGCGTTTTCCAGCGACGCCCGGGCTGGAGGCCGGCTTTGACCGCCGCCGGTTCCCCCTCCAGCGTGCACCGTCCCCACGAGCAAACCATGGAACGAAACGACACGACCGCCGCGCGCGCCTGGAGCTGGATCCCCCCGCTGTATTTCGCGCAGGGGTTGCCGAACGTCGCCGTGGTGACGCTTTCGGTGGCGATGTACAAGAGCCTCGGCGTCACCAATGCCGACATCGCGTACTACACGAGCTGGCTCTACGTGCCGTGGGTGATCAAGCCGCTGTGGTCGCCGCTGGTCGAACTGCTCGGCCGCAAGCGGCTTTGGATCGTGGTGACACAGCTGCTGATGGGCGCGGTGTTCGCCTCGGTGGCGTTGACGGTCCCGGGGCCGGCGTTCTTCCGGGCGACGCTCGCGCTGTTCTGGCTGCTGGCGTTCAGCTCGGCCACGCACGACATCGCGGCCGACGGCTTCTACCTGCTCGCGCTGCCGGCGCACCAGCAGGCCGCGTTTGTCGGCGTGCGCAGCACGTTCTTCCGGTTGGCGATGATCGCCGGGCAGGGCGGGCTGGTGTGGCTGGCCGGCCTGTGGATCAAGGCGGGGACTGGCGCGGCGCAGGCCTGGTGCTGGGTGTTCGCGCTCCTCGCCGGCTTCTTCGGGCTGGTGGCGCTGTATCACCACTTTGTCCTGCCACGGCCGACGAGCGATGTGGTGCCGAAGCGGGGGCGCAACGTGCTGGGCGGCGCGCTGGCGGTGTTTGCGGCGTTTTTTCGCAAGAGGGGGATCCTGCCGGCGCTCGCGTTCATGCTGTTGTACCGGTTCGCCGAAGCGCAACTGGTGAGACTGGTGCAGCCGTTCCTGCTCGATCCCAGGGAGAAGGGAGGGCTGGGGCTCGCGCTCGACGAGGTTGGATTCTACTACGGCACGATCGGCACCGTGGCGTTGTTGGCGGGCGGGCTGCTCGGCGGCTGGGCGGTATCGCGCGTCGGGCTCAAGCGGCTGCTCTGGCCGATGGCGCTGGCGATCAACCTGCCGAATCTCGTCTATGTCTATCTCGCGCTGGTTCAGCCTGGCGCGATGATGGCCGTCGGCGTCTCGATCGGGGTGGAGCAGTTCGGATACGGCTTCGGGTTCACCGCGTACATGCTCTACATGATGCATTTTGCCGAGGGCGAGAACCGAACCGCGCACTACGCGCTCTGCACGGGCTTCATGGCGCTGGGCATGCTGTTGCCCGGCCTGAAGGCCGGCTGGTTGCAGGAGCAGCTCGGATACGCACCCTTCTTCGGCTGGGTGTGCCTGGCGACGATCCCGTCGTTCGCGGTGACGGCGCTGATCAAGGTCGACGACTGCCACGGGCGGCGCAGGGCGAGGTGAACCGGGCAAGCCCGCGCGGTCGCGCTGCGGGCGGCCGGCATTTTTCGCTAACGTGAGAACGCCCGGTCTATTGGGTTGCAAAGTGCGGACCTGTTGTTACCGAAATTCCCCCCGTTAGCAGCAATCCGATCAGAGACAGTACAACCGTAAGCAACAGCAGCCGCCTGCAGAGGACTTCGCCGATTCCCCTCGGTTCCGGTCCCTGTCATTCGGCGCAAACTACAATGCACCCTACGAAAAACAGGATCAAGTATGTGGCGCTGCCCCTTGGCGCCATCCTCATCGCGGGAGCCAGCGCGCAGACTGCGGCGCCGGCACCCGAGTCGCAGCAAGCAACAGAAGAAGAGATCATCGTCCTTAGCCCGTTCGAGGTCACCGCTGCGGAGACCACGGGCTATGTCGCGACGACGACGCTCGCCGGTTCCCGTATCAACACGCAGTTGAAGGATGTGGGCTCCGCCATCTCGGTCGTCACCTCCGAGTTCCTCAAGGACACCGGTGCGACCGACAGCAAGTCCCTGCTGCAGTACACGACGAACACCGAGGTTGCCAGTATCCAGGGCAACTTCACGCGTGCGAGTTCCAGCCTGCAGACGGAGGAAGGCAACTTCACCACGCCGAACACGAACACCCGTGTTCGCGGTCTGACTTCGGCCGACAACACCCGCGGCTTCTTCATGACCGATATTCCGTGGGATGCCTACAATGTCGACCGTGTCGATATGCAGCGCGGCCCGAATGCCATTCTTTTCGGCATGGGCAGCCCGGCGGGTATCATCAACACGACCACCAAGACCGCGCAGTTCCGCAATTTCGGCGAACTCGAGTTTCGCTACGGCAGCTACGGCGCCAACCGCGTCTCGCTCGACTACAACCACACGCTGCTCGAGGACGAACTGTCCTTCCGCGTCGCCACGGTGCGCAATGACGAGAAGTACAAGCAGAAGCCGGCGTACAGCCTCGACCGCCGCATCTTCGGGACCGCCCGCTACGAGCCGAAGTTCCTGAACAAGGGCGACCACAAGACCTCGATCAAGGTCAACTACGAGTCGGGCTCGGTTCGCTCGAACAACCCGCGCGTGATCACTCCGATCGACTACATCACTCCGTGGTTCTCGGAGCTGAACAAGGCGACCTACAACCCGTGGAAGGTGCGCGACATCGATCCGCGCTACACCTACGATGCCAACGACAATGTCGCCACGGTCACCCTGCCGACGGGCGCCGGCCAGCTCAGCCGCAACTATGGCAACTACATCCCGGTCGGTCTTCCCGCCAGCAGCACGACCGGCCTGCTCTCCGGCGGCGTCAATCCCGCCTACCAGCCCTGGCTGGGCGGCGTGGCCTCGAGCTACCAGGGCGGCCCGCTGACCTTCTTCATGCCGGGCAGCACGGTCCCGAGCTCGATGGTGCCGAACGGCTTCGACAACCTGCCGTTCGCCCTCAACTCCGCCGGCGGTTTCGACAACACGCTCGAAGGCTTCCCGAACTGGCAACGCGTGGCGCTCGTCAGCACCCGCACCTACGCCAACAACTCCAACGACCCGTACTCGGCGCTGATCCTCAACAACACGCTCACCGATCCGTCGATCTTCGACTTCTACAACAACCTGATCGACGGCGGCAACAAGAGCGAGTGGCAGAACTTCCACAACTTCAGCGCCAGCCTCAGCCAGACCTTCTTCAAGCAGAAGTTCGGCTTCGAGGCCGCCTACGACCAGTCCGTCTACCGGCGCGGTCAGTATTCGCTCCTCACCGACCAGCGCGCGGGCGTGATGGTCGACCTCAACACCCACAACATGGACGGCACGCCCAACGCCAACCTGGGCAAGCCGTACATCGCCGACGCGGGCATCTACGGCAACAACGAGGCCCAGATCAACCGCGAGGCCTCCCGCGTGAGCGCCTACTTCGACCACAACTTCAACGAGGGTGGCAAAGGCAACTGGTTCATGAAGCTGCTCGGCCGCCACACGGTCAGCGGCCTCTACAGCCAGGACATGTTCCGCCAGGCGGACCGCTCGTTCATGCGCTGGGGCACCGGGCTCGATTACGCCGGCCTGTTGGTTCAGAATCCGGCGACCATGTCCATCAAGGACAACCGCCGCGTCCTCCATCCGGTGGTCTACCTGAGCGACACCTCGCTCATCGGCACCTCCCTCGCCTCCGGGCTGAACATCCCGCGCGCCGGCGATGAGATCCAGCTTCCGGAGACGATGAAGTACCAATACTTCAACTCCCACTGGAACGCCGCCGCCGGCATCAATCCCGGCGACCGCTGGATCAACACCCGCACCGGCGGGATCTCGAACCAGTCGGAGAATCCGGCCAACTACGTCGGCTGGAGCAGCGCCGACATCGCCGTCCTGGACGCCAAGAACGCCGACGACCGCGATGCGCTCACCTACTCGGCGGCCTTGTCCAAGAAGAAGTCCGATTCCCGCGCCGCCGTCTGGCAGGCCTACTTCTGGGACGGCGCGATCGTCGGTATGTATGGTATCCGTCGCGACCATGTGAAGAGCTGGAGCGCCTCCGGGCGCGCGACCGCCGGCACCGAGGTGATCGACTACGGCTATGTCGATCCGACCACGGGGCTGAAGCAGTACTCGACCGTCGGGAAGCCCTACTCGATCACCGTCGAGGATACCCCGAGCTGGAGCGTGGTGGGCCATCTCACCAAGCTGCTCGGCCGCTGGGGCGATTCGATTCCGGTGAACGTGAGCTTCTTCTACAACAGCTCGAGCAACTTCCAGGTTTCGGGCACCCGCTACACGATCTACGGCAATGCGATCGCTCCGCAGAGCGGCAAGACCCTCGATCGCGGTATCGCGATCTCGACCAAGGACGACCGCTTCTCGCTCCGCATCAACAAGTACGAGAGCAACGTCAAGGACGCGACCAGCACCGCCGGTTTGAACACCTGGCTGATCGGCAACAACGGCGACACCCTCTTCACCTGGGGTGAGAACCGGGCCGACATGTACGAGTACAACCTCGGCGCGGTCGGTGATCCGTCGTCGGCGAACGACGGCCGTAGCTGGAACTACAACTACCAAGCGGTCCAGAAGCCCAATGGTTCGATGCAGACTCCGGAGGAGGCTGCCGCGCAGGAGGCCGCCGCGGTCGCCGGCTGGCGCGCCTTCACGGCCACCCCGCAGGTGCAGAAGTTCCTCACGGCGTTCGGCTATTCCGACTTCAACGTGACCCAACCGACCACGCTGCAGCGTCTGCCCGGCTTCGCGATCACCGAAGATCAGGTCTCGAAGGGCTGGGAGTTTGAGCTCACGGCCAATCCGTTGCCGAACTGGCGCATTTCGATGAACGCGTCGAAGACGCAGGCGACCCGCACGAACATCGGCGGTGCCCCCTTCATCGATTTCGTCGAGAACATGAACACCTACATGCAGGGGCCCGCCGGCGACATCCGCCTCTGGTGGGGTGGTTCGGTCAACGATACCACCGGACGGGAGTGGCAGCGTACCTTCTATTCGAACTACGCGTTCATGCGTCTGGGTGAAGGCACGTTCTCGCCGGAACTCCGCAAGTGGCGCTTCAACCTTGTCACGAACTACGACTTCCGTGAGGGCCGCCTGAAGGGCTTCAACGTGGGCCTTGGTTATCGCTGGCAGGACAAGGTCGCGATCGGCTATCCGACCTCGATCGACCCGACCTCCGGCGCCTTCGTCTACGATCTCGAGAATCCCTACATGGGGCCGCGGGAGGACGCGATCGACTTCTGGATCGGCTACGGCAAGAAGCTGACCGAGAAGATCGATTGGCGCATCCAGCTCAACATCCGCAACCTGGGTGACGGCAACAGCGTGATTCCGCTGACCGTGAACCCCAGCACGACGGATCCGCGGGGCTACACTGTGGCTGCGTGGCGTATCGCGCCGGGACAGACCTGGCAGCTCTCCAGCACCTTCAAGTTCTAGAGACAGTTTTGGTTCAGTGCTTGTCGCGCCCTCGGCTTCGGCCGGGGGCGCTTTTTTGTGGGGGTGCTGGTCTGTGTTCGCGCGACGACGTGCCACCCCTGCCACTGACGCACTTGCTCCCGCTTGACCCGGGTGGAGCGTGGCGCCCGCAACATGATCGCGCGTGCGCATGAGCGCTGTGTGCGACTTGGGCGTGTTCACGCGGTCGTCGTCAACCCCGGCGGCCTCCCAGTCGAGGGAAAGCGAGACCGCCCGCCCTTCCGTTCGGAAGGCGCTCCGCCGATGCGTCGGACGACAAACTCGGCCCCTCCCTTATTCAGTCACTGGCCGCCGAAGAGATGACGGTCGCGGATCAGGGCGGCGGCTTCCGGCGGGACGAGCAGCGCCCAGCTCGGATCCGCGGTCTGGATGCGGCGGAGCACATCGCGCGAGGGCACGGCCAGCGCGGCCGGATCGTAGTCGGTCACACCGACGACATGCCGGTTCTCCATCAGGTGGGCGTAGAGGTGTCGCAGGTGCGAGGGAAGGGGGAGCTCGGCGGCCGTGACGACGTCGCGGCCCGCCGCGGCAGACGGGAGCTTGGCGCCGTAGGCGGCGAGGGCGGCGCGGTGCATGGGGTAGACGTAGAGGCGCACGTCCTGCCGGAAAAGCCGGCCGATCGACTCGAGGATGCCGCCGGGGAGGTTGTCGTAGTACTTCTCGTCGAGCACGCTGAGCAGCGTGTCGATGCCGAGCACGACCCCGATCGGAGCCTGGGTGTAGCGGCGGAAGTACTGGGTGAGCCGGAAGAATACCGAGTAGTTGGAGACGAGCACGTGCAGGCCCACGGCCCCGAGCACATCGGCGCGGGCGAGAAAATCGGCGGCGTCGAGCGGGCCGGCGGCGTGGAGGTTGTGGGTGGTGAGCTCGGCCAGGACGAGTGTCTCCCCGGCGGCCACGGCGGGGTCGCGGGCGAACTGCTCGCCGGCGCAGCGCAGCATGTCGAGGTTGACGTTGGTGACGGGGCGGAAACTGCCGCGCTCGACCAGGATGGCCTTCTTGCGGAGCACCTCGGAGGGTTGCAACACCTCGCCGGCCGGGCTGAGGAGCACGGCGTTGGTGAGTCCGTGCTCGACGAGGAAGAGCGCGAGCAGGCGATTGTCGACGGCGGCGAAGGCCGGGCCGGAGAAACGCACCATGTCGACCTCGATGCGGTCGACGCCGAGGTTGTCGGCCAGCGAGGCGACGAGCGCCTGCGGATCGGCGTGCAGGTAGGCGCAGCCGTAGAGGAGATTCACTCCGATGATACCGAGGGCCTGCTGCTGGAGCACGTTCTCCTTGTCCCACATGCGCACGTGGATGACGACTTCGCTGGGCGCCTCGCCGGGGCTGAGCTGGAAGCGCACGCCCATCCAGCCGTGGCATTCGTTGGTGCCCTGGTAATTGCGGGCGGCGACGGTGTCGGCGAAGACGAAAAACCGGGTGGTCGCGCCGCGCGCGGCGCCGAGGCGCTCGGCGAGGAGGTCGTACTCGTGGCCGAGCATCGTGTGTAGCCGCTCGCGGGAGACGTAGCGCGGGGCCTTGCCGTAGATGGCGTCGCTGAACGTCATGTCGTAGGCCGAGATCGTTTTGGCGACCGTGCCGGCGGCGCCGCCGACCTGGAAGAAATGCCGCGCCACCTCCTGGCCGGCGCCGATCTCGGCGAAAGTGCCGTAGAGGGCCGGATCGAGATTCACGGTGAGCGCCTTGCGGCCGGTGGTGAGGAGCTCCTTCGGCGAGGTATCGCTCGGCGCAGTGGGTGTGGTGGAGGCGGGCATCGAGCGGGAGGATGCGCGGGGCGGGCATCGACGCAACGAAGCGGTGACGGGCCGGCGCCGGCGGCGCGGCGGGTTTTCTTCGGTTCTTCACGGTCGGTTCATCGTCGCTTCATGCGGGTGTGCGACGGTGGGGCTCGAACCATGAACATCCTTCTTCGCACCTCGCTTTGCCTTGCGCTGGTCGTGCTCGCCGCCGCGGTCGCCCTCGGCGGGACGGCGGCCGACCGCTGCCTCTCCCCGTACTTCGCCGTGAAAGCCGATGGTGAAGCCACTGCCGACTTTCCGCTGCAGTCCACCAAGGTCACCGCCGAGATCGCCGGCCCCATCGCCGAGGTCCACGTCGTCCAGACCTACGTGAATCGCGGCAAGACAGCCCTCGAGGCGACCTACATCTTCCCGGCGTCGACGCGCGCCGCCGTCCACGGGCTTACCATGACGCTCGGCGGCCGGCGCGTGGTCGCGCAGGTGAAGGAACGCGGCGAGGCGCGTCGCACCTACGAGCAGGCGAAGAGCGAGGGCAAGACGGCGTCGTTGCTGGAGGAGCACCGCCCGAACGTCTTCCAGATGAACCTCGCCAACATCCTCCCGGGCGACGTTGTGGAGGTGGAGCTGGCGTACTCCGAACTGCTCGTGCCGACCGACGGCACGTACGAGTTCGTGTATCCGACAACTGTCGGCCCCCGCTACTCGAATCGCCCCGTGGCGACCGCCGAGGCCGAGGAGATGTGGGTCGCCAATCCGTACCTGCCCGAGGGCTCGCCGGCCCCGGCGGCCTTCTCCCTGGCGGCGCGCGTGGTGAGCGGGATGCCGTTGCACGAAGTGGCGTCGCCGAGCCATCGCGTCGGCATCGATTTCCGCAACGTCGGCGAGGCCCAGGTGACCATTGCCGCGGATGAGCCGATGCCGGCCAACCGCGACTTCCTCCTGCGCTACCGCCTTGCCGGCGGGGCGATCGAGACCGGATTGCTTCTCGACGCTCCGGCGCAGGCGGAGGGCGGCGGGCATTTTCTCCTGTTGCTGGAGGCGCCGTCGCGTCCCGCCGCGGCGCTGGTCCCGCCGCGCGACTTCCTGTTCGTCGTCGACGTGTCGGGTTCGATGCATGGCTTCCCGCTAGATACCGCCAAGGCGGTGCTGCGCGAACTCGCGGCACGCCTGCGGCCGGTCGACAGCTTCAACATCCTGCTTTTCGCCGGCGACAGCCAGTTGCTCGCGCCCGCGTCGTTACCGGCCACGCCGGAGAACGTGGCCGCGGCGCTCGATCTGCTCGACCGGCAGCAGGGTGGCGGCGGCACCGAGTTGCTCGCCGCGATGCAGCGGGCGCTCGCCGTGCCCGGCGACGAGGGCAAGGCGCGCATCGTCGCGGTGGTGACGGACGGCTATGTCGACATGGAGCCGGAGCTTTTCGATCTGGTGCGGGCCAATCTCGGGCGCGCGAGCCTGTTCACGTTCGGCATCGGCTCGTCCGTGAACCGGCACTTGCTCGAGGGGTTGGCGCGCGCCGGCCGCGGTGAACCGGTCGTCGTGACCGACATGGCGAAGGCCGCGTCGGCGGCCGCGAGTTTCCGCGAGATGATCGAGTCGCCGGTGCTCACCGGCGTGAAGGTCGAGTTTGCAGGCTTCGCGGCGGACGAGATCGCCCCGTGGCCGGTGCCCGATGTGTTTGCCCGGCGGCCGGTGGTGGTGGCCGGGCGCTTCCACGGCGACCAGGCCGGCAAGATCAGGGTCTCCGGCCGCAGCGGCGAGTCCGACTGGAGCACCGAGGTGGATGTGGCGACGGCGGCGCGGTTGCATTCGCCCGGCCTGGTCGGCCGCCTATGGGCCCGCCAGCGCATCGCCGAGTTGTCCGACATGCAGGAGTTGCGGCTCGACGAGACCCGGAAGGCCGAGGTCACGCAGCTCGGGCTGCGCTACAACCTCCTGACGAAGTACACCTCCTTCGTGGCGGTCGACGAAGTCGTGCGGCGCGTCCCCACCGATCCATTGCGCACGGTCGCCCAGCCGTCGTTGCTGCCCGAGGGGGTGTCGAATCTCGCCGTCGGCGGCGATGTGGCGACGGCGCCGGAGCCGGCGACCGCGCTGCTGCTGGGCGCCTCCGCGGTCTGGCTCGGCGCGAATCTCTGGCGCCGCCGGCGCAACCGCGGTCGTGCGCCAGACCGTGCGCCGGCCGCTCCTTCCCCCGCGAACACCAACTAAATTCACGGCCGTGAGAGTATATAGTTTAGCCACGGACGAGGATGTTGTCCCGCACGGGGCGTTCCCAGCGGGGAAAATTGCGGAAAACGGGGGCGCTCCGGCGCGATCCAATAGGTCCACGGTCGTGGATGTATTTGGTTGGGGGCAAGCAGGCGCCGGACGCTGGTGGGGAACCCGCGGTGCGGCGGTGGCGGCGTGGGTGGTGGCGGGGTGGCCGGTGTGGCGCTGGTATGGGGCGCGCCTCGGCGACGGCTCGGACGAGCCGTGGGGACTGGCGGCGCTGGTGGTGGCACTGGTGTTGGTGCCGTGGCGGCGGCTGTGCGAACCCGTGCCGCCCGGCGCCGCGCTGGCGGCCGTGGGGGCGGCTGCGACGGTGATGTTTGGATATGAGTGGCTGCCGGCGCTCGTGCGTGGCGGGCTGTGGATGTTGGCGCTGGTCGCCCTGGTGGGAGGGGCGGGGCCGGCGGTGGCGCGCGCCGGGCTCCTCCTGTTGTCGCTGCCAGTGGTGGCCACGGCGCAGTTCTATCTGGGCTATCCGCTGCGCGCGCTCACGGCGGCGTGCAGCGTGCCGTTGCTGCAGGTCCTCGGCTACGACGTGGTCCGGCAAGGCACGGCGCTGCGGTGGGCGGGCGAGACGGTGCTGGTCGACGCCCCGTGCAGCGGCATCCAGATGCTTTGGACGGGGTTATTCGCGGCCTGCACGCTCGCCGCGGTGCGCGGACTGGGCGCTGGAGCGACGTTGATGCTGCTGCGCCGGACCGGGGCGGTCGTGGCGTTGGCGAACCTGCTGCGCTGCGTGGCGCTGTTTCTTCTCGAGGTGCGCGGCGGTGCCCCGGCGCAGTGGCTGCATGAGGGAATCGGGCTGGCGCTGTTCGGCGCGGCATTGGGGGCGGTGGCTTGGTGCGGGGGACGAGGGAGGCTGGCGGGCGTGGATGCCGCGGGGGAGGGCTCCGGCTGTGGCAGATCGCTTAGGCAGGCTTCGCCGGCTCCGCGGTGGGTGATCCTGTTGCTCGGACTCGCACTGATGGGAACGGCGGTGCGGCCGGTGCTCGGCGGGGGTGGTGTGCCGCAGGAGGCCGCGGCGTTTTCCGGGTGGCCGGAGACTTTCGAGGGGAGGCCGCTCACGGCGCTCGCGCCGTCGGATCGCGAGGCACGTTTCGCGGCGGGGTTTCCTGGAAAGGTCGCCGCTTTCACCGACGGCGAGCGGACGATCGTGCTGCGCTGGGTGGCGCGGGAGACGCGGAAGTTGCATCCGGCGCTGCACTGCCTGCGCGGTCTGGGGTATGCGGTGCAGCCGGGGCCGGTGTGGCGTGATGCGACGGGCCGGAGCTGGGGCACGACCTTGGCCGAACGCGCCGGGTGCACGCGCCGCGTACGCGAGCGCATCAACGACGCGGCGGGCCGGGAGTGGACGGATGTGTCGGCCTGGTGGTGGAGCGCGTGGCGCGGCGAGAGCGCGGGGCCTTGGTGGGCGACGACGGTGTTCGAGCATTGAGCCGCCGGCCACCGCACCAAGGGGCGAATCCCTGTGCGCGCCGCAGGCCTACGATTTGAAGCGCCGTGCTCGCTGGCGGCGAACCAACTGCCGGAGCAGGGCGATCCCGACCACCGCGCCGGCGACCGTGAGGGCGATGCGGTTGACCCGCTGGTAGAGGCGCACGAAGTTGGGCGGCTGGACTTGGAGCTGCATGGTCCAGGTGACGCGGTCGGGTGCGGCCAAGCCGACCTTTGGATTCTGCGGGTCGAGGCGGGGGACGATCATGTCGAGGTCGAAGGAGGCGGGGATGGTCCGGCCGTAGAGTGCGGGATCGTCGGGGATGGTGGTCGAGAGCAGGACGGCGATGTGGGACTCGATGTCGGTTGGTTTGGCCCCGGGGTTGAGCTGGGGGATCTTGATCTTCTGTTCCCAGGCCGAGCTGTTGCGGCTGGAAACCAGCAGCGGGCGCGGGTTGGGCTCGCCCGGGACCTCGAGTTGCCCACGCACACCCACTGCCCGGTGCAGTCCCTTGATCGATCGCTGCGCCAGTTTGACGAAGAGCGGGTTCTCGTGGCCGGCGATGACCAGATACGTGCCCGGAGGCGGGAGGTCGCGGTTCTTGATGAAGCGCCGGGTGCTCAGGCCGGCGGCGGCCAAGGCGAGGAGAAACACGAGCAGGAGCAGCACCCCGAACGGCGTGAACAGCGGCGGACTCTTGGCGGAGGGATGCGAGGCGGGCATGGTGGCGAGGTGGTGGGGCGGCGACGCTTGAACGGGACTATGGAGGCAAGCCGACAGGAGGCGAATCGCGCGGAGACGGGGTTCAGCGGGAGACTTGCGCCGTTTCCGGTGCCGGTTTAGCGGGCTGGCGCGCGAGGAGAAGGGCCTCGACCACGATCCAAAGTGCCATGACGACGAGCACGGCGGCGACCCAGAACTCCATCTGGTGGGCGGCCTGGGCGGCGGGGGCGGTGAAGATCGTGCTGCGCTGCCAAAGGGTGAGTCCGAGGCTCCAGATGGTCATCACGAGCATGAAAATCGAGGGCCCGAGCGTGAACCAGGGCGTGCGACCGCGGCGCCCGAGCCAGACGCTGATGCCGAGCAGCGCGAGGGCGGCGAGGAGCTGGTTGGAGCTGCCGAAGAGGTTCCAGAAGACCT